>NZ_JAHPYJ010000002.1:0-277841 GCF_019041935.1 Erysipelatoclostridium sp. MSK.7.34
GAGCTGCATCTCCTTCATAAACATATCCACATACAGAACATACAAATTTAGCCATTATAATTATCTCCTTTTTATATTATTTATTTCATCATCACCTATAATTAACAGTAATGATTACTGATATTAATATATCATATTTTAATTTTTTGTCAATATATATACTCACCTAAATAGAAAAAAAGCTGAATTTTTATTCAGCCTTCTTCTAAAAGAGAGAGAGAAATATATCGCTATTAACAATTTTCTTTTTTACGGTATAGCCATAATCCAGCAATACTTAACATTCCTAATACTAAGAATGATCCAATAACTACATCGTCACCAGTTTTTGAACTAGTTGTTGTATCTGATGCAGTGTTTCCATTAATTATACCATCTTCATTAGGGGTAACTGATGGTTTTATTTCTAATGCATCAATTGCTGCTTGCAACTTAGCCTGTAGTTTATCTACATCAGTTTGTAGCATTTCTGAACTATCTTTTAACTCTACTTTGATAGTTTTAATAATATCCAATAATTTATTATAAGATTCTTCAGTATATCTATTAGCATCTAGTGCTTCAGCAGTTTCTAATAAAATATTAAGATCTGTTAAATCTCCTCGTTCTACAAGTTTTTCAGCAGCAGCTTTCAAAGTTTTTGTTAATTCAGCTATATCTTCACTGCTGTTTTCATCATTTAAAGCATCTTTAACTTCTGTTAGTACTTTAACAAATTCTTTCCATGTAGAAGCAGTATAATTATTTTCTTTATAACTATCAATTAATCCATTTATAGCATTAATTTCATCAGCAGTTGCTTTTAAAACCAATGCCGCACGTGTTTCTTGTAATGCTGTTAAAGCATCTTCCAATTGTTTAACTGTCGCATCATCACTAGCAATTAGGTCATGTGCCACCTTTAATGCATCTACAAATGGTGTTGCAGTAGATGTTAGATATTTACTAGTATCTAAATTATCCAACTCATTTGTATCTATATAATTTTGTAATACTTCTTTACTCACTGAAACTTTTGTAATTAAGTTTGATTTAGCTACTTGTAATATGTTGACCATATCAGCAACTTCTTTAACGTTCAATTCTTCTTCACCTTTAGCTAATAAAGTATTAGCCTCATTAACTTTATCTTGTAATGCCTCCCATGTTGAATCAGTATAATCATCAGCAACTAATGCACCAATTTTATTTAATTCATCTTTAATTAATTGGGCATTACCACGAGTAACTAAATTAGTATAAGCAATTTGTAATTCACTATATGCTTTGATTATTAATTTCTTATCTCCTGAAGCAGTTGATAAAACTTCATTTGCCTGATTCAATTTGCTAACATACTTAGCATAAGAAGACGCAGTATAATTATTTTCATCAACATTTAATGAGTTAACATATTTTTGTAATGCTTCTAATTCTGGTAAAAATTCATCATCATTTAATCTTACAATTTCAGAAATTGTTGGGATATTATTTGCTTCCCATACAATCTTCAATTCATAAGTCATATCAAATGGTAAATATATCTCATTTAGTGATTTGCTTAAAGTGCCTACTTGTACCCACTGTTTTTCTTCACCAACCATTACTAAAGCCATTACCTTAGCATTACTTACTGTCCCTTTTTGAACGATATTTATTTTCTTAACATCTAAATTATCAGAAAGTGTATATGTAATATACCCTGCATCAGTAGTATTTGGTTTATATGCTGTAGTTAAATCACCGTCAAACATATTTTGTGGTACAAATCCTTGTACTTCAACTGCATTTGATTCAAAAGTAGGATCATTTGATACCGGAACATACTCACCATCATTAATTACAATTTCATTGAATAAAACTGCACGATTATTATTTGTTGCTGTCATTAAAATTTTTAAATAACGAGCCTTAACATTATCAGCAGTCCCTTCAACCAATACCTTATTAGGATAAGTACTTGATGCTTTATAACCTGCATCAGAATTTATACAAGTAACAGAGGCATCATTTTTATTTTCTACTCCATCACCAATTGTTATAACCTTTGTCCAATTTTCTAAATCATTAGAAATAAGAATATCAGCATCCCGAATATAATTTACTGCAGAATCTTGGCAGAACATTTGAATTTTAGAAATATTTCTTTCTTGTCCTAAATCATAAATAATGTATTGTCCTTTTTGTGGCAGATCTGCAAATTCTGTTGTTGTATCAATATTACCATCAAAAGCCGCACCATTATTACGACTATCTTCTGCTACTCCCCATGAACTATTAATTCCCATTGTTGTTTCATATAATGAAGGAGCGTATAATTCATTTGAATGTACTTCAAATCTATTAAGATTAAAAGTAATGGCAGAATTAGTATTATTAATTATTCTTACATAACGAGCATCAGGTAATTCACTAGTTTTAGTTTTTACAGTAGTCCACTCAAGTGCATTTTTAGATGTTTCTATAGTCAAATTATCTTTATTCATATCAACAACAATTTCACTAATATCTTTAATTCTTAATAAATCAACACCAATATATTGACCTTGAGTTAATGTGATTACCTCATCATACATCAATTTAGTTAAATCTTCTTTACTTTCTGTTATCAATCTATATTCTGTATTTGTGTATACATTTGTATCATCATAATCTTTAATAGGATCAAATTGGGCAACATCAAATTCTGAGAAAATTACCCAAGAATTTTTCTGTTCATTATTTACTAAACGAACATATCTTGCCTCTACTCCACGTAAATTCTCATCAATAACATCTTTGCCGTTAGTAACACCTTCATATGATTTATATGTTGTCCAATCTTGACCATCAGCAGAGTATTGTAAACTGTATTTAAGCCACTTGTCACCCGCATTACGATCTCCACCAATAACAGCATGAACTTTTCCTATCTGAATTGTTTTTCCAAAATCCCAACCAATAAAATCACCAACGCGGCTAGTATCACCGGGCTTAGTATTAAAATCTAAAGCTGTAGTGTTATCTCCATCCGTTAGATTTGACTCTGTTCCTTTGTAGACTTCCCATGTATCAGTATACATAAATGTCTTTTCTATAGCTGCAGGATTGCTTACACTAAAATCATAAACTTTCCACCAAAAACCAGCACTATCATTTTGTAAATTTAATTCTAAATTTCTAATTCTAACTGCTTTAACCGTTAAGTTTAATGCTGAAACATCCTCATTAACTGCTGCTTGACCATCATATTTTGCAATTTCTTGCCAATTTTTACCATCAATTGTATATTCAAGCGCATATTTTGTAATTTTATCAGTTTTACTATCTTGAACAAAATTAATTGTTCCTAATTTTTTAGGATTTTTGAATGTTAAAATCAATGAGGCATCAATAGGTATATAATCTTTAATTGTGCCACCTTTATACGGATCTTCAGCAAAGTGAGCAAATGTAGAGTTATCTCCATCTGTTACTTTTGCAAGAGTACCGCCTTGTAATGACAATTTATCTATAGATAATGTTCCCATATCATTATCTACAATAGGTTCATCTGTTGGATTTACAACAATATCACGAATTCCTAACCAAGTATTAGATTTCGCTTCTGTGGCAATCATTCTAATTCCTTTTACATTTTGTAATTCTAAATCTTCTAAAACAACTTCATTTGGTAGATTATAAATAGTTCCATCCAAATCTTTCCATTCTTTGCCATCATTAGTAAATTGCACTTTAGATTTTGCAAAAGTATCTTTAGAATTACTATTTGTACCTAATCTAAATATCACTTTATCTACATCAATAGCTTTTGTGTAACTAACACCAACATATGTACCTTCATTTATAGAATTTGGATTTTTATAAACAATTTCCGTATTGGCTTTATTATCAAAAACATTTGAAATAGCTCCAGTAGGTGTATCATCACGATTTGTAATAAATTTTGTTACCTGTTTTGATGGATCAATAATTGATGATGCAACATCAGATAAGTATTGTTCCATTGTTTTTATAAACGGTACAATATGTTGTACCCCTACTTCCGCATATTCATCATGATCAACATAATGGAAATTATGTGTTTTTGATCTTTCAAAAGCAGCTTGACCTTGAGCATACAAGTCCCAAATTTGGTCATTTTCAGCACCATCTTGCACTGCTTTGACACCATTAATTAAAGCAATCGCTGCCTCAGTAGTATCATCCCAGCAATCTAACCAATAAATTATTTGATCTTTTATACGAGTGTCACCTGCTTCATTACGATAAGTTTTTGCAGCTGTTTGTAATTTTGTGAACTCGTTAATTAAATCGGTAAATAAATCATCACTGATTGTATTACCACTATTTAAAGCAGTTTTAAATTGATTCAAACGATCTTTTAATTCTACTGACTCTTGTAATGGCGTTACACGACTATCCATATTTTGATTTATCATATGTTTTGATAGTTCTTTTAAGGCATCCGAAGCAGCTGTTACTTCTGCGCTATTATGATCAACATATTTAAATGAATCTTCCCAAATTTCATCTGCTTCTTCACTAGTTTCCCAAATATTCCATGAATAACATGCATTTCCAAAAATTGCCACTTTACTTGGTTCAGATTGTTGCATTGGATTTAGAACAATACCTTGGATCTTATTTGGATCAACCCCCGGATGTAAGAATGTACTATATCCACCCATAATCAAGTGCTTTTTAGAATTATCAGTACAAGGCCAATTGATCCACATATATGGTCCACGACCTACATTATTAGTAAAAGTTGTTGTAAAATTATTTGAAACTTCACCCCAAACACGTCCACCAGTCATAACAATTTGAACGTTTTCTGGGAAATTCGTATAGTAACCTTGGCCATTACCCATATATTCTTGAGTACAAAATGGTAATGTTAATTTTAAATCTGGATATGTTTTTTGCATTTCCTTGATCCATGCAGTCATATCTTTCAAAGTTTTAATGTAGTTATCTCCACCAACATTTCCAGCATCATCAGCAAGAATTGCAATTTGACGAACACCTGCTTCAATTACTTGAGCAAATTTAGCCTGCATTACTTTTAAATCAGCTTGATAATTTTCTTCACTGTTATATCTAATTGCATTATTCATATACGGATGCAATGCAAAAACAAAACGACATTTTGATTCATTACCAGCTTGTGCTAACGGTTTTATTTTTGTTTCAATTTCTTCATCACTGTATAATTCACGCCATTTAGAATTATGTTTAGGGTCATCTTTTGGAGCATAAAAATATGAATTTAATTTATAATATCCTCCCCATTTCATCAATTCAGAGCGATCTTCTGTTGACCAAGGGTTTCCATAATATCCTTCAATGAATCCTCGACTAGCTACATCAGCGTAATCTTCCATTACAAAGTTACGGATTGAATAACTATCCATCTGGTTAAAGATATGATATAAACTAGTGATTCCATAAAATGCAGCATCAGTATCTTTACCTAATACAGTAATTGTCCCATTATCTGAGGCTAATAAATATGAATCTAATTTATCATATAATCCACTTGTTTTTAATGTGTAATTTTTAGATACATGTTTATCAACGTATCCATCTGATCCTTTAATACCTACTAAGATATTAGTTTGATCTTCTTTAATTTCATTTGAGATAGTAGCATTTATCTTCTTGATTGCCAATACCTCATTCATTCTAGCTTTAGTATATTCATCAATACCATCTTCATATACAATATTAATATTTTGATGAATAACGTAATCACCACTTTGATATTCCATCAAATGTGGTTTAGGATAAATTTCATAATCTGACTCAGCAGCACTAACTTGTGTTGGCCATGCACTAAAACAACCGAAAACCATTAGTACTGCCAAAAACATAGACATCAGTTTATGAGTATTTTTTTTAATTTTTCTCATTATCTCCTTTTCCTTTCCCGTATAGTTAATATCGAGTCCCATTCCCAAAAATTATCAATATTAGTTATACATTATATAAATAAATCAATACAGATTTTAAACAAAAATAAAGACCAAATATAATTATGCTAAAAAACATAATACATATTTGGTCTTGCCTGCTTAGAGTAACAATCCGTATTTACAAGTAAATATTAGCAAAATATTTAGTAAACGTCAAGCGCTTCCATTATAATTTTGCGTTCTTTTTTATATGTATACATAAATAAGTTTGCTCGTCTGGTGATAATTCATAATCATAACGATCACGAATTAATTTAACAATCCGATTAATACACAGAGACAATCGTAAATCTTCTTTCAACATTTCCCGGATATCCGCTGTAGTATCTTGCAATTCATCAATTTCATCCCTAAAAATTCTTTCCGCTAAATACTTTAAATGAGTTGAAATTCGCGCATAACCTAGAGAATCCTCCTCTAAGTCAACTTTCATTGATAATTTAATCACATTTAGTACTTCTTTTGTCAAAGTAACAATTTTCGTTGCATTATTTGCCTTATTATCGAGTGAAAAGTTTACTAAATGTAAAGCAATATAACCTGCTTCGTCGTCATCTAACCGTATCCCCGTTTTTTCTTCTATATAATCAAGTGCCCATAAACCAACTTTATATTCTTTTTTATATAATACTTTTGTTTCACTCAAAACAACATTAGGAAGATAAATCTCTTCCTTTTTTCTTTTTACTGCAAATGAAATATGATCACTTATCGCTAAAAATATTTCACCACTAAAATCTGTATCTAATTCCTTATTAGCTTGATTAACAATTTTATTAGTTATTTCAAAATATATAGCAGGTACTGTTTCAATCGATTGCTCAAATCGTTTCTGCTGATCATCTTTAAAAAAATATGTCTTTTCAATCCTGCTTTCGTCAACTTCATCACCAATTCTCTTTTGAAAACCGATCCCCGAACCAGTTAAAATTATATCACCTAACTCATCTGATATTGCTGCAACACTATTATTATTAAAAACCTTGAGTATCTTCAATGTTATTGCCTCCATCCATTTACATTAATATGTCATTCATGGCATCGACAATAAATTGTACTTCGGTGCCTATGATAATTTGTAAATTATTTTTTCCAATTTTTATAATTCCTGTTGCTCCAGTAGCTAATATAGCTTGTTCATCAACTAAATCAGGATTACCTAATTCCACACGTAATCGTGTAATACAGCTATCTGCAAACTGCACATTATTTCGCCCCCCCAAAGCTTCTATCAAAACAATTGCAATCTCATCATAGTCTTGATTTTCTAATGTAATATTGTATTCCTCTTCCTCAATTTCAATTATATCTTCATCAGTCTCCCGACCAGGTGTCATTAAATTATAACGAACTATCATAAATCTAAAAATGCAATAATATATAAAAGCACAAATCAATCCAAGTGGAATCAGCATAAATATATCGTTAGAGAACGGGGCTTTAATACTCAAAATATAATCAATCAATCCTGCCGAAAAGCCAAAGCCCGCAAGCCATTTAAATACCGCAGCCACAAATAGCATTATTCCTGTTAATAGAGCATGAATAAAATATAATACTGGTGCAACAAACATAAAAGAGAACTCCAATGGTTCTGTAACCCCAGTAACAAATGAAGCAAAAGCAGCAGACAATAAAATCGTTCCAACTTGTTTTTTTCGTTCAGGTCTAGCACTTTGGTAAATAGCGATTGCAGCTGCTGGTAATCCAAACATCATTACTGGAAAAAAACCAGCCTGATACATACCAGTTACTCCTTTAATGCCTCCAGACACTGTTCCCCAAAATTTGCCAATATCATTAATTCCTGCCACATCAAACCAAAAGACAGAATTGAGTGCATGATGTAATCCAGTAGGAATTAATAATCGATTAAAAAATCCATATAATCCAGCTCCAACTGGTCCTAATTTCGAAATCATTTCTCCAAATGATACAAAACATTCATAAAAAAACGGCCAAACAATTAGTAATAATAAAGAAATAACTAGCATTGAAGCAGTCGATATTATTGGGACAAAACGCTTTCCACCAAAAAAAGATAACGCATCAGGTAACTTTACTTTCGAAAACTTTTTATAATTATATGCCACTACAAGACCTGAAATTATTCCAACAAATGCATTTGCAGAATTTTCAAAAGCAGCAGAAACTTCTGCTTCGGGAATTCCTTTTATCAATGCTACAGCCGGTGGTGAAAGCAGCCTAGAAACAATCATATAAGAAACAACCGCACTTAGAGCTACCGTTAACTCTCGTTCCTGAGACATTCCAATAGCAATTCCTACAGCAAATAAAATTGGTAAATTATCAATAATCGCTCCCCCAGATTCAATCAAAAAAGCAGCAATAGCATTATTACTTCCCCATCCTGTTGGGTCGATCCAATAACCAATTCCCTTTAATAATGCAGCAATTGGCATCACTGATACAGGCAACATCAATGATTTTCCCAATCTTTGCATGTATTTCATCATTCCCATCCCCCCAATCAATATAGGATTTAACTGTACCTTTCCATTCAATATATTTATGTTTCTAAACACATTGATTATTAGTAAATTAATGTGTTTTTTTTGTCCGAACGAAAATGTACTATTTTTCGTGCAGAATAATATATCCAAACCTATTGTATCACTAAAGCGCTTACTTTGTGTTAAAAAAAATACAACGAACTAAGTTCGCACTATGTAAGAAATTATACCTTTTATTATCAAATCATGTCAATAGATATATCTGTGGCTATATACATTAAATCATAACTACATATTATCATTTTATAAAATAATTGGTATAATATAAGAATATTTAAAGATATTCTTGACATATAATTATTTAGTCGATATTATAAATATAACGATGTTACTATTAAATTAGGCATTAGTGATTATTTTTTGATATCACTAATGCCTTTTTCTATATTTAAAAGGAGATAATGAATGAATTTTTTTACTAGACTATTAAAAAATAAAAAAAATACAGTATGTGCTCCTGCCTGTGGCAAAGTTATTCGTCTGGAAAATATCCCCGACAAAGCATTTGCTAACAAAATGGTCGGTGATGGTCTTGCAATTGAAATTACCGATAATAAACTTGTTGCACCATGTGAGGGAATAATTAGTGTTATTGCTAATACTAAACACGCATTTGTTATGACCCTTCCTAATGGTCTTCATTTACTAGTACATATTGGTATCAATAGAGCAAAGCCAGATGCTAATAATTTTCAGTATCATGTAAAAGCCGGTGACTATGTTTCTTTAGGAGCAGATATTGTTACACTAAGCGATAATTTATTAAAAGTCCTAAATAATAAGGTTATTACCCCTATTATTGTTTGCAACTATGAATCTCACCCTATTAAAACATTTACTACTGCTTCATCTGTTGAAACTGGTAAAACCATTTTTACTTATAAATGATTGAGTCTAAATTAAATGAAGCCCCTTATTTGGATAACCAAATAAGGGGCCTCATTTCAAAAATTAGGCTCGTTTTTTATTTACAGTATAAAAAGCGAAATTTAAATTTCGCTTTTTAACATCTATTAAATTATTCCTCTTTTTTTCTTAACAGCCAGTATATACCAACAATAACAACAACGCCTAATCCTGTTACATAGGCAAAAATATTTACATCATCACCTGTTTTCGCAGAATCACTAGCAGGAAGTTCGTTTGGAGTCGGTGTTGGTATTGGGGCTACTGTTGCTTTTTCTTCTAATTTAGCAACCGCTGTTTCAAAATTGTTTTTAGCCTCAATAAATTCTTTAGCAGAAATATCACTTAAGTTATCAAGCATAGCTTTTAAAACATTATATGCCTCTTGATATATTTTAGCAGAACTGTCAGTGTATTTGCTTAAATCCACTAATGTAATACTGTTAATATATTCTTTTACTTCATCAGCTTTAGCACGAACTACAAGAGCTTTAAGTGCATTATCAAGTGCTTTGATACTAGCATCAATTTCTTCAGCAGTTCCATTTTCTAATCTTGCAGTTGCTTCAGCAATTGCATCAGCTAATCCTTTGTAACTGCTAGTTGTATATAATTCTTGATTAACTTTATTAGCTGTATCTAAAATATCTTTTAGATCACCAACAACTACTAATTTTTCTTTAGCAGCAGCTAATTCACTAATAGCTTTCGCAAATTCATCAGGGTGTACAGGAGTGCTTTGATTATCTATAATCAACTGTTCAACTTTTGCCTTAGCTTCTAGATACATTTTCCATGAGTTGATTGTGTAAAGTTTTTCTGGATTTGTAACCGAAGCTACAAAATCATTTTCTCCTTCAATTGTAATAATTGCTTCTTCTTGATTTGAAGGATTAAATACTAAATTAGTATTTGCTAGATCATAATTAGCAATTAATTTATCAACATCTGCAACTGAAGTATTATCACCATTAGCAATTGCCTTATTAATTGCCTCAATAGCTTTACTATATGCTAACCATGAAGCCGCAGTGTAATTATTTTGATCAGTATGTGCATTAGCGATAATTATTTCCAATTTACTTAAATCGCCTTTTAATACTTTATTTTCAATTGCCTTATTAATTGCTCTAACGGCATTATCAACAGTTGTTTGTGAAGCATACTCACTTTCAAGTACTTGCTTACCTGCATTATAAGCATCTCCATATGTTGCAGCTGCTGCAGCTGTCCATGAAGATAAATCTTCCTTGTTATCAATTAAAGCTTTAAGCGCATCAACATTAAGTGTAGTGACCTCAGATTTATATGTTGATAATTCTGTAATATTAGGAATCACATCCCCCCACTCAACCTTAATATCTAATAAGATTGTATTTTCAGGTAAAACAAATTCATTAATTGCTTGTGATAATGTTCCTAAAGTTACCCATTGTTCTGCACTTGCATTTGTAAATAATCTTGCTTTAACAACTGCATTAGAAATTACAGCACTATTTTGAATAATTTTAATTGTGTTTACTTGGTTATTAGATGATAAACTATAGTTCACATAACCATTAGCATCTTTAGGAATAAACATTGTTGAAATATCCCCATCAACCATATAACTAAATAATCCATCTCTTGTTTCTTGACTACTAGATGTAAAGGTTGGATTGTTTTGTGAAGGTATAAATTCCCCATTATTTATTTCTAATTCTTGGAATCTAACCCATTTATCAGCTCCAACTTTAGTTCTAGTAATTTCAAATTTTAAATAACGAGCTTGCAGATTTAAACCATCTACTTTTTTTGCATTATATGAAATTTCATGACTTGGTAAAACAAAACCAATTTCATCAGTATTTTCAGCTTCACCTGGGTTATTTTCATTTTGATTACCTAAAAGCATGATTTCTGTCCAAGTTTCACCATCAGTAGAAACTGAGAACTTTCCATGACGTGGATAATCCCATTCGCTATCAGTACATATAGCTTTAAATGAATTTAAAGTTATTTCTTGACCTAAATCATATGTGAAATACTTGCCAACATTTTGTGATCCCTGATAAGCAGTAGCCGTAGTAAGATCACCATCAAATACATTCAATGGTTTATCGATTGAAAAATTACTACTTGTAATTGATTTCTCTTTAATCTCAACTGTATTTACAATAAATTTATTAAGATCAAAAGTTACTTCAGCCTCATTATTATTAATAATACGAACATAACGAGCATCAGCACTTACATTACCAGCATTTACGTTTTGCCACTCATAACTATTTTTAGAAACTTGAATGGTCAAACTATCATTTGTTAATTCACTAACAATATCTTTTAATTCATGAATTCGATCTAGTTTTAAACCTACATAATCACCATTAGCTAAAGTAATCCCTTTAGCTGGCGTAATTTTAGCACTTTCATCTAAATAATCAGCAGTTAAACTCTTATATTCACTAACATTAGTAAATACTTTACCATTATGATATACCTTAGCTGCTACATCAAATTCACGCATAGCAATCCAAGTGTTTTGATTAACCTTATTAACCAATCGGACATATTGAGCAGTAATATTTTGATCTGACAAATCAGTCACAATATTAATTGTATTTTTATATGTTTCAACTGTTGTCCAAGTTTTACCATCTAATGAATATTGTAAATCAGCATCTTTAAAATAATCACCATCGCTATCAGTGTTACCTTGAAGAATATTAATCTTACCTAAAGTAATTGGTTTAGATAATTTAACCCCTACATAATCACCTGGAATAGTTGTATTTGCAGGTTCCCCTTTTTGTCTAACATTATAATGTACTTTAGTAGTTAAATCACCATCAATAAGATTAGCATCACTACCACCATAAATACTCCATCCATCCGTAGTACGGATCACTTCTTTAGTAAATTGTTCCTCTTCTGCCGGTTGTGTAACAACAGTAAATTCACGCATTGCCGGCCATTTGTTTCCGCCACCAACTTCGCTACATACATAACGTACGGCAACAACATCTTCAATTTCAATATTAGTAACATCTACTTGTGATGCATATTCACCATATACTTCTTTATTTAAATCTTTAAAAGTTGTTCCATCAGTAGAATATTGTAATTTTGCATAACCAAAAGTATCTTCTTTTTTATCACTATTATTAGCACCATTTAAAATATGAACACCATAAATAGTCGTTGGTTTACTTAGATCCACTTGGAAATATTGACCAGCTTTTTCATATCCATTATGCCATGCTGCAGTATCATTATTACCATCAACAATATCAGCTATTTTACCTGAATGCCAAGTAGTAAAGCTTGATGAAGCACTAATTTCTAATGGTTGTTCTGTTTCTCCACTAGCAATATAGTCATTAATTGGTCCTGAAAGTTTATCTTGTAAAGCTTTTGCCAAAGGAATCAAATGTGTTGATCCAGGACTAACTTTAGCTGTTCCATTTAATAATTTACGGATATGATTTTGACTATTAATTAATTCTGATGATGCATTTGAGAATTGATTAAAAGCTGTAACCATATCATTTTCTTCAATTGCAATTGCTGATTCTGTAAAATGTTTAATTGCTGTCGCTAAATCTTTTAAAGAACCGGTAAAAGATAATAATTCTTTTTTCAGGTTTTCATTTTTACTATTTGCATGGAAACCATCACAAGCATCAATAATCACATTCATTTCTGCAATTAATTGTTTTCCACTTTCAATAATTGAATCACCATTAGCTAACTTAGTTTTAAACTCATTAATTAATGGTTGTAATTCTTCAGATTCAGCTAAAACTAAGCCATGACCATTAGGTTGAGGATTAGACATATGCTTAGCTAATGTATGTAATTCCTCACTTGCCTCTTGATCAATATATTTAAATGAATCAGCCCAACTTTGATCATCATTAAAGCTTTTAACATTCCATGCATAATCAGCTACCGCAAAAATAGCCACTTTAGAAGCTTCAGCTTCTTGCATTGGATTAGTTACTACCCCACTTAAATCATCAATATTAATATCAGTGTGTAATAAACTTCCTTTCCCCATCATTAAACGTGAACCGTTAATATCATTGACAGGCCAGTTCAACCAGAACAGTGGACTTCTTCTTTCGTCAGCCCCTTCTGGTAATCTGTTTCTTTTAAAATGATCTAATGTTTTTTGTTCAACTGGTTGACACACTGCTTCACCAGTCCAGAAAATTTTCACATCTTCAGGGAATCCAGCATCATAATCACTTAATTCAGAATAATCCCCTTGCCATGAATGATTATATCCTGCTGGACAGAAAACAGAATCATAAACATCTCCTTTTTCTTTTGCCCAAGCTGATACACTATTCATCATTTTAATTACAACACTACGGTCTAGGCTACCAACATCATCACCAAGAACACCAAATTGGCGTACCCCAGCATCGTACAATTGATCAAACTTTTTAAGTAATGAAGCAATTTCTTCATCTACTTTAGATGTATTGAAACCACCCATAAATGGATGGGCTGTCCATACAAATCTACATTTAGAATCATTTCCTACTTGAACCATTTCCTTAATGGCTGCGAGTTCCTCTTCAGGATATAATTCACGCCATAAATTTTTATGATATGGATCATCTTTAGGTGCAAATACATAAGAAGTCATTTTGAAATCACCACCAAATTTCATTAATGACATTCTATCTTCATTTGACCAAGGAATCCCATAGTACCCTTCGATAAAACCACGAATATCGGTATCAGCATAATCTTTAATTACAAAGTTACGGATTGTTGATCCATCCATTTGATTAAAAATATGTTTTAATGAGGTAATTCCATAAAATGCCCCATCAGTATCTTTTCCTAAAATAACAATTTCACCATTATTTGAAGCAACAAAATGCGCCCCAAATTTACTAAATAGACTCTCTTCAACGCTATAGTTGGATTTAACATAGCCATCAACATACCCTCCAGATTTATATGTACCAACTAAAATATTTGTTTTTCCGTCTACTTTCTGCTTAGATGTGCTAATTTGTTTATTTTTTGACTCTAATACTTCAGTCATTCTCTTTTTAGTAGCAGCATCAATTCCATCTTCATATACCACATTAACTTGTGAACGAATAACATAATCCTTATCTTGATAAGTAATTTCATGTGGTGTTGGATAAATTTCATAATTTGTTTCTTTAGCTTCTACTTTTATATTTGGTGACATAAAAAATAGTGTACTAAATACAACCAACATTGCTAATGAAGATTTTAAAGCTTTGTCCCAAAATCTTGCCATCTTTTTTCCTCCCTAAGATTTAGTCAAATGGATTAGAAAAATAAAAGACCGATATACAGAAAATAATCTGTACATCGGTCTTGCCTAATCTAATAGTAACAATCCATTTACTTCACGAGTATATCATGACAATTATCCCCTGTCAAGAAAGCGATTACAAAAAATGGATTTATCAAGCATCTTTTGATTTAACCAGAACGATTGGTTTACTATTTGTGATAGTTGCAATTTCACAACTTACTTGATTGGATACACATAATGGATCCTGTCGTTGTAAAAAATACTGATTCAATGGGTACTCAGCACCATCAATATCAATATAAGCATCATCTAGTGCATATAATGAAAAATACTTATATTCATCTTGATACACCTTATGTGTTCCCGGCAATAATAATTGAATAACATTTTGCTGATCAATAATTCTAATTTTTTTATCTGCATATTTTTCCAAAAGACACATAACGCTAAGAAAATGATCTAAACGACCGCCCGTCACACCATAAATATCTACTTCATCATAACCATTCTCCAAAGCATATTCTAAAGCTGCATGTGTATCGGTCACATCTTTACGAGTTGGCAATCTTTCTATATCTAACTCACTTAAAACATTCTCGTTTTCAATCGAATCAAAATCACCAATTGCAAAGACAGGCTTAATCCCCTGTTTAAGTAATATTTCAACACCATGATCAACACCAATATATTTTAAACTGTCATCGAGTTTACAAGCCAGTGCACTACAAATACCTATCTTCATTTTAGTGACTCTATTGCTTTCGTATAATCATCACTACCAAAAACATAGCTGCCAGCCACTAAAACGTCAACTCCAGCATCATTACATAACTTGGAAGTCGATTCATTGATTCCTCCATCTACTTCAATTAAATAATGATAATTATTTTCTTTTCTGAGTGTTGCCAGCTGTGCAATTTTATCAACAGCTGCCGAATTAAATTTTTGCCCACCAAAACCGGGCTCAACTGACATTACTAAAACAACATCTAACTCATTCAAAAATGGTTTTAGTACTTCTACTGGTGTATCCGGCTTAATTGATAGCCCGACCTCCACATCATGCTCCTTAATATGAGCGATTAATTCATTAATCTTATCTTCAGCAACTGCTTCATAATGAAAAACAATTAATGACGCATTACTATTAATAAAATTATCCACATATTTAGCTGGATCAGTAATCATTAAATGTACATCAAGATACATATCCGTTACTTTACTAACATCTTTTAAAATACTATATCCAAATGATATGTTTGGAACAAAATGTCCATCCATTACATCATAATGAATCCAATCTGCCGCTTTGATTGCGTTAATCTCTTCTTTCAAATAAGCAAAATTAGCTGATAATAATGAAGGTGCTACTTTAACCATACTTCCGTTCCTCTTTCTTTTTTACATCTTGTAAATTCATTAAATAATGCTCATAGCGTTCTTTAGATATTTTTCCATCTTCAACGGCTTTTTTTACCCCACAATTAGGTTCACTATCGTGTAAACATCCTCTAAACTTGCATTCATGACTAAATTGAGCAAAATCATGATAGGCTACAGCTAGTTCTTCCGGTGTCATTTCCAATTCTAATGAAGAAAAACCAGGTGTATCTCCAAGATATCCACCATACATCTTGAGCAGTTCAACATGACGAGTTGTATGTTTTCCTCGCCCAAGAGATTTTGATATCTCATTTGTTTCCAATTTTAAATTAATATCTAAGGCATTCAAAAAACTACTTTTGCCTACCCCACTTTGTCCAGTAATCACTGATACTTTATCTTTAAAGACTGTTTTTAATTCCTCAAGCCCATGATTATCTTTTGAGCTTATTTCATATACCCGATATCCAGCCTGACGATAATCTTTAACATATTGTTTAACGCTTTTATCTTCATCTAAATCCATTTTAGAAATAATAATAATTGGTTCAATTCCTAAATGCTCAATTACTAAAAGAAATTTATCTAATAATATTGATGAAAAATCAGGTTCCTTACAAGAACTAACAATCAGAGCTTGATCAACATTACAAATAGGTGGTCGAACTAAACAATTATGACGAGGCAATACATTCATTACATAGCCATCATTATCACCTTCGACTTCATATTCAACAAAGTCACCAACCAGGGGCTTAATCTCATCCTTACGAAATTTCCCCCTAGCACGACATTGAATTATTTGATGATCATCTTCGACATAATAAAACCCTGCTAATGCTTTAATAATTCTTCCTTGTGACATCTCTACCTCCTAATCATCTGTAGGTATTTCAGGTTTATAATTATAATAATAAAGTGTAATAGATTCATTCTTCTTAGTTACCGTAGTAAAGGCATCTAAACTTTGACGGACTACTTGATTTACAGTAATCTTTTCAATTTCATTTGGATCTGTAGGTGTTGGCAATGTTTCCCGTTTAACTGAAAAACCTTTATTTGTTAGTAAGGTCGCAGCAGCATCAATATCCATTCCTTTAACATTTGGTACTTCAATTTTAATTCCCGAAGAAACAGTCAATGTAATTGTCCGATCTTTTTCATCAGGATCAACCTTATGCCCTTCTTTTAAACTCTGTTCAACAACTGTTCCAACTGCTTGTTCTGAACTAGTTTCTTTGATCGTAACATCAAACCCAAGTTTTGTCAGTGCTTCTTTGGCCTTATTTTGATCCATTCCTACATAATTACCAAGAACTACATAATCACCTTTTGATACTGTTAAAATAATTTTACGATCTTTTTCAGTTGGATCTACTTTAGTTCCTTTTTCAATACTTTGATCAATTACAGTTCCTTTAGTTTTAGAAGATATCTCATATTCAATCTCTACTTCAAATTTCAATTTTTCTAATGCCTTTTTAGCAACATCTTCTTTTTTTCCAGTGTAATCTTCAAGAACAATATATTTGCCTTTCGATACTGTTACTTTAACGACATCACCTTCTTTGATCGTCGTTCCTTTTTTAGGGTCTGTTGCAATGATTTCACCTTTTTCATATTCATCAGATAGTTCTTCAGTAATATCATCGCTAATAGTAACATTATATTCTTTTAAAATTTCTTTTGCTTGTTCAACTGTTTTTTCTGTTAAATCAGGCATTAGACTAGTATCTGGCTTCACTCCAAGATAAATCGCAAAAGCAATTCCCGCGATAACTAAAGCAGTAACCACACCAACTGCCACCTTAGCTTTTGTATCTAAACCTTTAAATTTATTAACTAATTTACTGAAAAAACCTTCTTTTTTAGGGGCTGCCACTTCTTTTTCTTCAACTGGATCTACGATTGGTGCAGTATTGCCACTAGTAAATGCGGAACGAGGATCAATAACAATTGTTGGATCAGTATCTTGGTCATGTGAAAAAACTAATTTTTCTTCATCCTGACGCTCCATACAAGTCTTTATATCATCCAACATTTCTGTTGCACTTTTATAACGATCATTAAGATTTTTAGCAGTAGCTTTAATTACAATATTCTCAACAGACTGGGGAATTGAAGGATTAAACTCCAACAATGATGGTAGATCTTCCTGCATATGCTTTAATGCAATATTAACTGGTGATTCACCATTAAATGGTACTTCTCCCCGTAACAACTCATAAAAAACAATTCCTAAAGCATATACGTCACTTTGGGCAGTCGCTTTTTCACCACGTGCTAATTCTGGAGCTAAATAATGCAATGAGCCCATAATAACATCTGTCTGGGTTACCTGCGCTAGAGATTGCATTGAAGCAATTCCAAAATCGGCAATTTTAGCCACTCCACTATCAGTAACCAAAATATTTTGCGGTTTTAAATCACGATGGATAATCCCTAGCTGATGAGCTTTAGAAATTCCACTAATTACTTGTTTCATAATATCAATTGCTTCAACTACATGAACAGCACCACGCTTTAAAATCAACTCTTTTAACGTCATACCCGGCACATATTCCATGACAATATAATATTTATCTTCATCCTCACCAACATCATATATTTCAACAATATTTTTATGAGAAAGTGCAGCTGCTGCACTAGCTTCACGTTGAAATCTAGTTACATATATTGGATCTTTAGCAAGGCTAGTTCGAAGAATCTTAATCGCAATAGTACGATTTAAGATAATATCTTGAGCTAAATAAACATCTGCCATTCCGCCTTGACCAATTAGTTCTAACAATTCATAACGTTCTGCAATTATTTTTGCCATCCTATTTTTCCTCCCGATTATCAATGATAGCTACTCCGATATTATCACGTCCACCATTTTCATTAGCTCGATCAATTAATTCAGTAACTTTTTGAGATACTTTTATATTCTTTTTTAAAATTTCTTTAATTATTTCATCATTTAAGCAATTATATAATCCATCACTGCAAAGCAACAATAAACTATCTGCAAATTCTAATTCGATAAAAGATGGGGTTAATTCAGTATCTGCACCAATTGCCTGAGTCAAAACATTTTTTTGGCTATGATTAACAGCTTCTTCTTCACTGATTGCTCCACGATCAACTAAAGCATTAACTAAAGTATGATCTTTAGTCAATTGCATTAATTGATCATTTTTCAAAACATAAGCACGGCTATCACCGACATGAGAAATATATATCACATTATCCATTAAAATTGCCACGACAATTGTCGTACCCATACCATGATGCTCAACATTTTGCTTAGCCATTCTTTTTACAATCGCATCAGCTTCATAAATTGTTTCATTTACCCATTTTTTCAACTCATCAACATTATCAAATGGGGGGATACTGTCAAAACAATTAACAAATTGATCCATCACCACCCGAGAAGCAATTTCACCAGCACGATGACCACCCATACCATCACAGACAATTGCAATAACTTGATCTTTTACATTTGCAATAACAGTAGCCTGATCCTGATTTTTATTTCGTACTTTACCGATATCAGTCAATGCATAATAGTTCATTATTTCACCCCACTTCTTTTAGCCCTTAATTGTCCACAAGCACCATCAATATCGCGCCCATGTTCTTTTCTTAAAGTTACATTAATATGTAATCTTAATAGCTCATTTTTAAATATTTCTACTGTTTCTTTATCACTAGGTTGATAACCATGCTCATCAACACTATTATATGGTATTAAATTAACATATGCATTTAATCCACGTAGATAGTGTGCCAATTGACGAGCGTAAACAATATCATCATTAACACCTTTTAACATGATATATTCAAAAGTAACACGCCGATTTGTTTTATCAATATATTCACTGATAGCTTCACGTAAATCATCCATTGGATGCACCTTATTGATCGGCATCAATTCATCGCGAATTTCATCATTAGCAGCATGTAACGAAATCGCCAAATTAGTTTGAATTCCTTCTTCACTATATTGCTTGATCCCTTTGATCAATCCACAAGTTGAAATAGTAATGTGTCGAGCGCCGATAGCTAGACCATGTGGATGGTTAATGATCCGTACAAATTCCATCACATTATCATAATTATCAAATGGTTCACCCGTCCCCATTACGACTACATGACTAACTCGTTGATCAATATCTTGTTGTACTTTAATAATTTGTGCAACAATTTCACCTGGTGTTAAATCACGTTGTTTGCGTAATAAACCACTAGCACAAAATGTACATTTCATGTTGCAGCCAATTTGGCTAGTTACACATAGTGACTTACCATAGTCATGAATCATTAAGACAGATTCAATCAAACTTCCATCTAATAATTCGAACAGATATTTAATTGTCCCATCTCTTGCTACTTGTTTTTCTTTAATTTTTAAAACATCTAAAGAAAATTCTACTTTCAATTGATTTCGTAGATCTTTTGATAAATCCGACATATCATCAAAACTACGAGCATCTTTCTGGTAAAGCCAGCTAAAAACTTGTTTAGCACGGAATGGCTTTTGTTTGATTGAAGCAAAATATTCAGTTAGTTGTTCTAGTGAATAATCATAAATATTTTTCATCTTATTTTCCTTTTTCTAATTTACACATATAAAATCCATCACTGTCATAAACATACGGTAAAATCTTCTTTTCTTCAATTATCTTCATATCTGGATATTTATCAAGAAATTGTTTTATCATTTGTTCATTTTCTTTTTTATTGATTGTACACGTACTATAGACCATTTTACCATTTTTCTTCAATAAATAGTAGGCATTGTCTAACAATTTTGCTTGTAAAGGAATGATTGTATCCATTGCACCAGAATCATGATATTTAATCTCCGGTTTACGTTTCATTACTCCTAAACCGCTGCAAGGTGCATCAAGCAAAATTTTATCAAATGATTCTTCTGAATATTTTTCTTTCAACAAAGTGGCATCCCCAACATGCAGTTCTACATTATTAACACCTAAGCGTTTTAGATTAGCTTCAACTAGCTTGATTTTATGTTCAAATAAATCATATGCAATTATTTTACCATGATTATTCATAATAGCTGCTAAATGTGTAGTTTTACTTCCTGGAGCACAACACATATCAAGAACGAGATCCGTTGGCTGAGGATCCAGCAACGGAGCAATCAACTGACTTGACTCGTCTTGAATAGTGACTAACCCGTTTTTAAAATAATCAGTGTTAGCAATATTTCCTGCTCTGTACAAGAGTCCATCGGGAGAAAGATTCCCTGCTTCAAAATTTTCATCAGTTAATAATTGAGCCTTTGTAGTCTTTAAAATATTGACCCTCGCTGCTCTGGTTGGTGGTGTATTATCATGCTGACAAATCTTTTTGGCTATATTTAAATCATACTGTTTACTTAACATCTTAACTATCCATAAGGGATGGCTTGTTTCAATAGAAATTCTTTTCAATTCATCCTTCTCATCAATCTCACATTTTCCATTACGTAAAAAATTTCTTAAAATAGCATTAACAAATTTCCCCGCAAAATTATCACGTTTCTTTGCTAAACGGACAGCTTCATCAATTACAGCATAATCCGGAACCTTATCTAAGAAAATTAATTGATACAATGACATCAATAAAATCATTTTCTCACGATTTTTAATTTTTTTCCCTTGAATATATGGCGCCAATTGATATTCAAGATATAACTTATTTTGAATCGTTCCATATACAATTCGTGTAGCCAAATCTTTATCATTTCTAGATAATAAGCTTTTTTCTAAATAGTCATTTAAAGTAATATTTAAATAACTTTGCTCATTTTGGTATTTTATTAATACATCTAATGCAGTCGTTCTTGCCATAAATAGTCCTTCCTATATTTGATTATATGGATTAAAGTCACAAACCACATGAACTTTATTTCCTTTTTTATTATAAAAATCACTCATCTTTTCTAATACTGGATATAATTGTTTACTATTTGTAAATTTAATCATAATACGTTTACGATAAATATCCTGCATCCGATAGATCAAACTATTTGCCGGACCAAGAATTGCCATTTTATCAAGTTGTTTTTGTAAATACTCTTTTATTTGCACCGCACTTTGATTAACAACTTCTTCATCTTTTCCTTGTATTAAAATGCTCACTAAATGAACATATGGAGGGTAAGCTGCTAATTTTCGTGTTTTCATTTCTTCCTGATAAAAACGAAGATAGTCGTGATTCTTGACACATTGTAACACAAAATGCTCAGGATTGTATGTCTGAATCATTACTGTACCTTCTTTTTGACCACGTCCACTTCGTCCTGAAACCTGTTCAAGCAGTTGAAAAGTTCGCTCATTAGCACGAAAATCAGGGATATTTAAACTTATATCAGCATTTAAAACACCAACAAAAGTAACATTTTCAAAATCTAATCCTTTTGCTATCATCTGTGTTCCTAATAGAATATTACCCTCTTTGCGAGCAAACTTATCTAATAATTTTTGATGCCCATCCTTTTGTTTAGTTGTATCAACGTCATAACGAATCACTTTTGCACCATCAAATATAGTCTCCAGCTGTTCCTCTACTTTTTGTGTTCCTGCTCCAACTAATTTTAATCGTTCACTTGAACAATGTGGACAAAGACGCGGCATTTCAATTTGATGTTCACAATAATGACAACGTAATTTGTGATCCGCCTTATGATATGTTAAGGTTACATCACAATGAGGACATTTAATTACTTCACCACAATCAAGGCAACGAACATATGTTGCATAACCACGTTTATTTAATAGAAGAATTACTTGTTCATCATGATCCAGGCAGGTTTGAATTTGTTCCTTCATCGCTTTTGAAAAAAGTGAATAATTTTTATTTCTAATTTCATCAGCCATATCGATCAATTCAATCTTTGGTAAGGGAAACTGATTGATCCGCTTTGGTAGCTCGTATAGATCATAAATTCCTTTTTGTCCTCGACTATAAGATTCTAGTGACGGTGTAGCACTACCAAGAATAACGGGACAGTTATGGTATTGCCCCCGAATTCGAGCAATCTGAGTCGTTTGATACCGTGGCTTGCTTTCCTGTTTATAACTAGGATCATGTTCTTCATCTAAAATAATCAATCCTATTTTTTCCAAAGGCGCAAATACCGCACTTCGAGCACCAACAACGATCTTAACTTCACTATTCAAAATTCGCCGATACTCATCATAACGCTCACCAGCAGATAATTTTGAATGTAAAATTGCTACCTCTTTCCCAAATTTGTGTTTAAAAGCATTGACCATCATCGGTGTTAAAGAAATCTCCGGTACTAACATTAAGACAGTTTTATTATTTCTAATCACATATTTAGATAAATGTAGATACACTTCGGTTTTTCCAGAACCAGTCACACCATGAATTAAAGCAGTATGATAAGTATCAATTTTGCTCATGATTCCATTGACTACTTTTTGTTGATCAACAGTTAAAGAAAACTCATGTTCCTCTTTTTGATCATCTAAATAAGGGTCACGATATAATTCCTGTTCGATTATTACCGTTACCCTCTGTTCAATTAACTTGTCAAGCAGTCCACGGCTATAAGGAAATGCTTTTAGTGGCGTGTCGGGATGTGTTTTTAAATATTGATACGCTTCTTGTTGTTTAACAGTTTTAAGAGTAGCATCTTCATTAATAACTTTAATTACTTTTTGATACTTAATTCCAACACTTTTATTTGTACTTGGTTTTAATTGAGGTGGCAACATTGCTTGAAGACAGCTAATTCGTGGCGACAAAGTTAATTTTGCTAATGTCAAAGACAGCTCTTGTAATTCTTGATTTAATAAGGGGCGCTCATCAATAACTTCACTAATATAGCGATATTTAAATCCTGCTGCTGTTTCTAATTCCTCTTTTGTTGAATTGCTATAACGACATCCCGTTACATATCCGATTATTCGTTGATATCCAAACGCAATTGTCACTCTAACCCCACTAGCAATTTCAGTATTTGCTAAATAATCAAAAGTAGTGTCAAGAGCATGGGTTGGATGTTCTACTAATACTTGTACAATATACACCATCATCATCTCCAATTTGTTTCTATTCTACCACATCTACAAGATAAAATAAAAGAGTCGATTAACTCTTATATCTTTATAGCAAAGTATTTAATTGCTCTCCCACGTTTTTTATTTTTGGATGATCTATCATCTTACCACAAACATCTGTTCTAGCGAAAAATTAGCGAGTAACACCGCTGGTAATAAAGTGCAAATTAAACTAGCCTGATGACACTAAAAGCTTTTATTGATGATTCATCAAGATAGATATTAAGATCATGTTTCAACACATAATCATGATAACCATCAAAAACAGTTGCATGAGTTAATACATACTTCATTGCATTCACTCTCTTTTAAAAAAAGGAATCTTTGCGATTCCTAGACACGATAAATATAATTATCTTTTCGCGGTTTAGCTTCTGGTTTCGGTTCTTTACCATAACCTAAAATACAATTACCGATTCCTACATACTTTTCATCAATGCCCCACTGCTTTAACAATTCTTTTCCCTCAGTACTCATAAAAACTTCTTTGGCACGATGAATCCAGCAAGAATCTACGCCAACTGCATTGGCTGCATTTAAAAGATTCCCCATTACTAACGCACCATCTTCTAAATATGTTCCAATCGTTGAATCCCCTAAAACGACTACCACTGTTGGCGCTCCATAAAAAGGATCGTTTTCACTATCCATTATTGCCGCATTCAATTTTGATAGCCGCTTAATTATCTCAGGATTTTGAATAACTACCATAATTGCAGATTGGCGTCCCATTCCTGAGGCTGCATATGTTCCAGCCGTCAAAATTTCATTCAATTGTTCTTCGCTAATTTGCTCTTTTTGGAAGCTTCGAACACTTCGACGTGTAATTAAATTATTGATTGTTTCATTCATTATACTATCCCCCTTTTTATAAGGATATTATATCACAGACTTAATGAATATTAAGATATAGATAATTGTTTTTAAGAAAAATACTCTATATAATTTAGATAAAAGGAGGGCTGTTTATGTGTAAAAAACTATCAATAATTTTACTATGCCTGCTTATGATAACAGGATGCTCTAAAGACAAGCCAATTTTATATAGCAATCTTGGTAATCAAGCCAGTCAAAATAAACTTACTAATATTTTAAATGAAGCTGACCTCCCCAAAGAGAATATTAAACAATTCTTTTCCTATGTTAATACCTTTAATCAGCACGCTACACCCTTAATTGGTGATTTTGAAACTTTAGAAAGAGAACAACCAGATTACCAATATTTTAAATATAATAGCCCAGTTGAAATAAGTGATCAAAACGATTCTAATTCACTAATTCCTTCATTTATCTTAATAAAAAACCTAATTTATACTAATAATAGCGGTCACGCAGATGACTCATATATTATGTTTAATTTAAATTTAATTGATACTATTGATCAGTATTCAATGAGCCAAGAAGATCGTTTAAAATTCATTACTACTTTTAACAGCATTTCTGTTACCGGCATAAAAAATAATGAAATTTCTCATATCAATCAAATTGAAAAAACATTTAGTGATCGTGACTTTAGCGTAAAACAAAACCAAAAAGCATCATTGATTACCTTGTGGCTTCACTCTTCCGCAGATAACCGTCGCTTTGTTAGCCACTGTGGTGTTTTAATTGATAGCAATGATGGTTTATATTTTATTGAAAAATACGGTTGTTTTTATCCTTATCAGGTGACAAAATTTAATAGCCGAAGTGAATTAAAAACGTATTTATTAACTCGAAACGATCTCAAAGGAGATGAAAATGACGGTTTGCCACTCGTTTTTGAAAATAATAAATATCTGAATAAATAATTAATAATATCCTTTGAATAAATTGTAATACATTTTTATATTAGTTCCTAGATGCAGAACCACGACTTTAATCCAACAGTATGATTTCGGTGCTGAAGCACTGACCATGGCATAATCTAATTTGAATTTCCGAGCATAATGATCTGCCTTTCGTAAATGCCAGCTGTTTGTAACAACTAGAGCATTTTTCAATCCATTTATCTGCATTATATCGCGGCTATACATCAAATTATGATATGTACTTCGAGATTGTCCCTCGATAAGGATATCTTCTTTTTTTACCCCTAAACTAATTGCATATGAAGCCATTATTTTCGCTTCCTGATATTCATTTTTAACTGCCCCACCAGATAAGATTAAAAATTTAATCTTATCTTTTTTATATAAAGTAACACCCATTTCAACCCGTGATTTCATAATTGTTGATGGCTCACCATCGATATTAGCGGGATAACCACAAATAATCGCACAATCATATTTTTTATAACGCTGTTTTTTATATGGTTTTTTAAATACTAATAAAAATGCTAGTAGATTCAATATTCCAAATCCAATTATTACTCGTTTGACCATTTTATTACCTCATTATTTTACATTTCCCGGGAAATTGTAACAAAAGGGCCTAATGGCCCCGATGTTTCGCTTTACGTTTTTGCTGTTTCAATACAAATAGATGCTCTTTTTCAGCCGTTCGCTGCTCACGACGAATAATTTTATTCTTTGCCTTATTTTGCTCATATTGTCGTTTCAACGCTTGCATCGATTTAGTACCTGTTTGTAAGTTCATAGATTGTTTTCTAATCATCCGTTGTAATCGCTTAGGATTTTTTGGTTTATCTTTATGTTTCGCTTTGAACTCAGCAACAAAATTAAGTTTATGGTAATTATTTAAAAAATAAACATATATCTCACCATCACTTGGCTCTTGACCGAACACAACTCGTTCAACGTAACACTTATCTCCATTTGTTAAATAAAATACTCCAATCCAAAACGGATCATCAAATAAAACATTTAATTCCAAACCAACATCCAACATATCGCTATCCTCCTTGAAATTTACTTCTAAGAACGGACAACCTCAGGAGGGCAGGTTACTGATGCAAAATGCACAACTTGACTACCAACAAGTTCGTGTTTTTATCTTAGCAACCATATTATAACTTATTTTTCAGATTTATTTAAGAGGAAAGCTATTCCTGCTAACCCTAAACCTAATGCGATTATAATAAATAAATTAATACTTACATCATTATTCAAATAAAAATATACTTTTAAATCATCATATAGTCCCATCAAAACTGCAATAATTAATAAAAAAGCTAGTAAAAATGGCACTTTTAGCCGTCCATCATTTTTTTTCATAAAATCAAACACTTTAGCATCAAATACTTTAAATGCATCTAACAACATGTATATTCCCAAAATAGCTAATAACACAATAATGTCGGTTGGGCAAAAAATTAAATCAAGCCCTAATTTACCTTCTAACCCTTGTGCCAAATATAAAATTAAAACCATTCCTGGATAAAAAATATACGCAAACACCTTAAAATACTCTTTAAACTTTTCCATTTTTCCTCCTACTAAAAATCAGGGATATTTACCCCTGATTTGTTTGATGATTTTTTATAATTTCAGCAATTTTATCTTTTGCTGCCATAACGTCATCATTTTCCACTACATATTTATATTCATCTTTAGTCGCAATTTCTTTTCTTGCTTTTGATAAACGTTGTTGGACAATCTCTTCTTCCTCTGTACGACGTCCACGAATTCGTCGTTCGAGTTCTTCTAAGCTAGGTGGTACTAAAAAGATTGTTGTTGCATCTGGACATTTTTCCATTACTTGAAGGGCCCCTTGAACTTCAATTTCTAAAACAACATTTTTACCTTCATTTAATAATTGATCAACGTAATCTTTGGGTGTTCCGTAATAATTACCGACAAACTGCGCCCACTCTAATAACTTTCCTTCTTCAATTTTACTTTTAAATTCTTCTTCTTCAACAAAAAAATAATCAATTCCATCTCTTTCATTTGGACGTGGTTTTCTTGTTGTCATCGAAATCGAATAAGCAAGATTTAAACTATCGTCTTTGAATAATTCTTCTCTTACTGTTCCTTTACCAACGCCACTAGGCCCACTAAGAATTATCAACATTCCTTTTTGCACTGTCTACACCCCTTTTTTTTGATAAGTTCATCATACAAAATACGTCTTATATTGTCAATTGTTTTCAAACTATATAATGTCAATTATTTTTAATCTATGTTATACTTACAACGGTGATAAAAAATGGCATATGATGGAATAATGATGCATCAAGTAATTGATGACTTAAACAAAACAATAACTGGTGGTAGAATCAACAAAATCTACCAAATCTCAAAATATGAATTATTGATTCAAGTTCGTAATAATCGAACTAATTACAAGCTGCTGCTCTCCTGCCATCCAATGTACGCAAGAATTCAGCTGACTAATTTAGACTATCCTACTCCGGAAAGTCCGAATCCTTTAACAATGTTATTTCGTAAACATCTTGAGGGTGGTTATATCAAAAAAATTGAACAAATCGAATTAGATCGAATTTGTCATTTTCTTTTTGGCTGTCATAACGAATTTGGTGATTACGTTGAATACCATTGTTATATTGAAATTATGGGTAAACATTCTAATATTATTCTTTGCAATCAAGATAAAAAAATTCTTGATTGTTTAAAACGAATTACCCCTAACATTAATAGTGAACGTTTTGTACAACCAGGGGCAATGTACCAATTGCCACCAATGAATCAAAATAAAGTTGATCCTTTCACTAGTGATTTTATTGAAAACAATAATCTAACAAAAATATATCAAGGGATGTCTCCAATCCTATCTAAAGAAATTCTTTATCGTCATGATAATGGTATAGATTTTAAAGAGATTATGGATGAAATAAAAAATAGCGATACCCTTTATATAAGTAGAGTTGATGAAAAAGAATATTTTCATTTAATTCCATTAACTCATCTAAATCAGCAGGCACAGTCTTATTCATTATTCGATGGTCTGGATAAACATTTTAATTTAATCGATCAAAAAGAACGTATAAAACAACAAACATCAAATCTTTTGAAATTTATTAATAATGAATATCAAAAAAATGTTACTAAACTTGCAAAATTAGAATCAACTCTAGAAGATTCGAACAATAGTGATGAATATCGAATCATTGGCGATCTTTTATACTCAAACTTACATTTATTAAAAAAAGGAATGCGTCATATTGAACTAGATAATTACTATGATGGTTCTAAGATTATGGTTGATTTAGATGAAAAACTTGATCCTAAAAGTAATGCTCAAAAATATTATAACAAGTATCAAAAGGCAAAAAATTCAATCAATGTTCTGCATGAGCAGATTGATTTAACCAAAAAAGAAATTGAATATTTTGACAGTCTTTTAACACTAATGGATAATGCTTCATACTATGATGCCCTAGAAATAAAAGAAGAATTAGAAAATCTAGGATATTTAAAAAAGAAAAAGAAAACTAATACGATCCGTAAAAATAAAAAACCTTCTTTTGAGACATATTATACTAAAGATGGTATTGAAATATGTATTGGGAAGAATAACCTTCAAAATGATTATCTAACTTTTAAACATGCTCATCGCTATGATACCTGGTTTCATGTTAAAGATATGCCTGGTAGTCATGTTGTCGTTAAAGGTGATCAATTAGATGAATATACGATTCGATTAGCTAGTAATATCGCTGCCTATTATTCAAAAGGGAAAAACAGTAGTAGTGTTCCTGTCAATTATACTTTAATAAAAACATTGAAAAAGCCTCATGGCGCTAAACCTGGGCAAGTAATCTTAGATAATTATAAAACTATTTATATTGATCCTGATCAACATTGCCTCGATGAATTACAAAAAAAATAGATGCCTGGGCATCTATCTTTTTTAGCGGTTACATCCACATCCGCTTCCTCCGTTATTAGCGTTGTTATACATTCCATTAATAACAGAGTCACCTGTGTTATTAGCTGCGTTAAATCCTGTACCTGCTCCGTTAAATGGAGTAGCGTTAGCAGCACTTGCGAATGGATTTCCATTACTTTGAGTCATGAAAGTACGTTCATAACGTGGATAATAACGTGGGTAATAAACGATATTATTAATATGGCGACATTCGATTGGGCAAATAATTGGTTGTTCAACATATTGATTAGAGCAGCTTGTACAAACTTTTCTTGGTGCAACGATTGGAGTAGCACGGCAGCAGTTCATTCCACTGTTACATCCTCCACATCCGCAGCTGTTGTTACAACCACATCCTGAGTTACAAAACATCATTTCCACCTCCTTTAATATACTATATGTTCGATTAAATTTGGTGCTAAGGCAAATTACACAGAAAGGTCTAAATTATGAAATTAATCAAATGGAATACTGTTGAAAACATTGAAGCATATACAATTACTAAAGAATTAGGCGATATGTCTTATAATAACGAGGACAAACAATTGATTCTCAATAATCGTAAACAATTAGCCAAACTTTTAAAAACTGATTTAGAGCACATGGTGGCACCACATCAAACACACTCAGCCAACTTTAAAGAAGTATCTCTTAAAGACGGTGGCAGAGGTATGTACTGCCAAGATGATGCCTTTAACAATACTGATGCTCTTTATACAAAAGATACTGATCTCTTTTTATTATCATTTCATGCAGATTGTACCCCAGTGTTACTATATTGTCCTAAAACAAAAATAATTGCTGCAATTCATTCTGGTTGGCTAGGAACAACTAAACAAATTGTTTCAAAAGTCACAAAACATCTAATTGAAAATGAACATTGTGATCCTAAAGAGATGCTTGCCTATATTGGACCATGCATCTGCCAAGATTGTCTTGAGGTAATGGATAATGTCATCGACTTAGTTAAACAAATGGATTTCGATACTACTCCGTACTATAAACAAACAGATACTACACATTATTTGCTTGATAACAAAGGTCTAAACCGACAAATGTTATTAAATTTAGGTTTATTGAAAAAAAATATTACTGTTTCGCCATATTGTACTGTTGAAAATGACAAGTTATTTTATAGCTATCGTAAATATAAAGATAGTGGCAGAAATATCACAATCATAAAAAGACAAGCTTAAAGGACTATAACAAATAAAGATTTTCAATCTTTGATATGTTCCCTTCTAGATGACAAGTTTTTATTATTTTATTTGTCTACCTAGGAGGAAGCATATCACTCTAGGCGTTATAGCCCTTTTTATTTATTAAATCAGTTTTTTCTACTTTAATTGTTAATATTTATTTTTTAGTAATTAAATTTTCCATAAAATTACATAAATTGGTTATAAATCAGTTACAAAATCACATTTTAACTACATTAACTTATCTTTTTACTTGTTAATTTTTTTATATGTTTCTCGATGAATGATATAATAAAAGTAATATATATAAACGATAATTGAGGTGATTTTGTCGATGAATGAAAATTTTAATTCAGCATTCTACAAGAAGATTCTTGATCAAATTAACTCTAATATCTATGTCACCGATGTTGAAACTGATGAAATTGTATATATGAACGATTATATGAAAAATACGTTTCAAGTCTCTAACACCGAAGGAAAGAAATGCTGGCAGATTTTACAATCTGGAATGAACAAAAGATGTGAGTTTTGTAAAATCAAACAACTTCAAGAATCTAATTCACAAAAAATTTGTGTATGGTATGAAAAGAACACGGTAACAGAAAAAACATATTTAAATCATGATACTTTAGAACTTTGGGATAACAAACTTTATCATATCCAAAATTCGATTGACGTTACTGAACAACTACAGTTATCTGTAGAAGCAACAATTGATGAATTAACAGGTATTTTTAATCGAAATGCCGGTAAAAAACGAATTGAAGAACTATTAACTGCTGAATATCTTAACGAAGACTTTGTTGTAGTTTTATATGACATGAACGGTTTAAAATGGGTTAATGATACTTATGGACATCTTGAAGGCGATCGCCTATTAATATTTGTTGCCCAAAATATAAAAAAGCGTTTGAAAGAGCCAAACTTTATCTTTCGCCTTAGTGGTGATGAATTTATAATTGTTTTTTTAGATACTACTGTTAAAGGTGTAGAAGTTTGGATGGATAATATTCTTTTAACTTTAAATCAAGAAAGAATCAAAGAAAACATTGATTATGATACCTCTTTTAGTTATGGAATTGCTAATATCCATGTAGATGAAAATTTAACTGTTTCTGATGTATTATCTATTGCTGATTCACAAATGTATATCCAAAAACGAGATTATCATATTCTTATGAATAAAAAAAGGCTAACAAATTCACAACCTAAGTATAATTCTATTCCTTTATTTGAATATAATCGTGATCATCTTTTTGAAAGTTTATCAGAAACAATTGATGACTACTTATTTGTTGGAAATTTAAAGACAAGTAAATTCATGTACTCACGTCAGATGATGATAGATTTTCGTTTGCCAAATCAAATTCTTGATAATGCTGCAGCATTTTGGGGAGAAAAAATTCATCCTGATGATAAAGCAGGATTTTTAAGAAGTAATCAAGAAATTGCTGATGGCAGAGCTGAACAGCATACAATTTATTATCGTGCAAAAGATGCCTCTAACCGTTGGATTCCCTTGCTTTGTAAAGGAAAAATGATTAGAGATAAAAATGGTAATCCAGATTTATTTGCTGGAACAATTCGTAATTTAGATAAAAATAGAGAACAAGCTTCTCTAGAGCCAAATTCTTTAGATACTTATTTAGATACTTCGTATTATATTTATGAGAAAAATCAAAGCAATAAAAATAATTTTCTTTTTCAAAAAAGCTTTTACTTTGTAAACATATTTGATCAGCAAAATGATTTAAAAACAAAAACTGACTTACTTGATTTTGTAAATAAAAATATCCCGGGAGGAATACTAGCTGTCCAAGCGCACTCTGGCTTTCCACTCTATTGCTTTAATCAAGCCATTTTAGAATATACCCAATATTCTTATGAAGAATTATGTCAAATAACAAATGGAAAATTTTCAAATATTATCTATGAAAAAGATCGTCAATTTGTTGAAAGAGAAATTTTCCAACAGCTTGAAAGAAATGACATTTATGAAATTCGTTATCGCATAGTTTGCCACGGAGGCCATTTGCTTTGGGTATATGAAAGAGGAAAATACGTTATCGATGGGCATGGTCAAAAATTAATTTTGTCTTTTTTTGTTGATATTTCCCATGAAATGAATAATGAACAAGAACTACGTTTCATTAATGAAAATAGCCTTGACGGAGTTTTTAAAGCTGCATTAATTGAACATTTTCCAATTTTATATGCTAATGACGGATATTATCGAATACATGGGTATACCAAAAAGCAATTTCACCATGATTTAAATGATTGTGCTGAAAATCTCATTTATGAATCAGATAAAGCAAGAATAAGAGCCCAAATAACGGATTTAATTAAAAATAATCAGTCACAAGCTATTCTTGAATATCGAATTAAAAAACGAGACAATTCAATTGCCTGGATTCATATTAGTGCCAGCTTTACTTCGCTGCTTGATCAAACAATTATTATGATTGGAATGGTCATGGATATTACTAAACGAAAAAAACTAGAAGATAAGTTATATCGCTCACAGCAGTTGTTTAAAGTTGCACAAACTAAAACCGGCTTAAATATTTGGGAGTTTGATATTCAAAACAAACAAGTAATTGGCAATCCCGATTCTGCAGTAATCCGCAGCTATCAAAATCTTACTGCCAATATCCCAGAAAGCATAATTGCACAAGGGTTGATCCATCCTCAAAGCATTAATGAACTTAAGAATTTATATCAACGCTTAGAAAAAGGAGCTGCTCCCCTTTCTGCTACAATCAGGGTCAAACAAAAAGATGCGAAAGATAAATATCTTTGGGAAAAAATAACATATACTATTGTCCAGCATATTGATGAAAAACCAGCATGGGCAATTGGCATATCAGAAGATGTTACAGAACAAAAAAAATTGAGACAAGAATCTATAATGAAGAAAGTTTAAGGAAAGTTTTGAATGAAGATATTATATTAAACATCCGTTTAAATTTTTCTCGTGATTTTATCGAAGATATTTCTTTACATTCCAATGAACAGTATGAAAAACAGCTCTCTGATTACACATACGATGATATTTATAAATATTTATTACAGACTATTGCTAATGAGGATGATCAAAAAAAATTTGAGAAAAAATATTCTAAAAATCAAATTAATGACTATATCCGTACTTTTACCGATATTCCAACTTTTGAATTTAGGCAGAAATATTTAAATGGAATGATATTATGGGTATCCTTAAATATGAAAACAACTATTTCTCCTCAAAATAACGATGTAATATTATTTATTTATACCAAAAATATTGATATCCAAAAAAGACGTGAATTAGCATTGCAAAATAAAGCAGAAATTGATGAGATGAGTAGCTTATATAATGAGTCTACTTCACAGCTAATGATTGAAACATTGCTGAAGAAAGAATATGATCCTAAGAAAGTCAATGCTTTTCTTTTGCTAGATATTGATAATTTTAAACAGATAAATCACAGTGGGAATTTCTTGTTCGGTGACCAAATCATTCGTCAAATGGGACAAATGATCAAGAAAAGTATTTCTTCCAGCTGTATTGCAGCACGAATCAATGGTGATACATTCTCTATTTTTTATCATAATGCTGAATCAAAAAAAGTTATCTATCAAGCAGCCTTACAACTTCAAAAAAAGCTTTCTAGTATTTATCATTTTCAAGATATTGAGACCCAGTTAACTCTCACCGGTGGTTTAATCTATCTATTTTCAGAAAATATGAGCTATAGTCAAATTCATCAATGCGCACTCCATGCCTTAGATACAGCTAAAAGACGCGGAAAAAACCAGATACTATCTTATCAAGAAATTGAAAAAGTTGAATTTAATTTCAAGATTGAAATGATTATTAACCCTAATGATTTTACAATTTTATCGATGAGCCCGACTGGACAAATCATATTTAATTGTATTTTCCCAGTTAAAAAGCCAATAAAATGTTATGAATTATTACATAATCGTAAATCACCGTGCCCATTTTGTTCTCAACAAATCGACTTTGAACAAACAAATATGCGTGAATGTTTTGTATCCAAAATCGATAAACTTATGTATGTTAAAGAACAGCTGTCTCATTATGAGGGCGATACTGTAAGAAAAATTGAAATGCAGGATATTCCCTTTAACTTAGCATATGAAAATCAGGATTCAGATTTACAACAATTTTTAGAAATAAGCTGGAAAAATATAGATAAAAATATTCAACGAGAAAATGCTTTTGATAATATTCTTAGACAATTAGGAACATTCTTTAATGCCCAAAATGTTCTCTTATTTCATCAAAGCGATAATCAACAAAAATTTTCTCTGACTTCAAAGTGGAATTATAATAATCAAATCTCTAATATTAAAAATACTCATTTCAGTAAGGAACACTTTGAAAATATTGTTAGTGCTGTCGCACCACAAAAATACTTTGTAATATTAGATAAAAACCATTTTTGTTATAAAAATATTACAGAACTATATTTTGAAAAGGATGTACCACTACCATTATTATTTATCGGCATTTATAACAAAAACAAGCTTGTATCATGCTTGCTCGTGGAAACTGTTAAACAACATATTAACGCTTCAAAATCTATTGAGGTGATTGCTGATGTTATTTGTAAAATTACCACTATTTATAATTTGCAGACTAAATATACTTATGCCCTTACTCATGATCAAAAAACCGGTTTATCTAACTACGATTCTTATATTAAGACTATAAGAAATATAAATACTGATATTTATTCTACTTTTGGAATGATTGAAATAACTATCATTAATCTAAAAAAATATAATCAGCGGTATGGCATCGTCCAAGGTGATGAAATCTTACAGTTCATCGCACAAACAATTACTAAATTTTTTGATAAAAAATCATGTTATCGGATCAGTAATGCCCATTTTATAGTGCTTTGTCCAGATATTACGTATGAAAACTTCATTCATATATATGATACTTTTTACCAAGAGCTAATTGAATTTTATGATCAATGGATCATTTGTGAAAAAGTTTGGGAAAAGAATTCACTTGTGTTAGAAACAATGCAAGAGCAATTAGAGGAAAAAACAAGACATGCTGTAAATAAAAAAATACACTCTAAGTTAGCTAAATCTGATCAGTCGATAGCAAAAATATTAGAGCGTTTAAATACTGCTTTTGTAAATGGAAAATTTTTAACCTTTTTACAACCTAAGGCTCATACTAAAACTAATCAAATTTGTGGTGCTGAAGCATTGATCAGATACAACGATCCTCAAAAAGGAATTATTCCACCAGGGCGTTTTCTTCCAGAAATAGAAAGAGCAGGATTAATTAGACATATAGATTTATTTATTCTAAAAGATGTCTGCCGAATTCTCAGTAACTGGTTAAAAACTACTTGGAAGCCTTTCCCAATTTCAATAAATTATTCTCGAGCAACTATTTTAGAACCTGGTATTTTAGAAGAAACTAATAAAATCGTTGAAAGCTATAATATTCCTAAAGAATTAATTGAAATAGAAGTTACTGAATCCATTGGATCAATTGATTCTGCTAGTTTAAAAAATATTGTTAATCAATTTTTAGCTGAAGGATATAAAATTGCTTTAGATGACTTCGGTGCTGAATATAGCAATATTTATATACTATACTCGCTGCACTTAAGCTCACTTAAACTTGATCGAAAGATCGTAAGCGATATTTATCATGATCACCGTGCTAAATTAGTAATCAAAAATATCATTAATACGTGTCAACAATTAGATATAACTTGTGTCGCTGAAGGAGTAGAAACTAAAGAACAGCTAAAAGTGTTAAAAGATTTATCTTGTGATGTTATTCAAGGCTATTATCTTAATAAGCCTTTATCTGAAGATGATTTCAAAAAGATTTCTGGCATCACTAACCCCCATTGACACTAAAACAAAGATAATCCTAAGATAGTTTTTTAGTTCTAAAGCAGATGAGCATAAAACTAATTTACGTGATTATCTTTTTTTATAAATGCATCATAGTTAAATACCCTGTATCAAAAAATTTCTATTTTATTGATTTTAATACATTCTTTTATCTTGCTTAAATACTAATTATAAAAGTCATCACTATTGATGACTTTTTCACATATATTTTTAAATCTATTAAAATTAAATTTAGATTTCAAGTTCTAATTATTCATTGATAATTTCATGCATTACTTGTGGAATCAAATCAATTAATTTACTAGGTAATACTGTATAAGAATTATCCCCTATTACATCCCCACAGCTGCCATGTAGATAAGTTCCTAAAATAGCTGCATTTTTAGGTGTATAGCCTTGTCCAACAAAACTAACGATCATCCCAGCTAAAACATCTCCCATTCCAGCCGTAGCCATCGCCTTATTAGCTGTAATATTACGATATGTCTCTCGACCATCTGTAATTAATGTGTTAGGACCCTTTAAAACAACAGTAACACCATATTTTCGAGCAAAACCACCAACTTTATCAATCATATCTAATTCATCATCATAAGCACACAAACGCTTAAATTCACCAAAATGAGGTGTTAAGATAATAGGAACGGGGCACTCTTTTAATAAATCTAAATGTTTAGCTGCAATCGTCAAACCATCAGCATCAATTACGATTGGACAATTGGCATATTGTAAAGTATCAATTACATACTGCTCGCTTTGTTCATTTAACCCTAAACCTGAACCAATCAAAATTGCATCACGGTCATAAAAAAGTTCTTGTTCCAGTTTACTATTACGAAGTTTAGAAGTACATTCAGGAGTAACTGTTGCTAGCGCATCAATTACTTTTTCACTTGAACAAACACATACAACACCACTTCCACTATAAACCGAGGCTTTTGACGCTAATAAAGCAGCTCCTCGATAGTAATCACATCCAGTTAAATGTAAAATCTTGCCATAGATTCCTTTATGTCCATAATAAGCACGCGGTTTTAAATGATATTTGATCCATGATGGACTAACCAATTTAGCAAGCCCCTGCTCCTGACGTAAATCTTTAGCATCCAATATTTCAACTGCAATCTCTCCTGTATACATATGACACTCTTCATTTAAAAAAGCCTGTTTGATTGCTGTTAAAGTAATTGTCTTACTAGCACAAATCACATTACCATAAGGTATTCCTGTATCAGGATTTAATCCAGTTGGAATATCAATTGCGATGATGTCTATATCATATAAATTATTAATTTCTTCAATTAATATCCTAGCTACTCCACGAACTTCACCATTTAATCCGAAACCAAACATTGCATCAATTACCACATCTGCTTTTTGTGCATCACTTATAAATAAAGATATATCTTCTTCATCCATAAAAGTAATTGGAACTTCCATCTCTTGCGCTTGCTCAATATAAAAATTATTTGCTTGAGAAAATTTATTAGGGTTCCCAAAACAGTATAACTTCACATTTCGTGCTCGAATATGTAGTTTAATCCCTAAACTTAAACCATCAGCTCCATTATTTCCCGGTCCACAAACAATCACGATATTATTATAACCCAAACAATGCGGTAAAATGGCATTACTAGCTTTATCCACTAGTTCTTCGATTGAATATCCCTCATTTAATAAAGCCTGATCGTAAGCCTTCATTTGTCTACTTGTTGCAACATACATATTATCACCATTACTTTCTCTATAAAATCTTATGTTTATATTATAAAGCAATTATTCATAAAAACCTACTTAGAAGCAAAAAAAATAAAAAAAGCAGATTTCTACACTCTGCTTCTAGGACGCTCATCCATTATCTCTTGATAAATCATTGTAACAATATTATGTGGATTAATATTTTGGTCTAACAGACGTTCCAGCATGATCATCATTTTTCCATCATTAATAGTACCGATAATATTCGCTTTTTCAATATTTTGAATATCACATATATATGGAAAAAATTCATTGATTTTTGTATTGATTCCATAATGATGATTAGAACGGCTATATAAATAAATTATCTTATCACCATTACAATCCTCAAAAACACTTCCGCGAGGATAATTAAAAACATTTTTATACTGCTTAACTTGCTTTCTTTTTTGTTCATGCTTATATTTTCGTTTATTTTCATATACTATTTCAATATGTTTTGGTGATAGCATATTAACCAGCTCATAAGATTTTTTACAATCAAATATAATCGTTTCACTGTAATCAAATTCATATCGTAATGCTGCTTCACGAACAAACTTAGTCTTATTAACATATAAGTTTGAATTATCTGTTTGATAAATATAATATAATTGATCACCCACTCTAATAATATCACCAACGCAATAAATAATCGGAACATCAAAATGAATCAATCCCTCTAGGTAGCGTGAATTAACAATCAGTTTTCGCTCAATCATTATTAAGTTATTAATTCCAATCCGATTGTAAATATCTCGAAAATTAGTTCGCGGAATCTTATAAGTGTTTGTTAAATAGACATATGTATTTTTACGATGGTCATATATATTCTTATCAAGCTTAAATGTAGCTAAATAACGGGACTTTTGTTTTGTAGAACAATAATACCCATAAAAATAATTTTCGTCCTTAGCAACGACCAAATAGGGCCTAATTCGATGACTTTCTTCTATACGTTCTAACTCATCATTACTTAACGGCATCAAAGCCCATACTAGATTTCCTATCGCCACTTCATTATATTTATCTTCAACAATTGGCGTAAGATCTATAATTTCCTCTTTTTCTAGTCTACTAAAATACTTTAATAATCTTTTAAACAATTTCATCTTCCCACCCCAAGATAATTATATACCCAACAATCAAAGAATACAAAAAGATTATAGAAACATTAATCCTATAATCTTTTTGTTACTCATTATATAATTGAAAAAACGAACTGAAGTGAGGGGTACAGTTCGTTCTTTCTATATTTATATCTTATTTTTCAGCAATTGTTGCATAATTAGCAACAATGTAATCTACAACTGGATTACTTCCCCAAGTTTTAATAGCTGAAGCTGTTGCTTGAATCGTATTTGCAGTTACTGTTAATTTATAATTAGCATCATCATATCCGTACTTACCTTTTTCGGTAGTTGTAATTTCTTTTTTTGTTCCATTTTCATCAGTTGTTACAACCGTAGTAACACTCTTATCAGTTACATCTAATAGTGGATTTAAAGTAACGTTATCTAATAATAAAGCTGAACTATTACCGCCTTTGATTGCTCCCATATAATAATAAGTTCCTTCATATTCAACCCATTTACCTGCTTGTGCCGCCAACTCTATATCATCAGTATATTTCACAACATTTGGCAATGCCAATAAAGCCGCATTTTGTGTTAAACCATTTTCATCAGTAAATGTATTGCTTAAAGTTTCATCACCGCGGGTCCATGACTCTGTTAATGTTGCTTTAACAACTACATCAACATTACCACTGTTTTTTACTGTTACATCTTTATTTACTTCAACTCCTGGTAACCAATCAGTTGGTGGAGTAAATTCTTCTTCAATTGTAGTATCATATTTTGCTGTTTTAAATTCATTTGTTTTTGTCAATTCCTGACTAAAATACGCTAACGACCCAACTACTCCTACTGTTAATGCTAATAATAATATTCCACCTAAACTTTTTTTATTTTTCATTCTTCTTCACCTTTCCTTTTCTTTATTGTTGTTCAGCAATCGTAGCAAAATGATCGGCTAAATACACAGCCATCACATTCTCACCAAACGCATCCCTAATTGCTGCTTTTGAAGCTTGGACTGTCCGCGCTTCAACTGTCAAAGTATAATCTGCGCTATCATATCCATATTTTCCGTATTGATATTTTTTAGTTACAGTTGTAGTCCCTTGTTCATCTGCTTCAACGACTGTATGACTGCCGCTAACTGTTGCATCTAATAACGGATTCATCTTCACACTATTTAATAATCCATTTGATGCTTCATCTTCACCAATTACACCTAAATAGTAGTAATAATCACCATAATGAATCCATTTATTATGATAATCTGCTAGATTATCTTTAACATCTTCATATTCATAAACCATATTTTGAACAAAATTTTTAATTGCCGCATCATGTGAAATGCCGTTTTCATCAACGAATGAATTTGGTAAAATTTCACCTTCCTCGCTCAAGATTTTATCTGGATCATTAGGATCCATCAGATTTTCACTACGTTTCCATAGCTCAGTTAATTTTGCTCTTACCACAATATCAACGTTTCCAGTATTTTTAACTGTAACTTTTTTATTAATTTCAACACCTGGTGCCCACTTATCAGTTGGAATAAATTCTTCTTCGATCGTTGTATCATACTTTGCCGTCTTAAGTCTATTTTCAACAGTTAAGTCTCTAGAAAAGTAAGCCAATGTACCTACAACCAATACAATTGCAGCTAATGAAATAAGGGCAGATAGGCTTTTCTTATTTTTCATTTCTATCACTCACTTTCTTTTTAATCTAATAATGCATACGTTTCAGGAACTACAGTTTCAAAAGCGGTTCCTGCGACTGCTTGTTTATTAGCTTGATAAACTTGAACTGTAATCGTTAAAGTATAGTTGGCACTAGCATACTTACCATTACCAGTTACAACTGTTTTATTGTAAGTTGCATTATTGGGAATGCCTGTATTTGGGGCAACTGCCCATCCTGTTTCAGGATTATTAGTTATTTTGCTTGGTTCACCAGTTGTCATCGTCGAATAATATACTACTGTTTTCTTAGTTTCAGCAAAATCGACATCTCCACTTAACATGATTGATTTTAAAAACTTATCCTCGGCTCTACCACCCGAAGAAATTATTCCGTCATAATAGAAATATCCATCACTATTTGAATATATCCATTTATTACCATATTCTTTTTCAACAACACTAGCTCTTGGATCAGCACTTGTAACTGTAATATCTTCACCATCAGCTGTTTTCCATGTTTCACTCCACATTGCTCGAGAAACAATATTACCAGTTCCAGTATTTTCAACACCTACTTCTTTAGTAACTTTATCTCCGGGTTCCCAATTATCTTTTGGTGTAAATTTTTCCACAACTTCTGACTTAAACTGTCCAGTTTTTAATTTGTTATCAACATTCGTTGTGCTATTATAATAAGCAACTGCCCCACCTATAACTAAAAATGCTGATAACGAAATAATTGCAATCAAACTCTTTTTTCGTTTCATAATTTTCGTACCCCTTTCTCAAATATTTAATAACCGATATGTGGTATTAATAACCAACAAATATACTTTTGTCATATTACAACATTATTATAAATAATCATGGTTTGCTTCTGGTTATATTTCACTTTCCTTAATATTCTATTTTAATGTTTTTATTGAATCTAAAAATCAATAATTGTCTTAACTTATAAAGAAAAACACTCTAACAATTGTTAGAGTGTTCGTGGCTTCATTAGTTGTTTACTGTAGGTAATCCATTCAAGAAATTTTTTACAGTTTGATTTGTTGCATCAGTAATCCAAGTTGCAGCAGCTTCTTTATTAGCCTGTGAAACTTGAGCAGTAATTGTTAATGTATACTCAGCGTTATCATATAAACCATTTGATTTAACTTCAGCACGTTTAAATGTCGCTTTAATATTGTTATTTTCATCATCTAATGCTTTAAATTCTTCTTCAGAAATTTTTACCCATTGAGTTTTTGAGTCAGTTCCAATTGATGTTTTATCCGGTTCAGTTGCTGCAGTTGTATAATAAAAGTTTTTAATATCTGTTCCAACTACATCAGCACTATTTTTTAAAGTAATTGAAGTTAGGAAATTTTCTGTATGTCCATTTACTCCAATCATCTCATTATAATATGCCCATCCATCATTACCGTCAACCCATTTATCGCTCATACCATTTTTATCAACAACACTTTCATTATTAGTGTCTGGATAAGCTACTGCTTTAAATTCTTCTCCGTTGCGTGTCCATGATTCTTCCCATTTAGCACGTGCTACTAAAGCATAATCTCCTGTATTATCAACTCGTACCTCTTTTGTAACAGTTGCTCCTGGATTAAATTCTTTAGGTGTAAATTTTTCGACAATATCAGAGCCAAACCCTTTTGTTTTTAATTTATTGTCAACTGTATGTGTTTGAGTAAAATATGCTAGAGTTCCTACAACTACCAATGCCCCTGATAATACAATTGATGCCACTACGCTTTTCTTGTTTTTCATGATTTCCACTCCTTTTTATTTTTTATTTCATTTTACAAATCAATGATAACAATTGATGGTTTGCTTCTGGTTATATTTATAACTCTTATTCTATTAATATAACTATCGAAGAAAACTTTTCTTTTACAATTAACAGTATATCTTTATTTGGTTTTTTTCCGGTTATATTCACAAACGAAAAATAATATTCAAAAACAAAAAGAGATGTATAAAAATACATCTCTTTCACGATTTAATCAATAGAAACTAATTGTCCATTTTCAACAATAATTGAATCCCAATTTTGCGTAGCAACTGCATTAGCACCGTCATCTGCTTGTACACCATTAGCAGTGATTATAATCTTAGATTTAAGATTAGCATATGACATTGTTTCCTCATGTGAGGTAAAATTATTTTCAATAATAAATGATTTAAATAAATTGACAGTCTCATTAGATTTTAATGGCATCTTTAGATAGTAATAAGATTTACCCTTTTCCCCAGTAGCTTTATATATCCATTTATCTTCATCAATTCCACGAATTACAATTTTATCAGGATCTTTATCACTCAAGATATTTCCATCTTCATCCATCCATACCTTTTCAACCGTCACTCTTATGAAAGCATCTAGTTCCTCAGTATTTTTTATATCAACAATTTTAGATTTTTCTTGTCCAATCACTACTGGATCATCATACTTAATTCCATCTTCACTCACAGAGGCATCGGGATTAGTTGAGCTTTCGATAACATCTATTCCAAATTCACCAATTCTAATCCGGTTCTTAGTCTCATCACTATCTGTAAACCATGCCAGTGTGGCGGATACAGCAAGTACACAACCTAGCAAAACTATTAGACTCATTATGGTTCTTTTCTTTTTACTCATCTCGCTACACTCCTATCTTTAGACTGTCACTTTTTCTTTTTCATCCGCTACAAGGTTACTCAAAACAATATTTAATAACAATATTCCACCAATAATTGCTACCGCAATATATTTTGCTGATGAAGCAAAGATCGTTCCAACAACAGGGAGGCAGAATTCTAATGTCTTTCCGGCTACATTTTGATATTCTACCGGATTTGTATCATTAGTTGGATTTGCATCGCCTTTTGTAACAAAAGTTTGTGAAATTTCGTTTTTCACTATCACTCGGTGAGTAACTAATGTATCATCATCTACTCGAAATGTGATTGCATCGTTTTCTTTAATATCCTCAAAAGAAGCAGCTTTGTAATAGATCAAACTTCCAACTGGATATGTGGGTTCCATACTTCCAGATAATACAACTACAGGCTTGTAGCCAACTACCATAGGAGCAAGTATAAGCACTAATGCTATTATCACTACATAACATAATATTGATAAATAGCTAACTACTTTCTTAAATATCTTCATAACCTGCCTCCTATCCTAGTTATTAAAAATCTTCTCCAGATTTCTGTTGATTACTATTACCCTTATAATCACTCCATGTTACATTATTTCCAGAAATAGCAGCAGTTTTACCAAAGGTGCTTTGTGCCCCTTCAGTTGTAGCTTTACATGATTCTAAATTAAATGTAATTTGATAGATTATTCCTGAATAATCCACCGCATGAGTATCATTTGAAACTTGCTCCGATAAAACCAGACTATCCAAAATGATATTAGTTGTTGTATTAGCTTTTAATACTTTAGTGTAATAGAAATAGCCGTCATTTCCATCCACCCATTCATCTTGCCAGGCAGATGTCCATTTCTTTTCAACACTATCAACGTCACCATTTACAAAATCACCATTTTGATTGATCCAGCTTTGACTGTAACTTACCCTGATTAAAGCATCAATTTCACCACTGTTGGCAAATTTAACCTTTTTATCAACGGTTTCTCCTGGTAAAAATTGTGAATCTTGATTAAATTTTTCAATCAATTCAATCTCCGGTTCTTGCGTTGCCATTTTGTTTTCTACATTGACGGTACTATTATAGTAAGCACTTGTATATCCAATCGCAACAATCAAACATACTGAAGCAAAGATTAAAGCTACCTTCGTCTTTTTAATTTTTAAAAATTTCACTTTATCTTCACCTCCATTTAATTCCAAGTAATTACATTGTTAGAAATAACTTTAAAATCACGACCAAAGTTTGCTTGTACTGCTCGATGGTTAACACTATCGTCATCACTATACTGTACTGCTTCACTAACAAATTTCAAAGTATAATCTGCTGTTTGATAAATTTCGGCATAATTGCTATCAAATTTAAGACTAGTTAAAACTTTAGCTGTCATTTCATTAGCTGGAAGAACTTTTTTATAATAATACCAGCCATCACCACCATCAAACCAGTCATTTTGCCATGCTTCAGTCCAGTTCTTATTAACAACTTCATTGCCATCAACTAACCCAGAAATAACCTTGCCATCAGCATCTTTCCAAAACTCCGCATAAGAAACTCTTAGAAAGACTGGTGCTGTTCCAGTATTTTTGAATTGTACTTCTTTTTCTACTTGATCAAACCAGTCTACAGTTGAATCTTTGTCAAACTTTTCTACTACTTCAGTATCCACTGTTGGTGTCTTAATATTATTAGTGACAGATGCACTTAGTTTTGACCATGCGTAGATTCCGCCCACTGCAGTAAGACAGACTGTCACCACTACCATCAATACCATCAATGGTCGTTTCATTTTAATTCTACCTAAATATTTCATTGCGTCATCCCTCACCTTCTTTATTAATTACCAACTTTTTTTATTTCTGCAGCTTCTAAATCAGTAGTTACACCATCCTTATAACCTTGCACAGTTAACTGTGGTTCTCCTGCATCAGCCACAATATTTCTAAATTTAATTCCTTCAATTACAAATTTTCCAGTAGTTTCATCAATAATATCTTTCCATTCAATATAAGCATTAGTACCACTGCCACCTAGCTTACCACCTTGAGCATCAATTACCTCAAACTTATTAGCATCATATTTTACTCGAATATCAACATCGGTATCCATTGTTGTAATACTTGTAAAAATACTATTAAATGCATTTTCCATCGCACTACTGTTATTTGCTTTTGTATAATGTCCTTCACTAGCTAAACGCGTTAAGAAACTATCAAATAATGATGAATTATTGGAATTAAGACCAATCGTAAAAATCGTCTTACCTAAACCTTTACCAGAACGATTAGTTCTATTGCCTGCATCATTAGAATTATTGTTACTACGATTTTTAGTAATATCATCATTTTTATGACCATAATACTTTGATCCATTACTACTTTCAATGTAATTATTGATTCCTGTTAAATTTCCACTAAACTTAATAAAATCAGCTTGATTTAAAGCCTCAGCTCCAACCCGATACCCATTATCATCATAATCATTATAACTAGTATTAAATCCCTTATTTCCTGGTTGACCGTCAGTAAAGACGATTACTGAACGATTATTTTCTCCAGTTGCACTTGATAATTGATTACGAACTTCATACAAACCTAAATCAATTTGCGTTCCTCCTGAAGCTTTAATATTTTTGATACCACCATTATTTTTAGTTAAATATGTGTACCATGTTTCATTACCTGATTTAATATCTGATAACTTCACAAAATTATTATTAGTGATCGAACCATCTGCACTATATGCAAAAGTAATTACTGATACACGACTGTCAGGATTATGTTCATATAACTTAGTTATAAATTTAATTACATTATTTTTTAAATGGGTTAGACGACTGCTGCCATTCATTGACTCATCCATGCTGCCTGATTTATCTAATAGCAAGACAACGTCTTGTGGGGCTTTTACTGTCGTAGATTTAACATTTCCACTTACATTATATTCATAGTTATTGATTGTTTCACTTCCAGCAGGAAGATAATTAGTCTTTTCATCAGTCGCTTTAAAGAATCCAACATGACCAAATGAATTTGTTAGAGTCACATAACCATTAGCTGCATCTTTATTTTGACTAAGTTCGATAATATTTCCACTAGATAAGTTTGTTTGAGCATAACCACTTTCTGTACTTTCTAGCTTATATTCCATTGGAACAGTTTCTGTTACGGTATATTTACCAAACGGTAAATTTTCTAAAAGAACTTCTTCATTATTTTTTAAGATTAAATCTGTTTTATAAATTACTGCATTTTCACTATCTCGACCAACCACATGAATAATAAATGTCTTATCTTCACTAGAATTGTTTACAACCTTTTTTACAGTAAGAGTTGCACTTGTAATTGGCAATTCTTCATTAACTGTTGGCACATTGAAATCCAATGTAGAATCTTTATCAATATAATTTTTATAGACTAACTGGGTTGGGTCATTGGCTGGATAATCTGTACCATCCTTATATTCCTCTTTAACTGCTACATAATATTCTAAATGAGCTTGACTGTTTTTTTCAACATCACCTACATACCAAGTGATTTTTTTTCGACCATTTTCTGTACTTACAATAACATAACCACGATCAAATATTAATTTATCAGCTACAGAGTTATCATAACGGCCATCAGGTAAATCTAAAAGATCAACATACTGGCTCATTGGATCATTGACAATCCCATTTTTTATGATTGTTTCATATCGAGTCACAATCTCATTAGCAATATTTTCATAAATTCCGCTTAAATCACTAGAGGAACTATAGGCATATCCTTCACCTTGAGTAGCTACATTCTTCAAGAAACTATTAACACTACTTCCAGTTGTGTAACCAATCGTAAAAATTGTATTTCCACTTTTCTTTGCTAATAATGCTTCATTTTCAGCTAATGTAGCAGCTGCATTATTTAAAGAATAGTGACTATTATTTAAATATAAGTCTAATGTAAAATCATTTCTTCCGCCCTTAATTACACTATCATAATTGATTGCATTTTCCCCAAAAGTATATCTACCACTATATCCTAAAGCTTTATCAGTAGCGGTCGCTTCGCTATAATCATTAACTAAATAACCATTATTGCGTTCATTATTTAGTTTATAACTTCCTGTCGCACCACCATCACTTAATAAAATAATAATTCCATTTTCTGATTTAGCATTTTTTAAAACAGTTCTAGCTTTATAAAGCCCTGCTTGAATGTTGGTTCCACCATCCGAATTATTTCCTAATTCGACATCTCTAATTGCTTGTTTTGCGGTTTCAAGATTGCTTGTTAGATTTTGTTCTACTGTACCATAGTAATTAAATGTCACAATTGAATATCGATTCTTTTTATTTCCAGAAATTTTACTATTATTCAAAAACTCAATTGCAGCGTTTTTAGCTTTAGTAAGACGTTTTTTATCATTTGAAGATGTGCTATTTCCATGTTCATCTTCAGCCATACTATTTGAAATATCAAATACTAGAACAATATCATTACCAATCGCCTCAACACTATCCTGGGCTTTTCCAGTAGCTAAATCCAAATTGATTTTATACCGATTATCGCCAACTCTTTCTGAAGTTTTATTAACAGTAACTAGGCCATCACTACTAGTAGTAGAGCCAGGGTTATTTTCCGCTTCAACAATTAAGTTAGTTCCAGCCGCTGGTATTATCATCGCTAATGCCAAAACCAGTGTTTTTATCTTTCTAGTAAACTTATTTTGTTTTCTTTTTTTAGATATCTTCATTTAGCTTCCTCCTCACTGACGTTACTGTTAAGCTTCTTTTTTGTTACCAGATTAACGATTATATAAATCAACACTAGACCAGCCAAAATTATTTTTGCAATCATTGATTGGATCATTCCATAAATATATCCTATATAAGGAATATTTATCTTTACTATCCCATTTAATCGACTAAAGGCAACTGGGTTTGAATCTTGGCTACTATTAGCATCACCCTTAGTAATAAATACTTGTTTTTCTTGGTCTATTTTAATTACTCGGTGAGTTATCACATTACCGCTTACACCTGAGCCTTTAAAACTTATAATATCATTTACCTTTATTTCATCAGCTTTAGCTGGTTTAACTAGTAATAATTCTCCAGTTGAATAAACAGGCTCCATACTATTCGATAATACAACATTTACCTCATACCCCAGCAATCTTGGGCCAAGTGTTATAATCAAATATATAAAGCATAAGATCAATAATATCGTTGAAACAATATTATTAATTTTTCTTATTTTATTCACTTGCTTGTTTCCTTTTAAGAATAAAGATACCAGCAGCAATTAACAGTAAAACAATTCCACCTGTAATATACAAATAAGTATAATTAATTCCTTCTTCACCTTTTTTTAAAGGCGTCTGATCATCAGGAACTTCCTCTGTTCCATCCCCAGGTGATAACGGAGTTTCTGAATCAGTCACATTTTCGGTATCATCACCTTGGTTAGTTGTAGTACCACCAGTTCCTGCTCCACCAGTTGCAGTTGATACTGCAGTGTTAGCAGGTAAACCTACAGGAATCACTACAACACTTTCAACATATTCCTGTGTTACATTTAAATCTCGATATACATATGTGATTGAATTATCTGTTTCACCAATTGTAATTGATAAATCAGCAGCTCCAATCAATTCATAGCCAGCAATCGTTTTAGCTCTCTCGTTCACTGTACTGCCAAGTGGCGCTGTCATAACTTTTGTTGTGGCTATTTGAACATTATCCTGATTAACATAATTGATCGAATATTCGCGTCCATTAGTCAAAACTTGATATTTGGCTACAAATGTCATTGCACCAGTAACAGCCTCACCACTAGCTGGAAGGGTTTTATTCCATCCCATTAAATAATAGCCATCTTCTACATTGATATCAGGGATATCCGGAAAACGTTCGTTTGCTGCTACATCGATAGTAATCTTATTTTCACCATTAGCAGCAAATGTACCATGAGCTCCTGCCCTAAATGTTACTTTATAGGTTCTACTAGCATCAACTGTCATTGGATTAACAAAGCCGACCATTGCAATCATCATAGCTAGAACAATAATGACTTTTTTAATTTTCTTCATGACTGCAATCCTCCTTATGCTTTTTCTTCTTCAATAAGAATATAACTGCAAATCCACTAACTGCTACCAATCCAAGTAATGGTGCAATTACAGTTGCATCACCAGTTTTGATACTTTCATAAACATTTCTAACTACTTCAACAATAGTACTTTGATCATCAAGTTCTTCAACACTAAAATTAAACTTGATCAATCCTTCACGATTTTGATACGTATTATCCATTGAATCACCATTAACTTCCAATGTCATTGTTACTGTAGTAGTTTCACCTTTTTGTAAACTAGCAAGTAACGTATCTTCACTCATTCTTCCAGAACTTAAAGCAGCCAGATCATCAAGTGTTCCATTATAAAACTCTTCACCTTCATTAGTAATTGTAATATTATAAACACTTAATCCCGAAGTATCAGTATCAAGACTATCTAAGACATCAGCACTCAAATAAAATCTTAACTCTCGATGATCATCATTTTTTAAAACAATATTTTGTGTTCGAACTTCACCAGGCATAATATTTTTAAAATTATCAAATAAATCCTGACTACCATCCAAAAAAATAAAGTCTTCTGCATCACCATCAAATGATACATTAGTATCAGCTGCATGAATAGTAGTCATAGATAGTGCTAGTACTGTTGTTACAACTAATGTTTTTAAAATATTTTTACCTCGCATTTTAATGACCTCCTCCACGACTATTCTTCTACATACTGAATAACATCATTATTATCAATTTTAACTTCTAAGCCCCATTCACTCAAAATTGCAGATTCAGCACCAACTTTTTGAATTGCTTCAGCTTCAAAACTTAAATGAGCACTTAAACCAGAGTAACGCATTGCATTAGTGTTATCGATATTGCCAGATAATTTGATTTGATTAACAAATAAATCTGTTACTGCCCCTGGTTCTAATAATTTTTTATAATAGAAATAAACAACTTCTTTATTTTCATCACTATCTTGAATAATCCAATTATCTTTATCATTAGTAATGATTTCAATAAAACCAGGATTAGCATCGATCACCTTATTACCGCTTTCATCTTCCCAGTATTTGGTAACAGCAATTCTTGTATATAAATCATTTTCTGATGTATTTTTTACAAATGTTTGTTTATCTTTTATAGCTCCAGGATAACCAAAATTAAAGTTAATACCTTCATCCGTTATTTGACCATCTTCATTTGTTGTAGCATCTCTCAATTCAATTCCAATATTCCCTGAACTAAGTTTGTTACTTGAAGAAGTATCGGCACGGAAATAGGCAATTGCGCCTCCAATTGGAACCATGATACATAGAACAATCATTAATATTAATAGCTTATTTTTTTTATTTTCCATGATGATTATCTCCTTTGCTTTAATATTGATCGGTGGATACTTTTCCCACATTACATCCATATTATATGTAATGGTGGTTTTAAAGCGGTTATATTTTGTTTTAGATAATAACTTTCTTTTAAAATCTAAAAAAGAGTTAAGTTATATCTCTAAAACTTAACTCTGAACTGAAGACTCTATTGGTTTTTTATATAATAATTTTGCTTTTGCAACATCATAATTCAAACGATATGTAGTACTATTATATTTTGCATAAAACTTTTTATTTATTCTTTGAATGATTGTATATGCATTGTCCATTTCCTGACACGCTACTAAAATAATATATTGTTTCTTATTAATTTTAGCAAACAAGTCATTCACTCTTAATGATGAAGCAATCATTTCTTTTAACTGGTTCATTACATGTACTTGATTTTCTATTGTAGTTTTAGCATTAAGATCAAAAATAATCAAAAAATATTTCTTATTATCTCGAAGTGCATTCTTAAGTAAAATTTCATACATATGCTTAAACATGTCATATCCACAGTAAAACCCTCGATAATCAGCATTATTAATAATCAAATCTTCATTAACATTTTCAGTATTAATAATATAATCTTCTTCTATATCTTCTGTAATGACATCATAAAGCTCTTTAAACCGCGGTGATAATCCTGTTCCCAACTCTTTATAAAAGCGTTCATTCAGGTCATCATAATATTTTAACGCATTATGATAGTCCTTTAATTCAATCAGGCCTTTAATATAATAATAATGTAGACCTTCGTAAAATGGTTCTAATAGAATAGCATGATAATTTATTGACATCATCTTTTCAAACTGTTTTCTTTTCATGTAGTATTTGCAAATTTTGATAACACAGTTAACATATGCTGAGCGAAAAAATTCTAGCATCTGTTCAATCCAAATAGAATGATTAGTCGTTATATATAATTTACCTTTATATAGATGATTTACTTTTTGAGCATATGCTAGGTCCTTATCACTTATATCATCAATATATTTTATTTTGTCCCAGTTATAATAAAACTCCTCAGTATCCATCACCCATTCCAACTTGGGATTGATTTGATAACCACCTTTAACAGTTAAAATAACTTCTTCATCCTCATTAAAAATACCTGATGCTTTTAAATCTTTACGAAGTCTAAAAATAGAAAACTTAACCACACTATTTGGATTTTCACTATCCGGATATAAAATATCAATAATATTATTCTTAGATATTACAACTCCTTTTTGAAGCAGCAATAATTGGAATAAATTAATCAACTGTTTTCCTAATAATTTGGTTAAATCAACTGTTACATTTCCACGTGAAAGTGAAAACGTTCCAAACATATTTACGTTAATCTTATCATTTGCCATATCTAATTCCCTCACTTTTCAAGATATGTTACTTGCCCACAAATTTATCCACCAAAATAGTCATATTCTAAAACCCCATTACAGTATTAGCCCATTATTTTTATTTAATAGTAATTTATTAGTGATAAATTCTTACCACTTGGTTTAACTATAGATTTTCGTGCACAAAAAAAACACATAAATTTGGGTCTATTTACGTGTTTTATAGTAAGATTATATGCGAACGAAAACGTATTCTTTCCCGTGCAGGAAAAGTATGATCCTCGATTCTAATTTTTTTATAAAAATAACATATTCATTATAGCACTGTATTTTTAATTACGTCAACTTTATTTATAAGTGCGGTAATACTAATTATATTGATAGAATCAAAAAAGATTACGAATTTAAAATCGTAATCTTTAATTAGTTGTTATATTCAATTTTTATTTTACTCTTACAGCACAAACGAATCCTGAACCAGACACAGATGAAATCTTAACTACATCACCAGTTCTTGGGGCATGAATATATTGACCATTACCAATATAAATACCAACATGTCCTGATTTCCATAAGATATCTCCTGGCTGTGCTTGGGAAATACTAATTTGTGTACCTGCATTCTTTTGAGCTGAAGACGAGTGTGGAAGTGAAATTCCTACACGTGAGTAACACCATTTGACAAAACCTGAACAGTCAAATGAATTTGGACCGTCTGCTCCCCATACATATGGACACCCTAATCTAGAATAAGCAGCTGATAAAACACTATTACCATAGTTATTACTTGCTGCCCCGCCATAAACTGCATTTACCTTTACTGATAAGCTCGCGGTACCTGTGTTACCGGCTGCATCAGTTACTGTATATGTAGCTGTTTTAGTACCAGCTTTCGCTGTACTAGGAGCATCAACTTTGACATTGGCTTTAACATCACCATCTTTGTTATCAATTGCTGAAGCAATATATGCATTAAAATCAACATTTTCACCAGCATTAACTGTAATTGAAGATTTTGTTAAACTAATTACAGGAGCTGATAAATCTTTAACAACAACATTTAAGTTAGCCTCACTAACATTTCCTGAACTATCAGTTGCAGAAATTTTCAATGTTTGCGTTTCATCAATTTTTGAAGTATCAATAGATCCTTCAACAGTTGGTACTAAAGTACCATCTAAGTTATCTGTAACATTTACAAAATTATTTAAATCAAAACCACTTCCGTAATCTACAGTAACATTTTCTCCTTGGGTTAAATTAATAACCGGAGCTTCTAAATCGCTAACAGCGAATGTAAAAGTTTTAACAGTTTCATTACCTGAACTATCAGTAGCCTTTAAAGTAATATCTTGTTGACCTTTAACCTCTGTATTTAATGGGGTATTAGCCTCAATAAATGGAGTTACATCACCATCAACATTATCATTAGCCTTAACATAGCTAGCGAAATCTGTACTTCCTTTTACAGGAACATCAATTGTGTATCCTTGATTTGAACCTAATGATTCAAATTTTGGTCCCTCATTATCTACTACATTAACTTGAACTGTTTTTGTAGCAACATTAGAACCACTATCAGTTGCAGTAACTGATACTTTATAAGAACCTAATTGTGTTACATTTAATGATGAAGTGTCAGCTGATACTTCAATTAAATCACGACTGTCCTTATTATCAGTAATATCAATACTATCTACATCAAATTTCTCACCATAGGCAAGATCGATTTGATTAGACTTAATCTCAGGTTTTTCTTTGTCTGCTGCTGCATAACCAACTAGCATAAAACTAGCAACAGCTGCAATCGGAATGAACATTGCTTTACGATTAACGATATACTCGTCAACTACATTTTTAAAGCTTGTCTTAATATTTCTATCCATTCGTTACCTCCTTTCAATAATATATCCAATTGTTATTATATTACTATTTTTTAGAAAAATCTAGCCCTGAAAGCTCTTTCATTTTTGTCCTTTGGCTGTATCGCAAGCTCCGCTTAGCTTTCAAGAGAATAATTTTTTTAAGATTTCTTAAGAAATTTATAAGATTTTACATAGTCCTAAATAGAAATTACCATAAACATAAATATTAATAATAATATTATCCAGAATTTATAACTAAAAATACCTTATTCAATGCTCTTTAATGACTCAACCATATCAATATTTTTTAAAACTTTTCGCATTCCAAAATCAATTAAATAAGTAAAGATCATTGTAATAATTATTGCATAAACATAACTCATTAAATTAACACTTCTAATAAACATAGCTACTTCAACTTCTACCGCATTAATGATAAACATATGTAAAACTTTCCCAATTCCTAATCCTACAATTGATCCGATTGCTGATAAAATTAGGTTTTCTCTAAATACATAATCATACACCTCACGTGGATAAAAGCCTAATACCTTTATAGTTGCAATTTCACTTTTACGTTCTTGAATATTAATATTTGTTAGATTATACAAGACAATAAAAGCTAAGGCCCCAGCACAAGCAATCAATATTACAACAACACTATCGATACTGCCCATTTGATCTCTAAATGCTTGACTAATTCCTTTAACATAATTTAATGAATCAATATTGCTATCCTTGTCGCAATAGTTAGTAACAGTTTTACGATTGCCATCATCTTCTAAATTAAAATACGCATAATTATTAACTGGAGTCTCACCTGTTAGACCTCGATAAAATTCTTCACTCATATATATATGGTGTTGAAAATACAATAACATTACTCCTGTAATTTTAACCTGATAATCTTTTTCATCAATCGTTATATTTATTTTATCTCCAATCGTTACTCCTAATAATTCTGATAATTTAGCTGAAATAACAACCCCCTGATTATTTAATTTAATTTTTTCACCTGTTTGATAATTCTCTAGATTTGTATATTTGCTAAGTTCCTCATTATTCTTAAATACTTCTAATGTACCATAATGATCTTTACTTCCTACAACTGTGATCGTTTTTCGATAAAAACTACTGCAATCTTTTACACTACTTAAACTCTCAAACTCATCCTTTTCTTTTTTTAATTGATCATTACTTAGATTACGATCAAATACAACCATTCCATCGTAAGTAAAAATATCACCATATTGCTTATCTGCTAAAGTAGAAACCGAATTCTTGATCCCAAATCCAGTAACAATTAAAGCCGCACAACCAGCAATTCCTATAATCGACATAAAGAAACGCTTTTTATACCTAAAAATATTTCGCATCGTAACTTTTTGATTAAAAGACAAACGTTTCCAAATAAATGTTATTCTTTCTAGAACAATTCTTTTTCCCATTTTAGGGGCCTTAGGTCTAAGCAGACTAGCTGGCATCTCACTTAATTCTTGACGTGTCACTATGTAAGTAACTAATAAAGTAATCGCTACTGAAATCAAAAATGTTTGGATACAAATAAAAGTATCAAATGAAATCTTGATTGGTGCACCGACATTAAACAACATTTTACGATACAAGAAATAAATAATACTTGGGAAGAAATATACTCCTGCGATAATTCCTAATACACTAGCCACGAAAGTAGCTAAAAAAGCATAAATCAAATATTGATTAATTACATCTTTTTTATCATATCCTAAAGCTCTGAAGGTTCCGCTTTGGACTCGCTGTTCTTCAACCATTCGAGTCATTGTTGTTAAACTAACTAATGCAGCGACCAAGAAAAAGATCAGTGGAAAGACTACTGCAATGGCTTTCATTGATTGACAAGCAGAATCATAGCTTAAGATACTAGCACTTTCCTCACGTGTTAAACTAATCAGTTTTCCAGTTGGAATATCATCAATGGCACTGCGAGCCTCATCCAGTTTTATCTTAGCATCATCTAACGATGTTTTCGCTTCATCTAATTTAATCTTTGTTTCATCCAGTAAAACTTTTGTCTTGTCTAATGTAATTTTAGAATCGTCCAGTTGTTTTTTAGAATTAGTCAAAGTTATCGCTGTTTCATCTAACTGGGCTTTGGAGCTGTCTAAAGTAACTTTCGTATTTGCTAACGTAATTCTTGCACTTTCCAATTGATTAGCTGTAGCAGCCAAAACAGCACCATTATTGTCCAATTCCAGCTTGCTCGCATCCAAAGTTTTTTTAGTTGCATCCAGTTGAATTTTAGTCTCGTTCAACTTTTCTTGCATTATTGCAGCATCTTCTGGCGTAATTAAATTATTCTCAATTAAATATTGTAATTGTACTACACTTTGATTATATTGCTCAATTCCCACATTATACTGATTCAGTCCATTATTATATTGATTTATCCCCTCATTATATGCACTGATTCCTTGATCATACTGAGCTTTTCCCAGCTGATAATCACTGACTCCTTGATCGTACTGAGCTTTTCCATCTTGATATTGCTTTAGACCATTTTGATATTGACGATACCCATCATTGTATTTATTTAAACCATCTTGATACTGCTTTAAGCCACTTTCATATTGGCTAAGACCACTGTTATATTGAGCTAATCCATCTTGGTATTCATTGATACCATCATTATATTCCTGTTCGCCTTTTTCTAATTCACGATTAGCATCACCCGCTAATTCCTCATTGACCTGAGCAACTTTACCACTAAGAACTTTTTTAATTTCTTTATTAACATCTTTTACATACCTTAAATAATTATCACTAAAAATATTATTATCATCACTGTTTTTTAAAGTCACTCGAATTTCATTAAAAACAGTTCCATTACGAAGATCATATAGATCTTGCGGTAAAGCTAATGATTCATTGCCTTGAGCTAAAATTTCAACAAAAGCCTCATTAGTTCCATCACCGAGAGTATTTGTCCCCCGTTCAATCGTACTAAAATAACGAGGATCATTGATCAATCCAACAACCTTAAATTTCTTTTCACCATTATCATTAGTTAATGTTATCTTACTTCCTACTTTGATTTTATTTCTTGAAGCATAATTATTATCCACCAAACATTCATCATCAGCAACTGGAACTGTACCATCAACTAATTCAATTTTATTGACCTTATTATCAAAACTCTCATTTGTATATACTGTCGTTCCTTTGACATTATCACCAACTTGGATCAAAGCATCAAAGCGATTTCCATATTCAACCTGAGCGACTTGCTCAATTTTTTTAACAGCTTCTATATCCTCATTTGTAAATCCTAGTGTTGCAACGTAATTAAGATCATTGAAAGCGTGTTCTTGAAGATAACTATCCATCGTTATTTCCATAATTGAAGCCGTATGCCGGAGTCCTGCAAAAAAGGCAGCACCTAAAAAGACAATACAAAAAATCGACAAAAAACGTGCTTTAGTTTTTTTTATTATTTGAATTTGATTTTTTACATATGCTCTCTTTTTCATATTACCACTCAATTTCCGCGATTGACTTAGGATGTTCGTTTATATTCATTGAAGCTACTTGACCATTTTTAAGATGAATGATTCGATCTGCCATTGGAGCTAAAGCACTATTATGAGTAATAACAATTACTGTCATTGTATATTTATCGCACATCTCCCGTAGTAATCCTAAAATCGCTTTACCGGTTTGATAATCTAATGCTCCTGTCGGTTCATCACATAAAAGCAGTTTAGGATTTTTAGCAATTGCTCGCGCAATAGCCACCCGCTGCTGCTCACCACCTGATAACTGAGCCGGAAAATTATCTAACCGTTTATTTAATCCTACACGTTCCAAAACCATTCTCACATCTAAAGGATTCTTCGATATCTGGGTAGCTAATTCAACATTTTCTAAAGCCGTCAGATTTTGAACCAAATTATAAAATTGAAAAACAAAACCAATATCATCTCGTCGATATTGCGTCAACTGTCTTTCACTATATTTAGCAACATCTTGACCATCAACTAAAATTTGCCCACTTGTTGCTTTATCCATTCCCCCTAAAAGATTCAAAATAGTTGTTTTTCCAGCACCAGAAGGCCCAACAATTACTACAAATTCACCTTTATTAACTTCAAAATCAACACCATCTGATGCATTGATTTCGACATCACCAACTTTATATGTCTTTTTAACATTATTAAATGTAATGAAACTTTTCATTTATCATCACTACCTTTCTAATTAAAACATATACATAATTATATCACGAAACTATTCTCAATCCAATTTCTACTTTTTTAATAAACAAATTAAATAATGCTACTCATATTACAAGAATTTTTATAAAAATCGTGCTAAAATTAAATCAATTAGGAGGTCTATTATGAAAATAATGATTTTATCAGATTCTCATTCTGTTTCTAAAACCGATTTATTAACCCTTTTAAAAAACAACTCTGTTAACTATTACATTCACTGCGGTGATATTTATATGACTTATGATGGCATCAATCTTAATAGTTTTTATTTAGTCCGTGGTAATAACGATTTTGGTAATATTCCTGATGAATTATTTATTACAATCGATGATTTAAAATTTTATATTGTCCATGGTCATCGCTATGATGTTGATTATAACCTAGATTATTTAACCCATATCGCAAAAGAAAAGGGAGCTGATATAGTTTGTTTCGGGCACACTCATCGACCTTATTACGATTTTCATGAAGGAATCACTTTTATTAATCCTGGTAGTGTTTGTTATCCTAGAGGTCAGTATCGTAATCCAACTTATTGTATTTTTGATACTAAGACAAAAAAAAGTACTTTTTATGATGTCACGACATTAGAACCATGTGACCCTTTTTCCCCAATGGAACGTCCTAAAAGAAAAGAACCATTTTATAAAAAATGGTTCAAATAATCGGTTCCGGCAAAACTTTTTGGTACATGAGCGTACAAATAATCATACAAACTAGCATTGGGATAATTTGAATCAATAACAATCCCCCCACTAGATAAAAATTAATCAATCCTAAACTATACAATTTAATTAAAATAATTATTTGATACAACAAAGGAATAACAATAATTAAACCATAGAAGATAATCATTTCCAAATCGATTATCTTTTTTAAATCTTTTAGATCATACCCCATATGATACAAGTTAAGAAAGCTCCTTTTTCGTCCTTGCAATTCCATTCCTACTTTAAAAATAGTTGTAATCGATAACAATACCATGACACTAAAATATGACATCAACGTAACCATACTAATCAATGGGGTATCTAAAGTATAAATAGTTGTACACATCAAAATAATCGCTGCTATGGTTATTACTAAAACAAGCATTCTAACTTTTTCTAGATCATAGCGAACATTTCCCAGCGTAATTAATAAACAGCGGTCTTCTAACGATTCATTAGTTTGCCGATTTTCAATGAATTCAGGAATTATATTCTTAACTAGGCCATAAACACCAATTATTCCAATAAGAGCAATCAATAAATGACTAGCTGTATCATTAAGAAAAGGAAATACGATCATTGGTAAAATAAACAAAACAAGATATATTCGATTTGATAGTTTCTTTACGCCTATTCCAAATTTTTCAATTTTAACATTTGCAGTCACCATCTTATTGATGCTGGTACGATAACAATATCCCATATTTAAAAGCGTACACCAGCCAATTTCACAAAATAAAATGATAGCAGTTGCCATAAAAGTATTACTCGAAATATAATTTAAACTTCCTTGATAATCAAAGACCATAAAAAGTAAATTATTTACTAAAGGAACTAGAGGATAACTAATGACAAAACCAATTGGAATAGCTAAAAACATGATAATCGTACTCTGTAAAAGCAAATAAATCCCAACTTGATAAACAGATGCCCCTGACATCAAAACAATTGACACATCTTTAGTTTTCGCTAAAACATAAAAATCATTAGCCATAAATACACAAACCATTGCAATCAAAATTACAAAAGCAGCTATCGTAGTAATCAACTTTGCATCATTCCCACCAAGATTGATCCCTGTACTAGGATTAAGTGTAAGATTAAAGAATAAAAAGATAAAAATCGTTGTTAAAACAAAAGATAGAAAATAAAATAAACTCTTTAAAAAATCAGTTTTTAAAGATCTTATTGCTAATTTTATTAAGCCCATTAGTCAAACAACGCTTGCGATTCTGTCGAATTAATATCAACGATTTTGTAAAAATACTCTTTTTGACTCATATCTTTTCGCTCTATTGTTTCATCAATCACACCATCTTTAATATATAATAATTTCGATGAATACGAAGCAATTTTAGAATCATGAGTTACCATTAAAATAGATACACCGTCATTAATATTTAAATCTCTAAACAACGATAACAATTCATGAGAATTTTTACTATCAAGATTTCCAGTTGGTTCATCAGCTACAATAATCTTTGGATTAGTAACTAAAGCCCGACAAATTGCTGCCCTTTGTCTTTGTCCCCCAGAACACTCACTTGGATATTTATTCAAAATCTGCTCGACATCTAACCGTTTTGCAATCTTTGCAACTGCTGCTTTTATCTCTACTTTTGATTTTCCTGCTAACGTCAGCGGTACAGCAATATTTTCAAAAATCGTTAGTGAATCTAATAAATTAAATTCTTGAAAAATAAATCCTAAATTTTCATATCTGAATTTACCAATTTCTCCCTCCGACATTTGTCGTACCTCTTTACCATTAATATAAACAAAACCTTTAGTTGGAATATCGATTGTTGATAAATTGTTAATAAAAGTCGATTTACCAGCTCCTGAAGGACCCATGACACAAACAAATTCTCCCTCATACATTTCTAAAGAAACATCACTTAACGCAGTATAGGGGTTTTTTGTCCCTACACCATATATTTTTGTTACATTTTTAGCAACTAAAATTTTATTTTCCATCATTTTTTCCTCCATGAATCGGTGCTACCACCGCTTTTTTATAATTATAGTAAGTAATTAAACCTGAACAAACAACAGGAATAAAGTAGACCCCAATTACTCCTAACGCAAAAGCAACCGACATCTCCCCATGATAAATAAAACATCCTGAAATAATAATTATATAAATCATTGGAATTAATAATAAAACTAAATAAAAATAAAATACCTCATACTTAATTATTTTAGTTATTTCTTTTCGTGTATACCCAATCTTCCAAAGATTAAAAAATAAAGTTTTTCTTGTCTGGGCCTCCATACAAAATTTATAAACGATACTAGTTATTAACAAAATGATTATTACAATGTAACCAATCACTCCAGTAATATATTCACGAGGTGCTCCCTGATTAGCAGCGATTGCCGCAATCATCCCTGTAACAGAAATCATCATTAAACTAATTAGTAAAATAGCTCGCTGAATTGAATAACCAAGGTTAGAAACATAAATCAATGCATATCTCTTTTCTAATAATTTCTTTTCTTTAAACTTCTTAATATACTCTGGCAGCGCATATCTAATCAAACCAATAGCCCCAACGATCCCTACCCCGGTAGGTGCAATATAAGCGGTAGCACTATGCTCATTCATAAACATCATAACTATTCCAAATACATATAAAAATAAATAAACAGCTGATGGAATTACTAATTTACGTTTATCACTAAAATCCATTGCCTTTTCTTGTTGTAACAAACTTGAAATATCATTTCGATAAATATACCCACTAGCAAAAACACAAAGTGCAACTAGGATCATTGCAACTACAACTATGGTCTGCATAAATGCTGCTGAAGGTATATGATAAATCGATGCCTCAATCCCCAAATAATGAAACATCCAATAATTTGAGATTGGTGTAACTGCCATCCCCAACGCAAGACCAATTGGTGCTGCAATCAGTAATAATACAAATGTCTGATAAATCAAATATTTAGTAGATTTAAAAGAACTGTTTCCCGATAATGTCATAATGGCAATTTCATTAGTTTTTCGAGAAATAAAAAAGCTATTTGCAAAGAAAATCATAAAACAACAAAAGCAAATTATGATAAAAGATAATGTTGTAGAAAGCGGTACATTGACTTGATTCCATGTAGCACCACCAACGACAGCACCAGGATCAGCTAATAAGTCGTTATTCATAATATTAAAAAAGATAAAGCAAACTGCAATAGCAAAAACCATTGTCAAAGCATAAAAAGCACTCTTTTTATACTCTTTCACCAGTAATGTCATTGCAAACTTAAAATTTCCCATACTTTTCTCCTATCTAAGTTTTAAAAACTTGATTAATTTTATTGATCAATTTAAAAAAATTAGTCATTTCTGATTCATCTAAACATTTAGAAAATAATTGCACTAATTCCTCTTGTACCTTTCTAGTCTGAACTATCATATCTTTACCATGATCTGTGATTATAACATTGGTTATTCGTCGATCAGATTCGCACGCTTTAACCTTAACAAGACTACGGCCATGCATTCGTGCAACTATTCCTACTGTTGTAGCATGTGAGACATCAAATTCCATACTAATATCTTTTTGATTGATCGTTCGATCCTGATTATCGGCTAAAAAAATCAGGACACTAAGCTGTGTAAAAGTTAATCCATATGGCTTTAAACGAGCATTTGCATAATTAGCAATATTTCCTGCCAGTTTATTTAAACTGAACATTACTTCATAATCCTTCATTTCCGCCTCCCTAATATGTAGCCTGCTACATATTAATATTATAAGATGACTAATATTAATAGTCAATTAAAATATGTAGTAAGCTACATATTCTAATTGACTAAAAAAACTATACCTTAGTATAGTTTTAATATTCATTCAGCTCTTTTTTCAAATCTTCAATATATCTTTCTTCAAATTTATCTACACGAACAAATTTTCCTAATATCGATTGAGGTTCAAAATCAAAATTTAGATACATGCGACATCCACCATCAGGCAAAGGGGCAAATTGTCCGCTCCAATGACCACGATAACTATTATTTTCAACATCATAGTCAAATTGAATATTTTCACGTAAATCTGTAACAAAAATCTTCGTTTCCCGCTGTTTTCGATCATATTCAATAAATCGATTATCACCAATCTGCTCAACCCGTGTTAAATCACTACGCCATGAACAATCCTTTAAATTAGTTATTACTTTAAAAACTGCTGCTACTTCACTTTTAAAATCAACTGTCATATCTATTCTTTTCATTTTTTGAGCCCTCCACGATTCCATTATAACACAATAAAAAAAGAGAAAGCGAACTTTCTCTAAATAATTATTTTGCTAATGCTTTTTTTGCTGTATTTACAATTGCAGTAAATCCTTTAGGATCACAAATTGCGATTTCAGATAACATTTTACGGTTAACTTCAACGTTAGCTAATTTTAATCCGTGCATTAATTTTGAATATGAGATATCATTTAATCTTGCAGCAGCATTGATACGTGCAATCCATAATTTTCTCATATCTCTTTTTACTTGTCTTCTATCTCTATATGAATATGCTAATGAATGCATAACTTGTTCATGAGCAGTTTTATATAATGTATGTTTTGATCCAAAATATCCTTTGGCTAATTTTAATACTTTTTTTCTTCTACGTCTTGTAGTAAATCCACCTTTTACTCTTGCCATTTGTTTCTTCCTCCTATGTCAATAATTATTTTGCTAATCTAGATTTAATTCTCTTGTAGTCTGATGCACTTACTAAAGTAGCTTTAGCTAAGTGTTTCTTTTGTTTATGAGTTTTATTGTGAGATAAATGTGATACATAAGCATGGCTGCGTTTTAATTTACCGCTACCTGTTCTTTTTAAACGTTTTTTAAGACCACTATGTGATTTCATTTTTGGCATGATATATTCCTCCTAAATTATTTTTTCTTTGGTGCAATTATTGCAGTTAGAGTTCTACCTTCTAGCTTAGCTGGTTTTTCAATTTGACCAACTTCAGCACATTCAGCTACGAAGTCATCAATAACTTTTTTCCCAAGATCCATATGAGCTAATTGTCTTCCTCTAAATCTAATTGCAATTTTAACTTTGTTACCTTCTTCTAACCATTTCAATGTTCTTTTTAATTTTACATTTTTATCATGAACATCAATAGTTACCGATAATTGAGTTTCCTTTAAAGCAACCACTTTAGAATTACGTTTCATTTCTTTAGCTTTCTTTTGTTGTTCGAAACGATATTTACCAAAGTCCATAATACGACATACTGGTGGTTTACCGTTAGGGGCAACACACACTAAATCAAGTCCTGCACCATAAGCAATATCAATTGCCTGGTTACGACTTTTGACACCTAATTGATCACCATTTTGATCAATGACTAGTACTTCTTTGAAACGAATTTTTTCGTTTACTAACTCATCCGGTTGTTTTGGTTTTCTGTTATCAAATCTGCTAATAAAAGCCACCTCCATTTTAGTAGTTTAAACAAAAAGTGAGCACACTGAGTACCCACACATTGACATTAAGATAGTTTATCTTAGCGACATTTGCCTATCGACATAATCAATCAGGCGAGAAGTAGGCACTTCTTCTTTCCACTACTTTTCATTTACTTGAGTATATTATCATTTTATTTAATTAAAGTCAACCCATATTTAAAAGATTTATTCATCTTCATCTATTTGTAAATATTTAAAGTATCCAAACACCGAAAAGACTATCAATACTATTAATGCAAACATTTCATCACCACTAATAATATATGTAATCCCAATAAAATTATTACTTGTTTTTATGATTATGTTTAAATACTTTCCATTCTACAGCAATTATATTTATTAATAAATATAAACTTAGCCAAATTCTTAATATTTTCAATATCAAGATACCACCATTTATTTCTCACTTAGCGACCGCTTGCCCCCTAGTTCTTCTTGTGTCAAATTATACTGCGCCCACAGCCTCTTGCTACTATAGCATATCGGCTAAATAGAAGCTAGAAAATGCCTTGCTACTTATCATAACAAGACATTATTTAAACATTTTTTTAAATTCTTCTGGTACAACCGCTTTAAATTCCATTCTAGCTTTTGTATCCGGATGAACAAAGGCGAATACATGACTATGAAGTCCCATTCGTTTAATCGGATTAGTTGTAGCACCATACTTTTTATCCCCAACAATACTATGACCTAATGATTGCATATGGACCCGAATCTGATTTTTACGACCCGTTTCAAGAAATACTTCAATCAATGAATTATATCGTGATTCTTTTAATACTTTATAATTTGTAATCGCCAATTTACCTTTACCATTATTAGCAATATAAACCATTTGTGTCTTACTTTCATCAAGGTGATTTTTAATCGTTCCATGCTTCTTTTTAAGCTTTCCTTCAATAATTGCCAAATAACCACGCTTATAAACAATATCATTCCAATTATTTTGTAATTTATTTTTAATTATTTCATTTTTAGCAAACAACAGTACCCCCGATGTTTCTTTATCAAGTCGATGAACAATAAAAACACGGGCATTTTTATTTTTACTTTTAAGATACTCTCCAACTAAATGATAAGCTGTTTTTTCTTTTTCATTTCCTCCGGCCATACTTAGTAAACCAGCCGGTTTATTAATAACGATCAGTTCTCTGTCTTCATAAATAATATCTAGACTTGAATTATTATTAGGATTACGATCAACAACAATCTCATCATCCCGTTTTAATGAATAATCAAACTGACTAATCACTTGCCCGTTGACAGACACCTGCTTAAATTTAAGTAAATTTTTAACATTCTTTTTATTATAGTGATTTAATAAAAACTCCATTAACGTAGAATCTGTCTTCACTAAATACTTATTCATCGATTTTTTCCGCCTTAACTGCCATTCCAGAAACTTGACACTCAATCATATTGTTGCCAAGGTTTGTTGTTGTAAAGCGAACATTAATGATTGCTGAAGCATGTCTTCGAGAAGCTTGAGCAACTGTTTCTGCCATCGCTTCTTGTCTTGCTGTATCTAACATTTCTTCAATATTAGTATTATCACTAGCAATTGCCTGATTCATGATTTTACTGCTAAAAACGATTCCCAGACTCTTTGTAATTCGGTATCCGGGTAAATAATCAATCGTACTTACTTCAATCATATCCATTATATTTTCCTCCTTATAAGAAAAGGTTACTAAAGTAACCTATTTCATATCAATGATTCGATGAGTATTAAATAATACAACTACAACTTCTATTAAATAAATTACTAATGCCAGCCACCAAGGAATAATAAATAAAACAGCTAAGATCATTAAGATTACATTAATAAACAATCCTACAAAAATATTTTCAATCGTAATATATTTTTGTTTCTTAGAAATCATGAATGTTTCAATAACGGTATTAAGATCAGAATTCATCAGCATAATATCACTATTTTCAATCACTTTTTTATCTTTGATGCCACCACGGCTAATACCTACATAAGCTTTTTGCAATAATGCAATATCTTTTGAATTATCACCAATATAAGCAACTGGTCCAGCAATACTTGCTTTATCCATTACTTCTAATTTTTCATCAACTGTCAAATTATTATAGATTCGATACTGATCATTTTCAAGATCAACTGGTCCATCATTGAAAATAATCAAGCCAACATGTAATTTTGATAATTTAGCGAATAATTCCATTTCCTCTTCAGTTACTTCAACTCCATCAAAACGATCATAAATAACTGTTCGACATAAATTCAAAGCATCTAAACCACTATTTTCTTTAATAACAATATTTTTAGAAAAAGCTTTAGCCACTCCTGATAGAACAGCAAAAGAAGAAGCCTGCTTGTAAGCAAAAGAACCAGAAATTGTTATTAAAATAGCCCCTAAATAAATATATTTAAAATTTGCTTCAAAATTAAGAATTGGCACTAATGTTGCACAAAGAATTCCTGCGACGACTAAAAGAACTGTATCAATCTTACTGATTAATTCTACCAGCCTATGCGTTCTTGAAGAACCAACAGGTGCCATTGTCGCAATTTCTAAGACTCTGCTCATTGCACTGCGATCATACGTATATAAAATTTTAATTCTCAAAGTGTCTTTAACATTGACACTTCCACTTTGAACTTCACTTCCGGCTTTAACTGGCTCTAAAATATCTGATCCATTAATGGCAAACATATCTAATTCACTTTCACCCGAAGCAATCTTGCCACCTAGAGGTATCGTTTCTCCAGGTAAAACTACGATCACATCACCAATATCAAAATCTTCTAAAGAAACCATCTCATATTCATTTTCACCAATTTCTCGACGTCCCAATTGAATTGGGTTGATCTCGTCATCAATTTTCTCCATCGTTAAATTGATTAAACGCATCAATAACCGTTCTCCAACTTGGTAAATCAAAGAAACCACGATAGCCTCAATATAAGCACCATAAACCCATCCAAATAAACAAGCTAGATTAATTGTAATATTTTCACTTAAGAATTGTTTAACTTTTAAATCTTTATATGCTTGAACCAAGGTCTTTTCATTAAAAATAATCAAAGCAATCAGCCAGGCAATATTAGTTATAAAATTAGGATCATCTTTTGTAACTAATCCAAGTGCTAAAGCTACAAATAATCCTGCAATTCTAATCATTGTATTTAAATATTTTTGTTGAAAAATATCTTGTGATTTAAATGGCTTCTTCCATTGCTCCACATCAATTTTAGGATTAACTTTATCAACTAGACGATTTAATCGCACTAAAATATTCTTTTGACTAGTTGTGACTTTAAGTAACTTATTAGTAAAATCAAGACTAACATTTTCATAGGCTGAATATCGTGAAATAACTTCCTCAATTTCTTTTGCCTCTTCTTCTGTCTCTAAATTAGTAAACATAAAAATATGTTCTACTTTTTGTTCTGGTGCCACGAATTCACGCTTACGTGAGTTGATTTCCTCTTTTAAAACAAGATTTTCATCATGATTATTCAAAACCGCCTGCACATTTTCAGGATCTTCACAATAAAATGAAATACCTGTTTTTCCAATCTTGATTCGTGAAACTTCTTCCATTTCGTTTAAGAGGAGGCTGACCTCATTTAATTTATCATTATCATTTATATTATCAATATAGAAATTACGAGCCATAGTAATCTCCTTTCCAATAGTCACCTAATTTTAGCATATCTTCAAAAAAATTCCAACTCTACTCATTAACACCATAAACTAACTGTAAAATTTGAGGATAATAACGTTCAAATTGCAATGCATCAATTTCCGTTGGATAAGACATTAAATGAAAATACAGACGATGTTTTAAGTTACGCACAGGTGGTACAAAATAATCATGCTGATCATTTAGCACTAAGCCATTTCTTTGATAAAACGCAATCCGTCGACGACTTTGCTCATCTTCTGGATGTTCAACTTCCAAAATAACCGGTTTCCCTGCCGTCTCCATAAAATATTTTAACATCTTACTTCCCAAACCTTTGCCTTTTTGATTACCATCTATTGCAAAATAATCAACAAAAGCAAATTCTCCACCATCATAATGTGATAAAATACCTTTAATTTCATCATCTTCTTTTAAAGTCAAAACTTTAAAATCACCATTAATAAAAGTCTCTTTCATATAATCATATTCTTTGATTTCTTTACTAGGAAAATTTCCTAAAATAACTTTATAAAAATCATTAAATTCTGCTAATTTTAAATCTTCAAATATCATTTTCTAACCCCCGTTTTTTTATTTATTAAAACAAAGTTTTCTTCAAATTCCTCTTTAGTACATGACAAATCAAACTCTTTACCATATATTTTATAATTTACCTGAAGCTGACCACTATCACGAATCACACAATCGTAAACTTGGCCCTTAGTAAATAGATCCCGCTGTTCTTTACCAATTACAATATTCATTGTCTTGATACAACGACACACGCGACGTTTTCCTGTATTTGCGATAGTAATCACCTCTTTTCTCATTCATTATAACATGATAATTAAAAGAAAAGTAAGAATTAGCCCTGCTAATTCTTACTGAATTCCAATAACTCTAAATCAGGATTCTTCTCTGTAGCCCAACGAACGCCCCAATCATTAGTAAATAATAATAAATGTTGTCCTTTTAAATCTTGTACTTTTTTTGTATCACTAGATAAATTTAAAGCTTTTAAATCGCATCCCTCTTTAACCCAGCGCACATATTGATATGGTAGCGGCTGCTTGATTATCTCAACATTATATTCATTCTTTAAGCGATATTCTAATACTTCGAATTGAAGTACCCCAACGACACCAACAATAATTTCTTCCATTCCACCGCCTAATTCAGTGAAAATTTGGATTGCTCCCTCTTTAGCAATTTGTTCTACACCTTTAACAAATTGTTTTCTTTTCATCGTATCTTTATTACGAATCAATGAAAAATGTTCTGGAGCAAAGGTAGGAATACCTTCAAAAGCAAATTTAGCTTTACCTGTTGTAATCGTATCTCCAATCGAAAAGATCCCTGGATCAAAAACTCCGATGATATCTCCAGCATAAGCTTCATCAACTTCTTGACGTTCATCAGCCATCAATTGTTTTGACTGATTCAATTTTATTTTACGACCACCTTGATAGTGATATACTTCCATCCCTTTAGTAAATTTACCAGAGCAAATTCTAAAGAAAGCCATTCGGTCACGATGTGCTTTATTCATATTAGCTTGAATCTTAAAAACAAAGGCACTGAAATCTTCACTAAATGGATCGATTGTTTTTTCACCAGTACTTCGTGGTAATGGTGGTGTTGTCATTTCTAAGAAATGTTTTAAAAATGGTTCGATTCCAAAGTTAGTCAAAGCAGAACCAAAGCATACTGGAGAAAGTTTACCTTGACGCACTTTTTCTAAATCAAAATCATTTCCTGCCATATCTAATAACTCAATATCTTCCTGCAGCTTATTATATAATTCTTCATCTAATTCATTAATTAATTCAGGATCATCATATTTCATTATTTTAGTATCAACTTCTTTACGCCCGCCATCAACAGGGATAAAACGGATTACTTCCTGATCATGCCGTTCATAAACACCTTTAAACTGTTTTCCAGAACCAATAGGCCAGTTAACTGGACAAGTATCGATCCCCAATTCTTGTTCGATCTCTTCCATTAAATTATATGGATCTTGAGCTTCACGGTCCATTTTATTGATAAAAGTAAAAATTGGGATATTACGCATCGTACAAACTTTAAATAATTTACGAGTTTGATCTTCGACCCCTTTACTTGCATCAATAACCATAACTGCACAATCAGCTGCCATTAATGTACGATAAGTATCTTCAGAGAAATCCTGATGACCTGGTGTATCTAAAATATTAATACAAAAACCATCATAATTAAATTGCAATACAGATGATGTTACAGAGATTCCTCTTTGCTTTTCTATTTCCATCCAGTCACTTGTTGCATGTCTGCTGTTCTTTTTTCCTTTTACGGTACCTGCCTGTTGAATTGCCCCTCCGTATAATAAGAATTTTTCTGTTAATGTTGTCTTACCAGCATCGGGATGGGAGATGATGGCAAACGTTCTTCTTTTTTCAACTTCTTTGATAAAATCGCTCATTTTTATATCTCCTTGCAAGGATTAATCATATAGATTTATAATGAATTTGTCAACCGAAATCTATTTACTCAGACTGTTTAACGGAGTCTTCGTAATAATGAAAGCAAAGACAGTGAAGATTACAAATCCACCGATTATCACAAACGGATAAACTATTAATTTTCCCGATTCAATCAATAACGGTAAAATTGCTAAGGCACCAGCTGGCGGAAAATATAATTTAGTAATTTTCATAATGCTCAACATGGTCATTACAATTATAATTGCACTAATAGTTAATGGCAAATCACCAATCTCACTTATCAAAATTCTTCCATAAGCACCACTAAATGCACAAATAAAGGTAACAAATGCTAATTTAATCGAATTATGACGCAACTTTGGGTGATTACTACTCAATTCAACAAAAGCAACTATCAAGGGTGGGGCAATCAAAAACGGTAATTTTAATTGTAAAGCAATAAAAGCCGTTAATGCTAATGCACATAACCGTTTTAAATTTAAGCTATAGGTTTCTTTAACTGCTGCAGTAACCGGATGATATTCCTGAACACTACGATAGCCGCCCTTCTCTAAATATTGTTGCCCGATTACAATCAAAATACTCATTGCAGTAGCAAAAAGCGGATACAACCATGACTCACTATTAATAATAATTGGTAAGATCGTTGCAGATATCAATGGAGCAAACGTCGTTTTAGATAAAAATAATCCCGTCACACATACTACAAAGCCAATTAAAATTTTAAAATAAATATCAATATCTACATATTTAACCAAAATAATCCCTAACGACGCATAAGTCGCAATTAAAAAAACCAATTTAATTTTATTAGTTTTCCATACTTGTTTAGGCGCTAACCATGCTCCAATCGTCAATGCCGTAATTTCTGGAAAAATAAATTCTTTTTCATGAAACACTTCTGACATCAAGATCATTAAAGCTACTAGCAAGATCGTCATTATCTGGGGAACAATACTTTTCTTTACTTCCATCATTTTCACCTCAATAGAACTCATTCTATTACAAAAAGCGAGTATAGTAAATAAGAAAACGATATAACCTAACCGTTATATCGTCATTTCTTAAAATACAAAATTTCCGTTTTCAAATATCCTTACTACTTGACCATCTTTTGTTTCTCCCACAATTTTCAAATCACTAGTACCAATCATAAAATCAACATGAGTTAATGAATCATTGACTCCCTTTTCCAACAATTGTTCTTTAGTCATTGTTAAACCACCTTGAATACATTCACTAAAGCCTTTTCCAATTGCTAAATGACATGAAGCATTTTCATCAAATAAAGTATTATAGAATAATGTTTTCATATTAGAAATTGGCGAATCATATGGTACCAAGGCAATTTCACCCAAATAAAGACTACCTTCATCAATACTCAACATCTCTTTTAAAACCTCTTTACCCATTTTTGCATCAAAATCAATAATTCGACCATCTTTGAATTCCATTTTAAATTCATCAATCAAATTACCATTATAATTTAATGGCAGAGAACTATACACAACCCCATTAGTCCCATTACGATATGGACTTGTAAAAATCTCCTCGGTTGGCATATTTGGAAAAAAATATTGTCCTTTAGTCGTATAAGAACCCCCACCAGCAAATAGGTAACCCTCATTTAAGGTAACAGTTAGGTTTGTTCCAAGCGAATTAGTATAAGTCAATGTATTTAAATTCAATTTATTTAAATATGCTACTCGAGCTTCAAATCTTTTACGATGTTCCTGCCAGGCAGTCAAAGGGTCATCATCTACGACTTTAACCGCTTTAAAAATAGCATTCCACAACGCCTCTACTGCCTCACTATCAGACATATCAGGATATACTTTATTTGCCCATTTAATTGAACTGCCAGCAACAATGCACCATGTATTTATCCCCAAATCAAGGCTATCATAAAATGGTTTACAAGCAGTTGATACACTTTTTGACCACAATGCGATCTTTGCAGGATCGATTCCTTTAAAGCCTTCAGGATCATCACTAATAATTGTTAAAAAGGCAGCCTTTTTAGCAGCATAATCATTTCTAAATTCTTTAAACCACGTTGGAACATGAGCAAACGCTTCTTTTTCAAGATATTTATATTTATATCGTGAAACAACTTCATCATTATATTTTACAACCACTTCCCTAGCTCCAGCCGCATATGCCTCCTTAGTTACTAAACGTACTAATTCAACACTCTCAACAGGTGCATCGATTACAACAATTTGAGCTGGCTGAACATTTAAACCAGCTTTAACGATCAATTGTGCATATTTTGATAATTTTTCTTTAAACGACATCTTTATCTACCTCTTTCCATCAATTTATTATAATCAATCTAAACTTCTTTATACCTCTTTATCGAGCTTATTCAACTCTTCAATCGCCTCTTTCATTCCTTTATTGGCAGCCTGCTTAAAATACTCTTTGGCTTTTTGTTTATCTTGATTAATTCCATCTCCATAACTATACATATAGCCAATCATAAAACTAGCATCATAATACCCACGTTCACTAGCCTTTAAAAACAATTTAAAAGCTGAAGCTTTATCAACTGTTGTTCCAATACCATAAAAATAACAACGTGCTAAATTATATATTCCCGGTACATATTCATCACTTGTTGAAGCAAGATAGTATTTGAAAGCTTCATCTAAATTTTTATATCCGCCAATTCCATTTTCAAGATATATTCCATACATATTCATAGCTGGTCCATAGCCTTGATTAGCAGCAATCTGCAAATAAGTAAAAGCTTTATCTAGATTTTTAGCAATTACTTTACCTTCATCTAAATATAAAGCCATCCGATACATAGCTCGGACATCATTTTGATCAATTGCAGCTTCATAATATTTGATTGCCTTTAAATCATCATGATACTGTTCATTATGCTCATAGATCAAACCTAAATTATAAAGGGCAATTCCATAATCTTGATGACTTGCTAATTCATAATACTCAATTGCTTTATCAATATCAACATCCACTCCATTACCTTCTTCATATGCCAAAGCTAGATGATAAAGACCCGGAGCATAATTAGCTTCTGCAGCTTTTTGATATAACTTAAAAGCTTGATGATGATCAACATCCACTCCTTCTCCATGATCGTATAAGTAACCTAAATTACATAAAGCCCGCGGATAACCTGCATCTCCAGCCAAGCGATAATAGCGGACAGCTTCATTTAAGTCGACATCTATACCAATTCCCATTTCATAACAATATGCTAAATTACATTGGGCTGGAGCATACCCTTGATTAGCTGCTTTATTATATAGCTCAATTGCTTTGATTAAATTTTGTTTAACTCCAAAACCACTTTCATAACAGTAACCTAGTGCTACGATTGCCTGAACATCATTTTGTTTACTTGCCTGACGATACCAATATGAACAGCGATATGGTGCATTTTTAATTTCAGGATGATTCTCATAAAAATAACCCAACCAAAACTGTGCTCGCGAATATCCTTGACGTGCAGCTTTTAAATAATTTTGACGTGCAGCTTTTAAATCAATATCAGTTCCTTGACCTAATTCGTAGCACGACGCTAACGCAATTAAAGCAGGAGCGTAATTAACTTGACTAGCTTGATAATACCAATAAAATGCTTTAACAAAATCTTGAATTGTTCCTAATCCATTTTCATAACAATAACCCAGACGGTGTTGAGAACGTTCGTGCCCTTGGTTCGCAGCTTCTTCGTAACATTTGAAAGCACGTTCAATATCTTGTTCAATTCCTTCACCAAATTCGAAACAAGTTCCTAAGCTATACAAAGCCTCACTATACCCTAGTTTAGCCGCCTGATAATAATAATTAACAGCACGTGGAAGATCAACAGCAGTTCCATGACCGTATTCGTAACAATAGCCTAAATTACAAATAGCACGAGCAAATCCAGCTCGAGCCCCAAATTCATATAACTCAAAAGCTTTCTGATAATCTTGTTTCACACCGATTCCTAACTCATAGAAATATGCTAAATTGCAGCTTGCGACAACATTTCCTAAACTTGTTGCTGATTGATAATAACGAAAAGCCTGATAATGATCTTGTTCGACACCTAGTCCACGTTCATATAAATAACCAATAATGCAAACACAATCACTATTATCCACCTCTGCTCCCTTTTTAAAATACTCTAAAGCTTCCAGATATTCATGTTTATCAAATAATTTCAAACCTAATTCATACAATAATTTACCACTGACATTATTTATATTTTGTAAACGATCAACTTCATCAACCATCAAAAGACATAGGTCAATACCAATTATCTTTCCTTGATTATCCTCAATAAGATATTGTTCATAATCTAAATATTCACTTTCATTGATTACTTGCAATCCTAATCTATTTTTAATCTCTTCTACACGTTTTTCTAAAAATTCAATATTATTATCTTGATCATATAATGTTATTACCTTTAAAAGAGCCGTTTTCTCAACACCAATCGCTCGATGTTTAATTTTTATCAATGATTCTTGATCATGAATTTCTACCAGTTCTTCAAACAACCATTGATTAAATAACGGCTCATAACTTTTAACACGATCTTTTATATCCATACTTACCTCCTTTCGATAGAGAAATAAGCAGATATTGTTATCTGCTTACTGTCCATTAATCATATGAGATATCTCTTTTGAATACTTTCCTAAAATTGCACTAACCTTGTTACTTGTTTGAACGATTCCAGAAGCACCAAGTGCTTTTAACTTATCTAAATCAACCAAACTATCATCATTTACAAAGAAAGTGACTTTTGAAGAAGTAGCTGTTGTTTCTTTAATATTCGTCTTACCGCCGACAGCTTCGATAATACTATTTACATCAACTGGAATATCAGCAGCTGATACTTGCTTTGGTTGCTTATTTTTCATTACTTTTAGGAAAATAAACGCTAATATTACGATTACAATCAGTGCGATTATTCCATATAATAAATATTCATTCATTAAAATATACCCCCTATTAATTACCATTTAATTATAGTATACTATACCATGATAGAAAAAACTATCATTTTTATAAGGAGGGATTTTGTGGAAGAAAAAGAAAAATCCGTTATCTGTTGGCCATTAATCGGTCTATTACTATTGCTTTGTTTCATTAGCTGTCTGGGAATTAAAAGCGCCACTCCTTTGATTACTAAAGGAAATCCAAGTGGCTATTGGATTAAACAGCTAATGTTTTATGGAATATCATTTATCTTGATGTTTATCGTTTATAAAGTCTCCAACGATCGAATCTATTCATCGATGTGGATCATTTATGGAATTTTAATGGTTTTACTAGTTGGTCTTGCTATTGATCACTTTGCATTTACGCGATTTGGAATACATATTGTTCCTTTAGCTAAATGGGCGGGTGGTGCCACATCCTGGTACAATCTCAAAGTATTTGATCTCCAGCCATCAGAGTTTATGAAAATCATCATGGTGGTTGTCATGGCAGATACAGTCGATAAACATAATAATCGCTATTTAGTACATAATATTCATAATGATTGTTTATTGATTGGTAAGCTCTTAGCTATTTCCTTACCACCTTGTATCCTCGTTTATTTACAAAATGATGCCGGAGTAACAATGATCATGCTTGCATCAGTAGTATTCGTTATTTTTATGTCCGGTATTCAAGCCGGCTGGTTTATCATAGGGGGGATTGTAGTTGCAATCATCCTTGGGATTGGAGTTTATCTATTCTTATACCAACATGATATTTTTGCTAGTTTAATGGGAGGAGACCATAAATTAAATCGTTTCTATGGCTGGGTCGATCCCGAGGGTACCTATAATGATCAAGGCTTCCAACTGTTTAATGCAATGTTATCATATGGAACTGCCGGTCTATGGGGACATGGTATGGGAACAGCTATCATTAATCTTCCTGAGGCACAAACAGACTTTATTTTCGCTGTTATTGCCTTAGGATTTGGATTTGTCGGTGGCGGTTTCACTATTGCAGTTGTCTGTGTACTTGATGCCTTATTAATTAGAATTGGTTTTAAATCTAAAAATAATCGGGATAAATATCTCACAGCCGGAATCTTTGGTCTACTTATCTTCCAGCAAGTTTGGAATATCGGAATGGTTTTAGGACTCTTTCCAATTACTGGAATCACCTTACCATTTCTATCCTACGGTGGTTCATCACTTCTTTCATATATGATTGCAATGGGAATTTTCTTAGATATGGAACGACAAACGCGAATCCTCGAAGGAAAAAAGCGCTATTAACTTATTAATTATATAAGATGATTTATTAAATGATAAATCATCTTTTTATTTCGATAAAAAAGATTCCTTCATTTAATTTCAGCTATTTGCTATCCATTTATGAGGAATCATTTTAATTCTTTTCAAATTGTTTTGAATCTTTCTTTACTTCAATCAGACGTTGTGTAAAAGGGTCAATAAAACTTAATGCTATACTATCCAAATAGTAAGATTCTTGATAAATCGAATCATAAAGTGTATCCCCAACTAACGGATGATTGATACTAGATAGGTGAACCCTAATTTGATGAGTTCTTCCTGTTTCTAAGATACACTCTATTTTACTCTGATTAGCACTTACCTCCAGTCCCCGATAATGGGTTACAGCAAATTTCCCAGCTGGATGAATCAGTCTTTTAACACTTTTTTTATCTTTAATAATTGGCGCTGTAATCGTTCCTTGTCCCGTCAATACTCCCTCTACTACACAGTGATAGACACGGCGTACCTGCTTGATATCTCTAGACAATAAATAATGAGCATAACTGTTTTTAGCTATCAACAATAATCCTTGGGTATCTTTATCCAATCGATTAACCAAATGAACAGTTGCCTTTATTCCCTGGCTTTGATAGTAATAAACAACTGCATTGGCTAAAGTATTTCGAGGATAACGCTTTGTAGGAATACTTGGTAATCCTGCCGGCTTATCAATTACTAAAAAATTTTCATCTTCATAGCTAATTTTTAAAGCTAGCGGATATGGTTCCATAGTACTAACTTCTTCAGGCCACAATAATTCAACAACATCACCGTACCGCAAACAATATCGTACCGTTTGACGCTGACCATTAACAAGAATCTTCCCATGCATTTTAATTAATTTAACAGCTTTTTTACTAAGCTCCTGTTGACTAAGAAATTCTCTTAACAACATTCCGCTTTCTTTCATTGCGACAATAAATTTCATTCGCTGATAAAAGCCCTTCTAATTCGTTGAATAAAAGACATTTCCTTATATTCTATAAACTTTACTACTTTCTTAGAAATTCTAATTTCAATTTTTTCAACATCATCAAGATGATAAGATAAGTGATCAATTCCCAAATAAACTCGATTAAAATGCTGTCCTTTTAACTTAATCACCTTATTTTCATCTAAAATTAAACTAGCACCCAAACTTCGATAAGCATTATGTTGTATAGCGGCGACTTCTGTCAGTTGCATTAAGGGACTTCCTGGATAAATAACAGCTCCACCAATTGACTTATTATAAGCCGTCGATCCTGATGGTGTAGAAACACAAAGACCATTTCCTCTAAATACTTCCAAAAGCTCATCATCAATATAGACATCAATTACTTGAGTTGTATACCCATGATCAATGCGCATCTCATTTAATGCTAAATATGTTTCTTTACCTGCTTTATGATACACATCAACTTCTAATAAATGTCGGGGCGTCATTTGATAATGATCAGCTTTTATAGCCGCAATCAATTCAGTAATTTCATCTTTTTGATAATCTGTAAAAAAACCGAGGGTTCCCGTATGAACACCTACAAAACTAACTTTTTGCTCCATATATTGATGCACTGACAAAAGCATTGTTCCATCACCACCAACACTAATAACCAAATCAGGATCATCGGGATTATATTCCATAATTCCGGTTAACCCTTTCTTAATTTTTTCAGCAATATTAGCAGACATTTCATCCTGTTTTACTACTAATGCATATTGTTTCATTGTTTTCACCAACCTTAGCGTATATACTATAGTATATACTAATGGAGGCTACTATGGAAGAAAACTTAGAAATAGAATTTAAAGTATTGATAGACAAAGAAATATACCAGCAAATCTATAACGATCACCACATCGACCATCAATATAGTCAAACTAATTACTATTTGATTCACCCTAAATTAACTGAATTAAAATATATGCTGCGAATCCGTCAAAAACAAGAGAATTATGAATTAACCTTAAAGCAACCACAATCATATGGAAATTTAGAAACTAATCTAAAGATTGACAAAATAACTAAAGAGAAAATCATTACTCACGATTTTGTTACTAATGAAATTTTTGACCTTCTAAAACCCCTTGGATTAGATAGTACGATGTTTAAAACAGACTGTGTACTTACTACTACACGTTGTGAAATTAAGACTACTGATGGCTTGATTTGTCTAGATCAAAGTCTTTATAACGGAATTACTGATTATGAATTAGAATACGAAGTATTTGATTATCATCATGGTAAACAAATATTTTTAGACTTTATTGGTCAATATAATTTAAAGTATTCTCGTAATTGTCCTAGCAAGGTAAAACGTTTAATGGATAGTTTAAAAGATGATTAAATAATCATCTTTTTTACTAGAACTAAAAAAGCAGCGTTTCATAACACTGCTATCTATCTTTAAAATAAGCCTCTTTAATTGAGCATGGTTCACTAATAAATTGTGGACAAACTTCACTACTTGGACATTCTGCTAATTTACGTAACTCACGAGGAATAAATACCCGGATTTCCTCTGCATTATAACCTACCTGGAATCTTCGCTCATCAATCATAATTGGGCGTTTTAAAACTGATGGATTTTCTTGAATAAACTTGATCAGCTCACTAATTGACATGCTATCAATGTCAATATCATTTTCCTTAATGATTTTACTTCGCTTAGAAATGATATCGTCTGTTCCATTTTCGCTTCGTTCCAATAGTTCTTTTAATTCAATTTCTCTAAGCAAGGTTGAAAAAATATTTTTTTCCACATAAGGAATATTATGTTCTTTCAGCCAAGACTTAACCTTTCGACATGATGCACAACTCGGTGCTGTGTAAATACGAATCATAATACCATCTCCCTTACTTCACTATTATACATTATTTTTATTATTTTTCTATCATTTTCGTTAATCATAGTAAAATAATATGCAAATCGAGGAACTTGGATTAATCAAGTTCCTCGATCATTTTAATTACCTCTATTTTTGAAAAACCTAGTTTCCTCATTTCTTCAATAAAAACTTTAACTTTATCAAGTGAAACATCTTTTTTTAATTCACTGATCAAATTACTGTCTTCACTGACAAAACGTCCTAAAGCTCGCCTGCTATAAATTATTCCCGTTCTTTCTAATTCACTTAAAGCTTTTTGAATTGTATTGGGATTAACTCCATATTCCAACGCTAGCTCTCTTACTGAAGCAAGCTTACTTCCCGGTAAATACTCACTAGCAAAAATCTCTTTTTTTATTTCTTCCATGACCTGAATATAAATTGGTAAATTAGGATCGAAGTCATTTTTCATTCTACCACCTACTCTACTTCAATTTTATGATCAATTAAATAAACAGTGAAGAAATAAAATGCTGTTGCTAATACTAAATTTAAAACAATGCTAAACCAAACAGAAGCAGTACTATCCAAACTCATTACAAAGCTCTCAATTGGCTGCCACATTAATAAGCTGCTTCCTAAAATTAAAAGTGCTACATAAACAATAATTCCAATAACAGTTTTGTGTTTAGGAATATATTTAGTCTTTGTTAATGTAATAATAGCATAAAATGATAATATCATTGAACTAACCATCGCAATTGAATCAATTAAATTTATTACTACTAAACCAAAATTATTACCTAAAGCCTTTAACAACTCACCAAATAAATCAAATAAAGTATTCAAAGGAACATTACCAATTAAAAATACAATAATTAATATTCCCAGTGATAAAACAATCGAACTAACAAACACCCAAATTAAACTACCTATAAATTTAGCCCCAACCAATTTTTCAGTACTTACAGGCAACGTCAAGGTTAAATAACCAGGTCGCTTATACATTGAACGATTAAAATTTGTAATAACATTGACCAAAACTGCAATTGATATACCTAACATTGCAAAAATCATCAATGAACTCAATACTTGACTAATAAAATCTGGCAACAACGGTGCCAAAACACATAAAATCAAAAATATTCCTAAAGTTAAAAAGTATTGACGATACGATTGAATCATCTCATATTTTAATAATTTTAACATCTAAATACCTCCCTAAAGGCTTCATCAATTGACTGTTTTCTTTCTAATCTTAAATCTTCTGTTGATTGATGCAAAACGATTTCACCATCTTTTAAAAACACGACATCATCAAAAATAGTTTCCAAATCACTGATTAAATGTGTTGAAATAAGTACCAGAGCATCTTCTTCATAATTATTCAAAATAACATCTAGAATAACTTCACGAGCAGCTGGATCAACACCAGCTATCGGTTCATCAAGAATATATAATTTAGCTTTGCGTGACATCACCAATGATAGTTGGAATTTTTCTTTCATTCCTTTAGACATCTCTTTAATTTTCATTCCCTTATCTAATTTAAAACGATTCATCAGAGTCAAACAATTTTCTTTATCAAAATCTTCATATAAATCACTGAAAATACTTAAGACATCTTTAATATACATCCAATCTTGAAAATAATTCTCATCCGGTAAATATGAAATAATTTTTCGTGAATCAATTCCTACATTTTTCCCATCGACTAATACTTCACCTTCATAATCTTTCAATAACCCATTAATAATTTTAATCAATGTTGTTTTTCCTGATCCATTAGGACCTAATAAACCAATTATTTTACCAGATTCTAATGTCATCGAAACATTGTTTAAAGCCTTAAAATGATGATATTTTTTGGTTACATTAGTAATCTTTAATAGTTCACTCATAACTCTCCTCCTACTGTATTAATACACTAATACAGTAACACGCATTTATAGTATTGTCAATACAATTATTCTTATGACTCAAAACAAAATAAAAAGATTTTTCTAGTTATTTACATAGAAAAATCTTTTTATTTATTTTTTCACAAATTCATTATAAAGAAGTTCATGAATAAAAGAATATCCCTTTTCTAATTTTTTCTTTAGATGAAGATATTTACCAATACTTTTATCATCATTGATTTCCAACTGTTTACAAACATTTAGAAATTTATCATAGTCTTCAACATATAATTGATCAACCATGTTTTCAACATATTGTTTTTTAATTCGTTCATTGCGTGTTAAGCCATATTCTTTGATTAAACCCTCATCATACATGTGATAATTGATCTTTACTATCGGTAATTTTTTTAATTCATGATTAATTAATGTTCGCTGTTTCATCATCGTTAATGAACGATAAACTAATTTACCATTATTATTTATTTCTACGACTACACTATATTTCCCATCACCAACAATAAAGATGTTATTAAAATATTGACTATCATAAATATTGATACAGCCATAAATAAAATCATGCAAAGTCTTCTCATCAACATGATAAATATCTACTCTTGAAATGATTTCTAGATCATCATCTTCATCCCATTCATATGGTTCTAATAATTCTTCATCTTCTTTAACCCAGTTTACAATTATATCTTTCATATCTTCCTCCCATATAAATATATGATTATTTTATAAAATCATGTTTTTAGTATATTTTTATTTTTAATTAATATATAATGATTCCTGAGGTGAAAACATGGAATTAATTAAAAATATCATCATTTATGGTATTCTTGGAGCGATTCAAGGTTTTAGTGAACCAATTCCCATATCAAGTAGCGGCCATTTAGTTATTTTTCAAAGTATTTTTGAAAAAATGGGACTAATGGTTCCTCAAATGAACGATGTTACTTTTGAAGTAATCGTCAATACTGGATCACTACTCGCGATCATGTATTATTATCGCCACGATATTGTTAGATTATTCACAGCTTTCTTTGGCTATATTCGAAAACCAAAAAAAAGAAACTATTACGAAGGTGATTTTAGATACTGTATTTTATTGATTGTTGCAACTATTCCGGCAGCAATTGGAGGATATTTATTTAATGATAAAATTGAAGCAGCTTTTTCTAACCCTAAATTAGTTGGATGCATGTTACTGGTTACAGCGATTTTCTTATTATCAATCCATAAATTTGGCTACAAAGGAAAGCGGACAGCAAAAAAATTAAACTTATTCGACGCTTTAAGAATGGGGATTTTTCAGTTATTTGCATTACTTCCAGGAATCTCTCGTAGTGGTTCTACCCTAACAGGAGGAATGTTAGGGGGATTATCACAAAAGGCCGCTCGTGATTTTTCATTTTTTATGTTCATGCCTGTTAGTTTTGGAGCAATTATTTTAAAACTAAAAGACTTTTTAACATCCAGCACACTTGGTGCTTTATGGCTTCCTTATTTAGTTGCTTTTATTATAAGTGGAATCGTTACATATTTGGCTCTACACTTATTATTTAAATTACTAGATAAAAAGAAATTAAATGTCTTTTCTTTATATTGTTTAGTAGTTGGTATTTTAGCCGTATTATTTTTGTAAAACAGTTTAAAATGAAATGTCTCTCCATTAAAGTTCATTTCAAAAAACTGTTTTTTTTACTATTAATTTTAATTATATCTGTAATATTCATTTCTTTACCATCAATTTTGATTATTTTTTTGTATAGATCAAAGGCTGTAAGTATATCCTTGAGAATTGCATAATTATCTTGAGCATAATAAGCAGTTTCGATCATTTATTCACTTCTAAGCTACCTAATCTTCCAGTCCAACTCTTCTATTGCATCAAGAGCAAGCTTTTTCGTTCGATAATGACCCACAATTTAGCCCTGAACAATTCTTTAAATCCTTTTAGTGGATCATAAGATAAAATTATTTTACACGTTCGGCCTTTTCATCACATTGAACTATTCTCTTTCCAACATGCTAAAAACCAGTTAATAGCTGATGATGAAGTTACAATAAAAAAATACCATTGATTTACTTTAATCACAAGTAATTCGATGGTTATTGATAAATACTTTGATCCTCACCAAATCCTAGAATTACCAATAAAGATAATTGGCAAAGTTATTTTTACTAAAAACTATTATTAAGTAAGAATTCCATCTCTCACTTTTTAATTTGAACAATTGCACAAGCTCCATTTTCGTTATTTAATAATTTTAGAATACCGCCATGTTTTTCACAAAGGATCTTACTAATCGATAATCCAATTCCAAAACTTCCTTTATTAGTCTGTGATGAATAAAATAATGTAGTTGCATTTTCTAAATCCTTTTTACTAAAACCCGGCCCATCATCCTGAATAACAAATTCAAGATAACCCACAGTTTCCATAATCGTTAACTTAACCCCATTATTAGCAAAGCGGAAAGCGTTATTTAACAAATTTTCTAATATTTTAAAAATAATCTGTTTATCAAGATATAATTGTTTAGACACTATTTTTGCTTCCAATACTAAATCTTTATGATTATTCTTAGCAATAATCATAAAATCATTATTAATTTCTTCTAGAAAATCTTTGCCGACAACCATTGTCTTACTAATTTCAATATCTTCTATTTTTTGGATATCTTGAATACATTCAACATATCGCTCTAAACGAGCTGATGAATGAGCCATACTTTTTAAGGTCGTTAATAAAACATCATCAGATACTCTCTTTTCTGGAAGATTTTTTAATAAATAATCAAGGTATCCCTTCAATACTGTAATCGGGGTTCTTAAATCATGTGATACTGATGCCGTTAAAGCTTTTCGCTGATCTAAAAGTTCCCATACTTTTTGGTTATTTTCAATCAGTTCATTACGCATTACCTCTAAAGTACTACATAACCGACCTAATTCATCATTAGAATTATAAGTTATTTGAAAATCAAGATTATTATTGGTTAAATTAGCGATTCCTATATTTAATTGTTCAATCGGCAACGCCAGTTTTAAACGATAGTATATCTTTACAATAAAGATTGTCCCTAAAACAAGATATAATGTTGGTAATGCGATCATCGCTACTGTCGCACTAAGATAAATAAATTTATCTTGATTAGCCAATTCACTATACTGATACTCATCGTTTGAGGGCGAGATTTCATACGTACCTGTAATATTTTCACTAATAATAGCGGTATCTACTGCAATATGAATAGTCCGATTATCAAGAATCATTTGTCGTAATGATGAAGTCAACAAAACTGTTGTAGAAGACAAAATAATAATTAAAAATAAAGCTACACTTAATATTAATAATAATGATTTTTTTAAAGACATGTTATAAAATTGCTGTTTTATTTTTTCCATCGATACCCTACGCCCCACACTGTTTCTAAGTATTCATTTTCACTATACCGGGATAATTTCATTCGGATTTTACGAATATGTTCTTTAATTACAGCACTATCACCATTAGCTTCAAAGCCCCATACTACTTCATAAATTTTTTCACGATCAAATATTTGACCAGCATTCATAGATAATAATTTAATAATTTCAAACTCCTTATTAGAAAAATCAATTTTTTTATTTTTAATAATTACGGTTCTTTGACTATAATCAATAATCAGTTCCCTAGTAAAATGTCCTCGTGATTTATGGGAGCTGCGTTTTTCACGACGTAAATGAGCTTGAACTCTTGCGAAAAGTTCATCCATCGAAAATGGTTTTGTAATATAATCATCGCCTCCCAGCATTAAACCATTGATCATATCCCGACTAGAAATTCGCGCTGTTAAAAATATAATCGGGCAATTCACATGTTCCCGAATCATCGTACATAATTCTAAACCATTCATCTCCGGCATATTGATATCTAATAAAATAAGGTCAGGTAAAACTGATAATTGTTTTAAAGCTTCATTAGCATCATTAGCTAAATAAACTAAATATCCTTCAGATTGAAATTGTAATGCCAGCATTTCTAAAATGTCTCTTTCATCATCAATCATAAGAATCTTATACATTGTTTTTTCCCCCTATAGTTATTTTTATTATACTTAAGTTTGTCAATTTTTGGTCAACTTCATAAAAAAACTTAAGTATTATGCATCAACCTGCAATCGTTAGATTTTTAAGGTTCAATACAATAACTTAAGCTCTTTTATAATTATTTAGTTGCAATAACTTCTACTTCAATTAAAGCCCCTTTAGGTAATTTAGCTACTTCTACAGCACTACGAGCTGGGAATGGTTCAACAAAATATTGAGCATAAATGTCATTTACAGTAACAAAATCATCCATATTATCTAAAAATACAGTTGTTTTAATAACATTTGCAAATGTTAAACCTTGGCTTTCTAATAATCCTTGAACATTCTTTAATGATTGATGAGCTTGTGCTTCAATCCCTTCAGGCATTTCCCCTGTTTCTGGTACTAATGGAATTTGTCCTGAAAAGAAATACATATCACCAACATTAATTCCTTGGCTATATGGCCCGATAGCTCCAGGTGCTTTATCTGTTTTTACTACATTTTTCATCTTTAATATCCTCCTTAAATCATTATAAACAAATAATCACTATTTTTAAAGTTTTATTAATTAAAATATTGCCATTTTTATCACTGTGATAATTTATTATTGACTTATTACAATTCTTTGCTATAATGTTGACAATACAAAAGGAGGATAGCACGACTATGAAATATACATTTGCAGCTAGATTTAATAACATTACTCCAAGTGGTATTCGCGCTGTACTAGAAAAAGCAGCGGGACCCGATATGATCAACTTCTCACCGGGCTTTCCTGATAACGATGCTTTTCCAGCTAATGATATTCAAAAGATTTCACAAGATGTTCTTAAGGAAGATATTTATACTATCTTGCAATATTCCAGAGGTACCACTTATCCACCATTAAAAAAGGCATTAAAAGCTTTCTTTAATCGTCAAGAAAAAATTTTTACAGAAAATGATGATCTAATGGTTACTTCCGGCTCAGGAGAAGGACTGGAAATGGCTGCCAAAGTATTTTTAAACTCAGGAGAAAGTATCATCGTCGAAGATCCTACATTTGTCGGAGCGCTGAATGGATTTATTAGCAATGATGCTAAACTGCTTGGTGTGCCTGTTGAAAGTGATGGAATGAATTTAGGATTATTAGAAGAAGCAATGCAAAGCACTCCTGCCCCCAAACTACTATATATTATTCCTACTTTCCAAAATCCTACCTGTATCACTACTTCACTAGAAAAAAGAAGAGCTATATATGACTTATGTTTAAAGTATAATATCATCATTCTTGAAGATAATCCATATGGCACATTGCGTTTTAAAGGTAAAACCATCCCGACTTTAAAATCAATCGATACTGAAGGAATCGTTGTTTACTGTGCAAGCCTATCAAAAATCATTTCTCCGGGTATCCGGCTTGGAACAATAATTGCGAATAAAGAAATTATTGATAAATTTAATATTCTTAAAGGGGCTAGTGCTGGAGCCGTAACTAATTGGTCACAACATGTAATTGCACGCTTTTTAGAAACAGTTGATATGGATAAGCATCTTGCTCATTTACAATCTGTATATGGCAAGAAAAGTACATTTATGGTTGAAATGATGAAAAAAACTTTTCATCCTGATGTAAAATTCACTACCCCAGAAGGTGGTATGTTCGTATGGTTTGAACTTCCAAAATATGCTGATGCTAGGACTTTTTTGAATAGAGCTACCACTATGCATATCGCAATTGTAAATGAGGAAACTTTTGCCGTTAACAGACGTGATAAAATGAATGGTTTTAGGTTATCTTTTACTAGTGCAACAATGGAGCAAATAGAAACAGGTATTGCTAAGTTAGGTAAACTAACATATGAATTATGTAAATAAATCCACTGATTGGTGGATTTTTATTTGTTCGCGCGTATAATTGAAATGAGGTGACTAAAAATGAAACGTGGATTAGTTTTAGCAGGCGGAGGTTCTAAGGGAGCTTATCAAGCCGGCTGTATTAAAGCATTAAAAGAATTGGGCTATGATTTTGATCTAGTAACCGGAACTTCGATTGGAGCTCTCAATGGCCTATTAGTCGTTCAAGAAGATTATAACACTCTTTATCGATTATGGGATGAAATCACAATTAGTGAAGTTTTAGAGGATCCTGTCAATTTTAATTTTTCAATTGACTCAATGCTTTCACAAACCAATTTAATCAAACCTTTTTTTAAATCATATATCAATGAAAAAGGTGCTGATATCACTCCTTTAAAAAACATTCTCCATGCTCTTTATAATGAAGAAAAAGCCTTTAATAATAAAATAGATTATGGTGTTGTAGCTGTAAAATATCCTAAATTGACTCCTATCGAAATAACTAAAGAAGAAATGAAGCCTGTACCAGCCATTGAATATGCAATTGCTTCAGCTTCATGTTTTCCCGCTTTTCCAGTGCATCATATTGATAAACAAGGTTATATCGATGGTGGTTATTATGATAATCTTCCTATTTCGCTAGCGTTAAAAATGGGTGCTGATAAAATTATTGCAATTGAATTAAATCAAGATGCTACTCATGATTATTTCCTCGATCGTCCTGATATCATATTTATTCGTCCTAGCTATGATCTTGGCGGATTTCTTGATTTTGGTCGCGAAATTCTTGATTGGCGGATTAAACTTGGCTATCACGATACTTTAAAAAAATTTAACCAGCTAAAAGGCTATCGTTATAACTTTAAAAATTTTGAAATCAATCACGAATTAGCCCATAAATTCTATCGTTTAATTTTAAACTATGAAGATAGCATAAATAAAAATGTCGTTAGTAAAACAATTACCAGCAGTTCAACTCCCTTGAGTGATCTGCTAAAGAATAATACTTATTTAAAGGAACTAACAACCGAAGATTACTTTGTTCGAGCGGTTGAAATCACTATGGATCATTATCACTATCAAAGTGATCTTCTTTATGATCTAAATGAAGTGTGTCACGAAATATTTAACACTTTTAAAGAAGAATATCAGGAACGCTATGATATTTTAGAAAAACGGTTTGTCGACATACCTATTAAAGAACTCTTCTCCAAAATAAAAAAATTAAGCAGTAAAGATGCTATTTGTGCTTTTTATCACTCATTAAATAATAACGAAGAAATCGAAACAACTTTAATTAGTAATATTTTTTTAGAAGAATATTTAATCGCTTTACTACTATATACGCTTGTATAATTAACTAAAATTTGCTAGAATCCTCCTAGGAGGAATTAGTTTGAATCTCAAAGTAAAAAATATGATATATTGTTCAATGTTTGCATGTATCACTGCAATCTTGGCACAAATTCGATTTACCTTACCAAGTCTAGTCCCAATCACTTTACAAACACTCGGGATTTATTTAATTGGTCTGGTGTTAAAACCTAAAATAGCTTTCATTAGTTCCTTAATATATATTTTAATGGGAGCTATCGGCCTGCCTGTCTATAGCGGCTTTAGTGCCGGTTTAAGTACTATATTAGGACCAACTGGTGGTTATATATTTAGTTTTCCAATTACAGCTTTAATAATCAGTTACCTTGTCCATTATCGAAGTACCACTATTTTTAAGTTTGGCGCTTTAATACTCGGAACAATAATTTGTTATTTAATTGGAACTTTATGGTTTATGTATATAATGAAGATGAGTTTTAGTGCTTCATTAATTATTTGCGTCCTGCCTTTTTTACCTGGTGATGTACTTAAAATCTTTATCGCAGCAGCCTTAACAAATAAATTTAAGAATATAATAAAAGATTAGGGAATTTGCTTTCCTAATCTTTTTTTCATTTTATGCTTTTGTTTCTTTTCCTAAACGTTTATACGTTTGATAAAATAATGTGGCTGTAACACTAACTGCAATCGTATCAGCGATTGGCTCTGCTAAAAATACTGCAAATGCTTGATTTTCTATAAACATTGGTAAAATAAAAATCAATGGTATTAAAACTAAAACCTTTCTTAGAACGGCTAAAAATACTGATGTTTTAGCATTTCCAATAGCAATGAAAGTTTGTTGACAAGCAATCTGAATTCCAAAAATTCCTGAAGCGGCCATATAAATACGAATCGCCCAACGTGTATACGTCGCCAGTTCTCCATGACTTGTGAAAATATAAATAAAAGTATCTGGTATAAACATCGCTACTGCCCATAAGAGCATTGAATAGGATAATGAGATTTTTAATAAAAGTTTAAAAGCGCGCTTTACTCGATCAATATTTTCAGCACCATAATTAAAACTAATAATTGGCTGAGCTCCTTGAGTAAGCCCTTGTAACGGTAACATTGAAAACTGCATCACGCTAGTCAAAATAGTCATTGAACCTACCGCGATATCTCCACCATATTTTAATAATGAAGTATTAAAACATACTGAGATGACACTTTCTGTAAACTGCATAATAAACGGTGATAGCCCTAATGCTAAACATGGTAAGATGACTTGAAAATCTAATTTTAAATTATCTAATTTTATTCTTAAGCCGCTACGCTTACTTGTTAAAAAATAAACAACAAAGATAGAAGATATCGCTTGAGAAATAATAGTTGCTAAAGCAGCACCCTTTACCCCCATTGACATACTAAAAATAAAAATTGGATCAAGCACAATATTGCATAAAGCTCCAATTGCAACTGTAATCATCCCAATCTTAGCATACCCTTGAGCATTAATAAACGCATTTAACCCCAAAGCCAATTGAACAAAAATTGTACCTAAGGCATAAATTCTCATATAATCAAGCGCATAACCAATAGTTGCTTCACTAGCTCCAAAGACCATTAAAATCGGTTCACCCCAGATTAAAAAAACAGCTGTCAAGATAATTGCCATAATTACTAACATCACAGTACAGTTACCAAGAATCTTTTCAGCTTTTGGGTGTTCACCACGGCCTAACATGATTGATGCTCGGGGAGCACCTCCCATACTAACTAAAGCGGCAAATGCTGAAATAGCCATAATAACAGGCATTGTTACTCCAACCCCCGTTAATGCACTAGGCCCTACTTTGGGGATATGTCCAATATACATGCGGTCAACCATATTATATAACACATTTATTATTTGTGCTAAAATAGCGGGTAAAGCTAATTTTAATAATAATGGACCTAAGCTATCTTTACCTAAATCAGCCTCTTTTTTCTTTTTCACTTTAATTACTCCCTTCATCTATTTTAAATATCCAATGAGTAATTATAACAAATTTCAAAGATAATTCAATTCTTTAAAAGATTATCTAATTTACATCATTTTAAATACTCATTCATATATCAACATATTGATATATATTTTTTCAATTATTAAAAAACTTAGCAGAATTATCATTTCTTTTTTATTCATATTCTCTTTGATAATAATAATATTTGTATAACTTGTTGAATTAAGCTATTTTGGCTTAATCAACAAAAAATCATACTTATAATTTATAAGAAATCATTGATTTATGAAATTTTGCTAAACATTATAAATCTTATTCATAATTTTGTTTCAATAAAAAGATGATAAAAAATAAGAACCATGGGGTAATGGTTCTTATTTCTTTACATCTCTAAATGAGATTACTTCTATTTCATTATCACGAAGCCACTGTTTTAACTTTTCACTTGTTACGAGTGAATAATCATATAATCTTTCTTTTAACATCGAAGAAGTAGTCGCCACATCATAATCAATAAAACCAGGATGTGTTACTAAAATATTCAAACCTTCTTTAATTTGATAATAACCATCAATGAACATATTTTCAAAGTCATGATCATGTTCTTCATAATAATCATATTGTTTCATTGTCTGATCAATAATCCCCTGCTCCAAGTCCATTCCGTAATAACATACTGGAACATTATATTCATGATAAATTCTTACCACTGCATTAATCAATGGTTCTACTTCTAAAACGTGTAAATCAATGTACTCAGGCAATTGGCCAACTAATTCAATATATTTTTCAATTTGATACTTAGCTTCGATGTAAGCATCTTCCTCACTAAATAATGGTTCATTATTTTTTATTTGTGCTCGACGAATCGTACTCGATAAAAATATCCCGTGTTCATCAACTAGACTAGGAATCATCTCTTTTGGTGCTAATGCATATCCATTAGTTACATTAACATGTAATCCTAAACACAGATTTGGACACTGCTTTGCTAATTTAATTGCTTCTTTTGCATACGGCATATTAACCATCAAAGCAACACTATTTACCAATCCCTTTCGATGTGCTGAAATCATTCCCAATGTTACTGCTTCGCTATATCCTAAATCATCACCACGTATCAATAACTGCTTTACCATAATTATCCTCTTTTCTATATTTTATATAATTATACTATACCAAATAAATAGTCTATACAATTTATTTTTTCATATTCATGAAACATTTATGATAGTGCTTATATTTGCGGTATAATAAAAGATAACTAAGGGAGGACAACACACTATATGAAAGATCGTTTTAGTTTATCATTTAAAGCTTTTTATTTAATCTATTTGGGCGCGATTGGCTCTTTTATTCCCTACATTAATACTTATTTAGAAAAAAATGCCGGCTTAAGCGGTTCACAAATTGGCTTAATTACAGCCATCAGTCTTGTTTTAGGGGTATGCGTGATTCCTATTTGGGGGGTCGTTGGTGATAAGACCAGAAAATATAGTGCACTATTAAAGTTATCAATTATGGCTGCACTAGTAGTACTTTACTTCTATTATAAAGCCGCTGTTTATCCTGCTATCGTAGTTTGTGCAATCGCACTTGAAGTATCACGACTAGGAACAATGCCGATGGCCGACACGCTGGCAACTAATTATTGCCATAAAACTGGTGGTAACTATGGTTCTATTAGAGGAATGGGCTCATTAGGGTATATGCTGGCAGGAATGGCTGTAGGATTTTTAGCTGATCTTTTTGGTCTTGATGGAGCAATGTTTGCAACATATGCCGTTTTATTAATCTTGGCTTTCTCGATTTCCTTCGGCTTTCCTAAAGATGATGGAAAGAAAGAAGATGGTGAAGAAGTTAAAGTAAAAAAAGGGAGTTTTAAAGAACTTCTAACTAATAAAAACTTCTTATTTATTCTATTTTTACAACTATTAATGTCAACAGTTGTCGATTCTGCTATGACATATGGCGGAAATCACTTAACTGTTACTTTAAATAGTGGTGCCTCAGCAATAAGCTGGATGACTTTTGCAACAGTTTTACCCGAAGTTGCATTCTTGATGATTGCAATCAAAGTTCTTAATAAAACCGGCTTTAAAAAATTCTATTTGATTGCCTGTGTATCAATGATGCTTCGCTTTGGGGTATATGCTTTTATTCCCAATCAATATGCTTTTTTAGCAATAAGCATCGTACATTGCATCGGCGTTGCCATCGCAACTGTAGCAAGTTTAACCTATATTCGAAATTCCGTTGATCCCGCAGTTTTAGGAACCGCTATTACATTACTTAATGCGACACTATCAATTGGTAAAGCCATTTATGGTTACATTTTTGGAGTAGTTTATGAAATTTGGGGAAGTTTTATAATGTTCGGAATTTGTTTGATTCCTTTTGTCATTGCTTTCTTAATGATTTCTCGTTCTCATTGTTTTGATGAAATCGATAAACATAAAGGTCATATTGCATAAGTTTATGGATAGATAGTTATATGCTATCTATCCATTTTTAGATTAAATTAAAATATTTTCTTTTAAATAATATAATTTATATTATAATGATATTCATGGAGAAGTTTATGAAGAATATCACAAAAATGTTTTTATTTATATTATCGTTCTACTTAGTCTTAGGTTCCCTTTGGATTGGAAAGGATGTTATCATTCATTATCAAAATATTGATGGTTTACCAATCCTAGGTTATCATGGTGTCCTCGAAGATAAAGATAAAGAAAAATACTTTGCTAATTATCCATACTGTATGTCATTGAGTGAATTTGAAGCTCAGATGAAGTATTTAAATCAAAATAATTATCATACCTTAACAATGGATGAAATCAACGATTATTATCAAAATCATACACCACTACCCAAAAAAAGTGTTGCTCTTACCTTTGATGATGGCTTATTAAACTTTAAAACAGTTGTTAAACCTATTTTAGAAAAATATAATTTTAAAGCTACTTGTTTTGTTATTGGCTATAAAACTACAGTAAAAAATAGCCAAAACCCTTATAAGCATCAATACTTAAGAAAAAGTGATTTAGTAAATGACGAATATGTTGAATACTATTCACATTCTTATAATCTTCATCATAACACTAAATATCCTAATACCAAACTAATTGAAACATTATCCACACAAGAAATAATCAATGATTTTAAACAAAATGAAAATATTGTTTCTAGTAAATACTTTGCCTTTCCATATGGTCGAACATGTGACAATGCTAATGAAGCATTGATAAAAGCTAATGTTTCATTAGCTTTTGGTTATAACCAAAATAGAACGATGACCTATCATGATGATAAGTACTTGTTACCACGATATCTAATGTTTAGTAAAATGCCAATGTTCTATTTTAAATGGATCGTTGAATAAAAAATGACAAGGACTGTTTGTTCTTGTCATTTTTATAATTATTATAAGACTTTTCCATTACTAGCAATAACCTTTTGATACCAATAAAAACTATCTTTTAAATATCTCTTTCCACTTCCATTTCCATAATCATCGTAGTCAACATAAATGTAACCATATCGCTTATTCATCTCTGAAGTACCTGCACTTATCATATCAATTGGTGACCAGCTCAAATATCCTAAGCATATGACTCCATCCAACTCAATTGCCTTCTTTAACTCATTAATATGTTTTTGAAGATACTTAATTCGATATTCATCATGAATCTGATTGTCTACAGTCAAAATATCATTAGCACCAAAACCATTTTCACTAATCAAAATAGGTAAATTATAACGGTAGTATATCTCATTCATTGTAATTCTTAAACCAATTGGATCAATAGCCCAACCCCAATCTGATTTTTCCAAATATGGATTTTCAACACCACCTTTTAAATTACCTTCCCCTACTTTTCTAGCAGGGTCATGAGATGCTACTAATGATAAATAATAACTAAAAGATATGTAATCAACTGTATTATTTTTGATTATGTCTAATTCTTCTTTTGAGAAATTTAAATGAATATCTCTTTTTTCTAAATTTTTTAAATACCAGTTAGGATAATTCCCATTAGCCTGAACATCTGCGTATAAATAATATTCTTGATTTGCTCTCATTGCTTTAAGAATATCATCCGGATCACAGCTTGCTGGATAAGTTGTAAATGAAGCGATCATACAACCCATTTTAGCAGTTTTATCAATTCTTTTTAGCTCTCTAGTTACTAATGCACTTGCTAAAAACTGGTTATACAGTCCCTGATGCACTCGTGTTTCATATAATTGATCTTGACTAAAGGGAACTGCTGAACCTTTAAATGGTATTTCTAATGCCGCATTGATCTCGTTAAATGACATCCAATATTTTATTCGTCCTTTAAAATGTGTAAAAACTGTATAACAATATGTTTGAAAAAATTTAATGACTTCTTTATTACACCAGCCACCATATTCAGTCGCAATAACTAGTGGTGTTTCAAAGTGAGATAAAGTTATAATCGGTTCAATTTTATATTTAAGTAATTCATTAATAATATTGTCATAAAATTTCAGTCCTGCTTTATTGGGTTCTTTCTCGTCCCCTCGTGGGAAAATCCTCGACCAGCTAAATGACATTCTAAAAGCTTTAATTCCCATTTTAGCCAATAAAGCAATATCCTCTTGATAATGATGATAAAAATCATTCCCTCTTCTTTTGGGAAAATTATTACTTTTATTTTCTTTAAGTTTTTTAATTTCTTCAATGGTTAATTCCTTTTTAGCTAAATGACGTTCCTTCTTTTCATAAAACATAAAAACATCGGCTATTGACATTCCACGCCCATCAAGGTCATATCCACCTTCCATTTGATTGGCAGCACTTGCACCACCCCACAGAAAATCTTTATCTAATTCACACATACCGAACATCCTTTCCTTTCTCTATTATTGATTTATGATCTCTTACTCCAATCGCAAAATATCATCATTATTTACTACTGTATTCATATTTAACAGCTCGACTTTATTATAATGATTAGTATTTGTTACAATAACAATAATAGTTGGATCATATCCCGCATGGTTGATTTCATCAATGTTAAAATCTAGTAATAATTGTCCTTTCTTGACCATATCACCTTCTTTTACAAAAGCATAAAAACCTTTTCCCTCCATTTTAACTGTATCAATTCCTACATGTAATAATATTTCTGCTCCTAATATTGACCTTAACCCAATTGCATGATTAGTCGGAAATACAGCAACGATCTTAGCATCACAGGGAGCATATAATTTCCCTTCATCAGGAATAATAGCAACCCCATTTCCTAATGCTAACGAACTAAAAGTACTGTCATTTACTATTTCTAACGGCAATACTTTACCAGTCCCTACAGCACCTAATATCTCAGTATCAACCTCAAGCAGTTGATCAGTTTCCTTGATTACATCATCATTTTTTTCAATAAATTCATCTTTCCAAAATAATAATACTAATACTAAAGTTCCAATAAATGAAATTAATAAACCGGCAATATACCATACAAACCCATGTTCAGCAAACAATGGTAATGATAAAATTCCACCTGCTGGCAACCCCGTCGTATAGCATCCAGCCCCACCAACAACTGCACCCCCGAAACCACTCATTAGACATGCCATGAAAAAAGCTTTTTTAGCCTTCAAAGTAGTTCCATAAATCAGTGGTTCTGTAATTCCTAAAACTGAGGGAATTACATTTGCTGCTGCAACCGATTTAAAATTTTTATTTTTTGATTTAAAAGCAATCCCTAATGCAGCACCAGTTTGTGCAAATGCTGATGGCATCGTCATTGCTAACAATGCATCTCTACCAGTTGTTGCAAGATTATTTAAATTGACAGGAATAAATCCACGATGTAAACCAAAAATAACTAATGGCTGCCAACATGCACAAAATATAAATCCAAAAATAATCGGATTGAAACTATAAACTGCTAATAATCCATCTGTAAAAATATTTGTTAAAAATGTCACTACTGGTCCAATTGCTAATAATGATAATGGGGCCATAATAACTAAATCAATCAATGGAGTAACAAAACTTCTAATTATTGAAGGCAGTCTATCACGAATCAGCCTATCCAATAATGATACAGCATATACTGCAACAATAATCGGTACTACAGAAGATGCATATTTAATTAAAATTACATCAAGTCCTAAGAAAGATAACTTTGCACCTTCACTAAAAGCTGTCAATAAGGTTGGATATAACATTGTTCCAGCTAAAGTGACTCCTATAAATTCATCTATTTTAAAGTAGCGTGATGCACTAATCGCTAAATAGAACGGCATAAAATACAAGATTGCATCTGCGGCAGCATATAAAATCATATATGTTCCACTTTCAGTTGTTAATATTCCCATACTAGTAAATATGGTTAACAATCCCCTCAATACACCTGCTCCTGCCATAACAGGAACAAATGGTGTAAATATGCCTGAAAATAATGCAAATATTTTATCCAATAATTTCTTATTTTTATTTGATTGTTCCTTTACAGTACTTATTTTAGCTGTTGTCAAGATTGCTTTATATACATCAGCAACATGGGTACCAATAACCACTTGACACTGTCCACCCGAAAATAACACTTGAAGAATTTCTGAACTATTTTCTAAGTTTACTTTATTTACTTTCTCCTCATCTTTTAATTCAAATCTTAACCTAGTAGCACAATGCTGTACTATATTTATATTTTTTTCGCCACCAACATTTTTTATAATAAATCTTGCTAATTTTTCATATTTCATTTTTTCTCCTCCTAATAAAATAACCTAGAATAAAACATGTATTCAATCATGTTTTTATTCTAGGTTTAGCTTGCCAAAGCAATAACAATCCTAATATTTTAATCTTGCAATATGCAAAGTTAAATACAATTTTTCCGCCTGACTTAAATCTTTTTTATAAATTTTTTGAACATGTTTTTCTATATTTTTTACACATTCAAATGCTTCTGGATATCTTTCAATAACGATGTCAAATAATATATCATCTCTTTTAGCTTCTTTTTCACCAAACATCAGCCGCTTTGCAAAAAACTTTAAATGTGTCACAAAACGATGATAGTCTAGAGAATCCTCATCAAATGATATCTTCAAATGATATCTCACAATATTAAGTGTTTCTTGAATAATTTTGGTAATTTGAGTTACTTCTTCCATTTCACTATTAAGTTCAGCATTGACAAAATGTAGAGCAATAAAACCAACTTCATCTTCTGATAAATTAACCATTAATTTTTGGTTAATTATTTTCAAAGCTTCTGCTGCGATCTTATATTCCTCTTGATAAAATTGCCTAATCTCCCATAAAAGCGGATTTTGAACATTAATTCCTTGTAAATATCTCTCTATAGCATAGTTTATATGATCAGTAAGAGTTATATATATTCCATCATTTAACTCTTTATCCAATCCTTTCCGTGCAAAATCAATAATTTCATCAGTAACATTAAGAACATTGACTGGAATATCCTTAATCAATTCAAGGAAGCGATTGTTTTGTTTATCATTTTTTAAATAAAATTGTTTTTCAATCATTTCATCTGGAACAACTTCTCCCCGTGATTTTTGATATGCAATACCTCTTCCCATAAGAATAATTTCATTATGATTTTCGTCAAGTGAGCTTACAATATTATTATTAATAATTTTATGAATTATCATAAGACACCTCCTTTTTTGCATAGAAAAAGCCAAACTCAAATAATATATATAAGAAATATATATCCATCAAAGTTTAGCCTAATTGAATAGTAACAATCTTTGTAATTTTATGATAGCACTTCCAAAATTAATTGTCAATTACCAATCATATATATCAAAAATTAGTTGTTAATCCCTTGATGCGGCACAAACGAACTATCTGTAATTGCCTCAAAGCGATAACCACGTGCTTTATAATTTTCAATTATTGCCGGTAGAGCCTGAACAGTTGTTGATTTGGCAGCTGTATCATGAAATAAAATATTAATGTTATTTGCTTTGCTTGATGTAGCATTAGCAATTAACTTGCTGACTGCTACATTATTTCCTGAAGCATCTGTAGAATCGCCATTCCAATCATAATATTGATAACCGCGATTGATTAATTCCCTTGACAATACAGTCATAATACCTGGACAATATTTACGTGATACCGTATTTGAAGAACCTCCAGGAAAGCGTACATATTTGGGTACAAACCCAATTATATCCTTCACCATATTACCGACTTTTGTTAAATCGTCAAAATAAGCTTCTGGTGAAGCATAAACAGTTTTATAGTCATGACTATATGTATGCAACGCTATTGTATGTCCTTTATCATGAGCAGTTTTAATTAAATGATTATAAGGTTTATTATTCCCAGTAACAAAGAATGTCGCCTTTGCTCCATAAACATCTAAAATATCTAAAATCTTTTGGGTATTAGCTGATGGACCATCATCAAAAGTTAAATAAACGATTTTATCACTTGTTTGATTATTGCTTCCAATTGCTTTCTTTTCAATTACTTTAATTTCACGCTGCTTTTCTATTTTGTTTCCAGAACGATCTATCCCTATATAAATAAGTGTATAAGTTCCCTCTTTTTGAATATTCACATTACTAGAATCAACCGTTAATTTTGGTTCGGGATCACGGTTATCACTAATGCTGACACCACTATTATAATCTGTTTTTGCCCCTATCACGATCGTCAAAGGCTCTAACCCTGTAATTTGGGGTGGCTCACTATCTTTAGTAACCTTGACTTTTCCCTTCTTTTCAGTTACATTATTTCCTTTATCCTTAACCTGAATAATTACTTCAACAGTTCCCTCTTTACTAAAATCATAATCTTCTTTAAAAGAAACTTCAGTTTTTGTTGCATCATTAATATTTGTTGCCATACTTGCAGGATCAACTTTCATTCCTAAATCAATATCAAGATCAACAACATCAAACTGTGGTTTTTTAGTATCAACTATCTCGATCGTTGCTTCATATTTTTTATCTTTATATATATAGATTACTGGATATCTTCCCAACTTATTATAATCTATTTTAGAAATATCAGCTTTTACATCTTTAACATTTCCATTGCGTACGCTTGCGATATTTTTCATCACATCATAACTATCATTAATCTCGACTTTGATAATATCCGCTTTAAAGACTATCGGTGAGCGGGTTAAAAAATATGTTGCTACTCCACCAACTATTATGACTAGTAATACTGATACAATTACAATCTTATTTCCTATAGTTAAATTTTTAATTTTTTTCATTATATCTTTCCCTTAACTAATTTATATACTTTTAGTATATGTCAAACCTCAGTATTTTACAATCTTTGTCAATAAAACTATTTATAAAAATCAACTAAATAAAAAATACTTATCTATAATCAGATAAGTATTTAATCATTATTAATCAATAATAGCACGGACATTAATAATTCCATTTGCCGACTCAATCCGCTCAATAATATCAGGTCGAACTTCATCATTTGTATCAATTAGTGTATATGCATATTCACCACGAGAGCGATTAACCATATTTTCAATATTCAAATTATGATCAGCAAATAATTTAGAAATATTTGCTAAAATATTAGGAACATTTTTATTAATAATACATAATCTTGTTTTAGACATTCTTGCTTGATTGACTCCTGGGAAGTTTACTGAATTAATGATATTTCCGTTTTCTAAATATTCACAAACTTCTTCAACCGCCATCTTTGCACAATTATCTTCTGATTCTGGTGTACTTGCACCCAAATGTGGAAGAATAATAATATTTTCTTGTCCAATTAATTCTGGTGCAGCGAAATCACTAATATATTTATTAATTTTACCGCTTGCAACATTAGCTAATAAATCTTCATTATTAACTAAATCACCACGAGCAAAATTTAAAATTCTGACACCGGTTTTCATCTGTGCAAATGCTTCTTTGTTCATGAAACCTTTTGTTTCTTTAGTACTAGGTACATGGATTGTAATATAGTCACATTCTTGATAAATTTCTTCTAAAGAAGCTGCATGACGAGCATGCTTAGATAAAGCCCAGGCCGCATTTACGCCAATATACGGATCATAACCTTTTACTTTCATTCCTAATTTAATAGCTGCATTGGCAACATTTACTCCAATAGCACCTAAGCCAATTACCCCTAAAGTTTTTCCTTCAATTTCTGGTCCAACAAAATTACTTTTACCTTTTTCTGCTGTTTTAGCAATATCCTGATCGTCTTTTAGACCATCAATCCAACGAATACTTTCAACAATTTTTCTTGAAGAGAGAAATAATCCACATAATACAAGTTCTTTAACAGCGTTAGCATTTGCTCCCGGTGTATTAAATACAACAATTCCTTTTTCACTACAATCATCAAGTGGAATATTATTTACTCCTGCTCCTGCTCTTGCAATAGCTTTTAGATTTTCCCCAAAATCATATTCATGTAAAGAAGCTGATCTAACCAAAATAGCATCTTCATTAGTCATTTCTTCGCTATAAGCATAATTTTCGTCAAATCCATCTAATCCTACTTTAGATATTTTATTTAATAATTTTATGTTATACATAATTATTCTCCTATTTGTTCGCTGCTTCAAAATCTCTCATGAAAGCAACTAATTTTTCAACACCTTCTAATGACATAGCATTATAGATAGATGCTCTAATTCCCCCAACTGAACGGTGACCTTTTAAATTAGTCATACCCGCGGCAATACTTTCCTTAACAAACTTAGCATCAAGATCTTTGTTTGGTGTAGTAAAAGTAACATTCATTAAAGAACGATTATCTTTATCACTATGTGCGATATAGAAATCACTACTATCAAGATAATCATAAAGAAGATTAGCTTTTTTAATATTTCTTTCTTGCATAACTTCAAGTCCACCCATACTATCGATCCATTCCAAAACTAGTCCTAATACATAAATCGCATAAGCCGGCGGAGTATTATACATTGAATCATTTTCAATCATCAATTTATAATCTAATAATACTGGTGTTGTCGCAGCAACTTTTTGTAATAAATCTTCTTTAATAATTGCTACTCCTAATCCAGCGATCCCCATATTTTTTTGTGCACCTGCATAAATCATTCCAAACTTTGAAACATCCACTGGTTTTGATAAAATATTTGATGACATATCCGCAATTACAGGAACACCATTAGTTTCTGGAATATATTTCCATTCAGTTCCGTAAATTGTATTATTTGCACATAAATGAACATAAGATGCTTCAGGATCTAATTTCAATTCGTCTTGAGTTGGAATATGTTTAAAATTGTTTTCACTTCCGTCATAAGCAATATTAATTTCCCCAAATTTTTTTGCTTCGGCTGCAGCTTTTTTACTAAAAGCTCCAGTTACAACATAATCAGCTTTACCATTTTTTAATAAGTTTAATGGAACCATTGAAAATTGTTGTGTTGCTCCCCCTTGGATAAACACAATTTTGTAATCATCAGGGATATTCATTACTTTCTTTAATAACCATTTTGTTTTTTCAAAAATGTCTAAGTAGGAAGAGGATCTATGACTCATCTCCATAACACTCATCCCACTATTTTCATAGTTCAACATTTGTTTAGCAGCTTTTTCTAAAACTGGCTCAGGCAACATTGAAGGACCTGCAGAAAAATTCAGTACTCTCTTTTCAGTCATATATATACCTTTCCTTTCTTGTATGTGAAGTCTATTATATTGTATACAATCTAATTTGTAAAGGGATTTTGTAAAAAATTGTATACAATTATACATCGTTTCATAAAAAAGCTATTTTTCTTAGTAATTATCAGTTTCATTATATGCTGGAACATTTGATAAATTCACGATATTTTAACTACATTTACGATAAAATAAATTGAATTAAATACATTTCTAAGATATGATGAAAAGGTACATATAGGAGAGAAAAAATGAAAAGAAAAAAACTAAAATTGAAAAAACAAGCTTACTTTGTTATTGGTGGCCTCGTCATCCTAGCTGCCCTTATACTATACCTTATTTTATGTTTAGTAACAGGGGGAGACAATTTTGTTTCAAATACAACTATCAATGGTATTAAAGTTGGTAATATGAATAAAGAAGAAGCACGTAAGGCTATAGAACAACAATATCAAAATGATTTAAATCCCCCTACTTTAACTTTATTACTCGATCAACAAGAATACCCAGTTGATTTAACTGATAATCTTACATTCGATAGTAAAAAAGCTGTAGATAAAATTTCTAAACAGTCTAATAGTTCATTCTTCAGACGAGGATATAACTATTTGTTTAATCATGATTATACAGTTGGGGTAAAAATAAAAAATAAAGATCTTTTAAATGAAAAAATTACTAATAGTCAAATTCTAAATTATAGTACTTTGACTCCTACTAACTATGAACTTAAAGATGATAAAATTATTTTCACTAAAGGAAAATCCGGTAAAACAGCAGAATTAGAATCAGTTTTCAATACAATTAATAAGGCATTAAATAATTATGATTTTAAAGGGAAAATTAAATATTCTCCAGTAGAACATAAACTTAATGATGAAGAAATAAAACTAATTCATGAAAATTTATCAAAGGAAGCTAAAAATGCTACTCTAGATAAAAATAACAATTATGAAATCATCGATAGCCAAGTAGGTGCTAAATTTGATTTAGAAGATGCTGTTGCTAAATACAATAAAACTACTGAAGGTAAACAGTTTACCCTAAATGCTACGATCATTAAACCTGAAATAACCAAAGAAATGTTAGAACAAAATTTATTTAAAGATGTTTTAGGTGAATATGCGACTAACGTCAGCGGTACTTCAGTTCGTAAAAATAATGTTAAACTTTCTGGTGATAAATGCAATGGAGTTATTTTATTGCCAGGTGAGGAATTCTCTTATAATAATGTTGTTGGCAAAAGAACGAAAGAAAATGGTTTCGGTGAAGCTGCAGCCTATTTAAATGGAGAGACTGTGCAAGAAGTTGGAGGTGGAATCTGTCAGACATCATCAACTTTGTATAATGCTGTATTGTACGCTAATCTAAAGATTACTGAGCGGACTAATCATACTTTTGTTTCTGGCTATGTTCCAATCGGTCGTGATGCTACAGTATCTTGGGGTGGCCCTGATTTTAAATTTAAAAATGACCAGGCTTATCCTATTAAGATCATCGCTTCTTATGAAAATAGTCGTCTAACAACTAAAATTTTAGGTACTAATGTTAATAATATTCGTGTTGAGCTAAAAAGTCAAAAACTTGCTTCAACTAATTATAATACTAAATATGAAGACGATCCTACATTACCCGAAGGACAGACAAAAGTAAAACAAAAAGGAACTCCAGGTAGTAAAGCAAAATCATGGCGTTATGTTTATGATGCTAATGGCAATTTAATTTCATCAAATGAAGAAGCATATAGTGTATATAAAGGACATGAGGAAATTATTTTAAGAGGTACTATGAAAATAACTGAACCAGCTACGCCTGCACCAACTGAACCTACAACTCCAGCACAACCAGAAACGCCTACCATTCCCAATAATGAAACATCGTAGAATCTTAAATTAAATACTGGTGGAATTTTTCCACCTTTTTCTATAATTAAAAAGATTATTACATAAAATAATAATCTTTTTAATTATTTTATTTTTGTGCAATCTTCCACTTTTTTAAACAATACTGATATATCTCTTGTTCTGAAATCATTAACGAAGCACTGGCTAGATTTATTTCCATATTCTTACCATTCTTTTCAAGAATTATCAGAAAATAAAAAGGCTCATGGTGCAGCTGAATTTCCGCAACCTTCTGCCATAAAATCACTTTTTTCCATAGCCTATAAGAAGTGATACCATCTTTATCAATTACAAACTTTTTCATTCCAAAAAATATCAATTCTAATAATTCAATAGTTCCAACTATTACAATTACCAAAGAAAAGAACTCTAGCACCCCAAATATAAATAAACAAAATATCATGATAGCTGATGATACATTCGAAATAAATCCTGAAGCTACTATTGGAATGCTTATCATAATTAATGAAAATGGAATTATGGATAAAATAAGAATAGTTGTTAAAATCATATCTTTTCTAATAATAATTCTTTCCACTTCTTTTATCCTTTCCACCATTCAAGTCATTACATTAAAACATACTTTATTTTCTGTAAACTTGAAAATAATTAAATATTGTTTACGAATACAAATATCAGGGTTTGTATTCGAGTGTTTTGTAATATAAAGTATTTCTTTTTAGGAAGCAAAGTAGACTTTTTCTCACATAGAATATATAATTAAATAAACAAACTTAAATAAGATATTTTCTTAATTTTCACAAATATTATGATTGAAAAAAACAGGAAAAAAGGTCTACATTTTTTCCTGTTTTTACTTAAATAACTTTATTTATATTGATTCATAATCCTTTACCCATCTAGTAAAGGTATGATTATTTGTACTTAAACGACGCGAAGCTTCAGCTTTGCTGATTACATTTTTTCGCCATAAATAATAAATTTCTTCAAAATCGTCGGGAATCGTTAATTTTGGTCTTCCAAATCGTACGCCTCTACGTTTAGCTTCACGAATTCCCTCGGCTTGTCTTTGACGTGTATTTTCGCGTTCTATTTGAGCAACATAAGAAAGCACTTGCAATACTAAGTCTGCAATAAATTTACCCGTAATTCCATCATGCTTTTCACGTGTATCTAATAAAGGAAAATCAATTACCACAATATCTACTCCGATTTTCTTGACAATATAACGCCACTGTTCAATGATTTCATCATAATCACGTCCAAGACGATCAATTGATTTAATGTATAAAATATCTCCCTGTTTTAAAACCTGAAGAAGTTTTTGATAATGAGGACGATTAAAATCTTTACCGGACTGATAATCAATATAAAGCTGGCTCCCTGTAAGTCCAACCTCTTTTAAAGCTGTAATCTGCCTATCAACATTTTGGTCTTTACTTGATACCCGTATATATCCATATTTGTTATATTCCATTCTATATTTTCCTCCTCGAGTAAAAATTATGGCATAGGGAAAGTTAGAATGCTATAAATGGCTAATTATTTAGGGATTCTTTGCATCTTACATCGTCAGCAGTGATAAATCCATTTTTATAATCGTAATACGATAAAATTAAAACAGAAACAATAATCAACAAATTATCGCTTCTGTTTAACTAATAAAATTTAATTTATAATTATAACATCGTCTTTTCATAAATATCAGCAATGTTAGTTCCAACATGATCTGGTTGATGAGCATCACTTGCTGTAATCATCGATACTCCATGTTCTTTTAATATCTTTAACAATTCTTCGCTTAATCCCATATCTTTATGATTATAACGATAATAACATCCTGTATTATTTTCAGCTTTTACATTATGTTCAACCAACAAATCAGCTAACTGATGATAAGTTGGTGTTAAATCATAGGTTGGATAATAATTAAACATTTTTATTGTATCTGGATGTGCTAATTGCGTAAATAAATCAGACTTAACCAATGAAAAAATCAATTCATAATAATCACGATAAATATCATCAACATCAAATTTATTCCATAAAATATCTTTAGAGAAATTCATGTCATATAATCTGCCATTAATTGAGTGTATTGCCCCAACAACAAAATCATAATTATGGTTAGCTAATACTTCTCCAATCTTCTTTTCATGTTTAGGCACGTAGCATACTTCTAAACCAAATGTAACTTCAATCGGCAAATCTAATGCTTTAACTTCCTCAATTAATTTATCATAATCATCTAAAGTATCCTTAAATTTCATTGCTTTATTCTCTAGCCATTTTTTTTGCAATGGCTCTTCTTTTAATTCTGTATAAATCTCTTCAAACTCTTTAAAACGATGTGTGTGATCTAAAATTTGAATCTTTGTCAAACCTTTTTTAACAGCTGCATCAACAAACTTTAATACATATTCTTTATTTAGATCCCCATATTCTAAATGCATATGTCCGTCAATCATCTTTATCACCCCTTCTTTTTTTATGATTATATGCAATTCTTAAAAAAAAGTACAGTAATAAAATAAAAAAAGGAGCCAGGGGAGACTCCTTATAGGATGGATGAGTTTTTGGGAGAGGGAATCATCCATCATTTAAGTTGTAAAATATATATGAGGGGATTAATATATTTTACATATTATTATGGTTTGTCTTTCGACACTATTATCCTAGCACCGCTCTATGAATTAAATGTGAACCGTATAATTTTTTAAAATAAAAAAGGAGCCAGGGGAGACTCCTTATAGGATGGATGAGTTTTTGGGAGAGGGAATCATCCATCATTCAGGTTGTAAAACATATATGAGGGGATTAATATATTTTACATATTATTATGGTTTGTCTTTCGACACTATTATCCTAGCATCACTCTATGAATTAAATGTGAACTAATCTAAAACAAATAATTAGAAATTTTATCCTTCGATTATTTGATCCAACCATGCACCCTACAAGCATTATAAATTCCATCACTAGTATTGCGATCAGTTATATAATCCGCTTTAGCTTTTAATTCATCACAGGCATTACCCATCGCAATTCGATAGAAACGTTCATCAAACATAACAAGATCATTATAATCATCTCCAAATACTACAACATCATCAATATTTCCTTTTATCATCGCAATCATATCAACTATTCCCTGCTTTTTATCATCTGGCTGAAACATTAAATATTCTTGTTCAAAACGTAATGAACCTAACGTATCTTTTAATGTTAATCGTGTTTCTTCACTAGCTGGAATAGAAATATAAATTTTATAAATATTTTCTAAATTATGATAATTTATTTCACTATCAATTGTATAACGTGTTGGTTCTTTTCGATAACCTGCTTGTTTTAAAAATAACGTATTTTTACTGTATACATCAATACTATCAAATGGAGCTATTAGGATTCCATAGCCTAAATTTTCTGCTTCATCAATAACAGCCAATGCTTTTTGCCGATCCAATGGTGCATTTTTTACTAACTGATGATTTATGACAAGACCATTACCACCATTACAAACCATATTATTTAAACCAACTTCTTTAAGAAAGTTTTTAGCTTTATAATAAGCGCGTCCCGTTGCAATAGCTACAAAATTACCATTTTCTTGTAATTTATCTAGGGCTTCTTGGGCACTTGGAACAATTTTTCCAGTTGTATTATCCGTCAAAGTTCCATCGATATCAAAAAATATATATTTCATATCATTCTTCTCCAATTTCTTTAAAGAATCCATAAATAACAGCTCCACAAAGACTTCCTGCTAATAAAGCAACAATATATCTAAAAGGATGCGCTATTAATGGTAATACAAAGATTCCACCATGAGGAATTCTAATTCCACAATTATAAAGCATTGAAAAACCACCAGCTACTGCTGAAGCAACAATGCAAGCTAATGTTACTAAGCGGGGGTCTTTTTGAACAAAAGGAATTGTCCCTTCAGAAATAAACATTAAGCCTTTTAAGTAATTTTGACAACCTAGTTTACGTTCAGTTAATGTAAATTTATTTCTAAAGAAAGTTGTACTAATTGCAATTGCTAATGGCGGTACCATTCCGCCGGCCATTACAGCAGCCATAACATCAAAGTTACCTTCAACAATTTGAGCTATTCCAAAAAGATAAGCAATTTTATTAACTGGGCCACCCATGTCAACAGACATCATTCCCCCAACAATAACTCCTAAAATTAGTTTATAAACAATATCCATACTACCAATAAATACACTAATAGTCTGATTTAGACTTCCAACATAAGGACTAATCAAATATGATAAAACACCCGTAATCATGACCCCAAAAATCGGATATATTACTGTTGGCTTTATACCATCTAAACATTCTGGCAATTTACGACAAATTTTTTGTAATAAAATTACAACATATCCACCAATAAAGCCCGCTATGATTGCACCTAAAATACCAGGACTAGGCATATTTTGTAGATACATATTATTTAATAACATTGCAGCCCCGCCAGCAAGAGCTACTGCAAATCCCTGCTGACTTGCAATTGCCTGACCAATAAAGCCAGCAAATAAAGCAACGATCATCCCATTAACGGTTATCCCCAGAATATAACTGTTACTTAGCCAAATACTATCATAAATTTGTTTGATTCCAAATAAATTATAACTTGCTGCTAATGAAGCAATTGAAATCAATGCTCCCGATCCAATAATGATTGGCAATATTTTACTTAAAGCATCTGTCAATTGGGTATATAATTTTCGCCAAATTCCCTCATTGGCAGAACTACTAACCACTTTATCTCCTTGATGATGATAAATTTCTACATTACCATTTATTGCTTGCGACAATAACTCCTCTGCTTTATTAATTCCATCAGCTACTTTAGTTATAATTACAGGCCGACCATCAAAACGTGACATCTCCACTTGTTTATCTGCTGCCACAATAATACATCGTGCCTTACTGATTTCTTCAGCCGTAAGAACATTTTTAGGCCCTGTTGCCCCATTTGTCTCTACTTTAAATAATATGTTCATTTCTTTAGCTTTTGCTTCTAAACTTTCTGCTGCCATAAAAGTATGAGCAATTCCAGTAGGACATGCGGTAACTGCTAAAACTTCATAATTAGTACCGTCAGTTTCTTCTTTTACTTTCACTATTTCATTTTCTTTATCATCAATTAATCTTAAAAATTCCACTGCATCACTAGCATTAATTAAATTTTCTTTAAAATCATTATCCATTAACATCCCGGATAATCTTGCTAATGTTTCCAAATGAATGTTACCACCATCAACTGGGGCTGCAATCATAAAAAACAACCGTGCTGGTTGACTATCTAATGATTGATAATCCACACCATCTTTAACTATCATTACTGCTAGTCCAGGTTTTTTTACTGCTGCTACTTGGGCATGCGGGATTGCAATTCCTTCTCCAATTCCCGTTGTACTTTGAGCTTCGCGAGCTAAAATACCTTTTTTAAAGGCTAGTTTATCACTAATATTTCCAGTACCCACCATTAAATCAACTAAGTGATCGATCGCTTCTTCTTTATTAGCAACTTCCCCATTCATATCAATTCCCTGCAGACATAATAAATCTGTAATTTTCATTATTCATCCTCACTTATTGTTTTTAATAATTCATCTATTTTTTCTTTTGATGCCAAATCTTCACTGAATGCAGTTGCACTACCAGTAGCTGTAGCCTGTTTTAAAGCCGTTTTGAAATCATTTGTCTTAATATAACCGTAAATAAATCCAGCGACCATACTATCACCCGCCCCAACTGAATTTTTAACCTCACCTTTAGGAGCAGATGTTATATGTACATCATTATTTTGATCGACTAATACTGCTCCATCTCCGGCCATCGAAACTAACACATTTTTAGCTCCCATTGTTTGTAATTTCTTAGCATAAACAACGACATCTTCTTTATTTTTAATTTCAACATTAAAAATTTCAGCTAATTCATGATTATTTGGCTTAATCAAAAATGGATGATGCTTTAGACAGTTCATCAATAAATTATTAGTTGCATCGACTACGATCAAAACATTTTTTGATTTTACATATTCCATAATTTTTTCATATATATCATCCGGCATACTGCCTGGAATACTTCCAGATAAAACTAGAATATCACCATCTTTTAAATTATCTAACTTACCTAATAATGCTTGAACTTGTGCATCTTTAATTTGTGGTCCCATCCCATTAATTTCAGTTTCATTATCAGATTTCATCTTCACGTTGATTCTTGATAATCCGGCAACTTCAACAAAATCAGTTTTTAATCCTTTAGCTTCTAATCCCTCTTTGATTGCTTTGCCAGTAAATCCTGCGATAAATCCTAACGCCGTACTTTTTTCACCTAAAGTTTTTAAAACGTTAGAAACATTAATTCCTTTACCACCAAAAAACATGTTTTCTTGTTTTGTTCTATTGACAATTCCGGTTTCAAAATTATCTACTTTAATTACATAATCAATTGCTGGGTTTAACGTTACTGTATATATCATCTTAATTTTCTCCTTAAGTTAATTTTTAATCCACTCTTAGTATATACTTAGGTGTATTCTCCGTCAAATTAATGAGTCAATATTTATTTTCAAATAAAGAAATTTAATCTTATAATTTTAATTATTTAAACTTAATAATAATTTTAACTCCATTAACAAGCTTCTTACAAAAACAATTGAAATCACCTTATATTTATGATATCTTTTACATAGTTAGTCATTGCTAACTATGTAAAAGGAGTGATTATATGCCATCAACTGCATTATTATTTGAATCTAAACTTGTTACTTTTTGTAGTCCTACTTTATTAAAAATGAAAGCTGGAAATATTTTTAATATTAGCAATGAGTTCAATGAATTAGAAGAGTGTTTAAATTATTACAACCAACTATGCAATCAAAGAGGAATATACATTTCGATTATTCATGAAAATAATAATTCAAAAATGATTTATGTTTATCAAAAAGAAAAATTAAATAACCTTTTTAATAACCATAAATTTAGAGCTGTTCTAAATAATTATCATTACCCTTATCAAGATATCGACAGTCTAATAAATTGGCTAAAGATTAGAATGAATAGTAGTGAATTTCCTCATGAAATCGGTTTGTTTTTGGGGTACCCTTTGACTGATGTTAAAGGGTTTATCAACGGTGCTGATTATAAATATATTGGATATTGGAAAGTATATAGCCATGTTCCCCAAACCCTCTGTACTTTTGACCGATATAAAAAATGCACACAAGAATTAAAAAGACGTTTTTGTCAAGGAGAACGAATTGAACAATTATTAGCCCATGTTTAAAATAAAAACTATGACCGGTTATTTTGACATGAGTCATAGCTTTTATAATTATATTAAAAATCACAATTTCATTTTTTTTCGATATGCAGTTGGCGTCATTTTATATTTTGCTTTAAATCTTTTAAAAAAATAACTATTATTCTCGTATCCTACAGCTGTGATAATGTCATTGATTGATAGTTTTGTATCCCTCAATAGTTCTTCAGCACGATAAAATTTACGACTTTGCAATAATTCTTTAAAATTCCGTTGAGTTTGTTGTTTGATTAGCTTGCTTAAAGCATAAACTGGCTGATTTAGAATTTGTGCAATTTCATTCAAAGTCGCATGTTTGTAATTATCGGTAATATAATCAACAACTGTCTCTACTAAAAGTTCTTCAAATTCCTTGGTCGTCCCTTTCTTTGTTCGAGCAATATATTTAGTCAAGTATAAAAATAATAATCCCATTGTAATTTGATGTTCGTGACGAAATTCAGATTCACTCTGCAATAATGAATAGATTATATTTTCCATTAGATTTTGAATTTGAAGAATATCAGCAACTTTAAACAGTAAATATTCGCCACGACATTCATCTTGTTTTAAAATATTTATTAAAAAATCACCAATAATATTATTATATCCAATCATTGTATAAACCATATCAAAAAACTCTGGCAAAATCATTAAATTAATAGCAATGTCATCAGCTGAAGCTTTTTTTATTTCATGCCAAGAATGCTGATTCAATAATAAGATTTCTCCTTGTCGTAAAACTACTTTTTTATTATCAATAATATGAGTAATTGAGCCTTGGCATACATACATCATTTCGATATAGTTATGACGATGCAAGGGGAAGTCAGCAAAACGAGTATGGGTTCTAACTGAAATCAAAGTTTGTTTATCCAGCATTTTTTTACTTTCAACAATAAACTGATCATTACCAGTATAAATTGATTTTTGAATATTTACTTTATTATTTAAGATTGCCTGTTCTTCAGCAGTTATTATTTTCAGCTGTTCCAAAAGGCTTTGATTCATATTTATCTTCCCCCTTTTATTTATGATAACTTTGTAAATTCTAAAACGCAATCGATTTAAACTAAAATAAAGATTATTTAAATTATTAATTAAATAATCTTTATTTTCAAACATGATTAACCACCAGCATTAAAAGAGAGGTTTTAATCAATGATAAATAACTGGAGATATTTTTGATTGTTGGTCAAAAAACACATAGTTAATCAAGACAATATTTTATTTATCAAATAAAAATTTTTCTGGTAGAACAACATTAAAATCTTTAGCTAACAATCTAAAATTAGCTGGTGAGATAGTCTGTAATTTAGTTGATGACATCGATAACATTTTGACTAAAATTGCAGCTGATTTTTCAACTGTATGAGCAAGACCGAAAGTAATATCAAAGTCGCTTCCTGCACAAAAGATACCATGATGAGCCCAGATTGCCACGTCATATTTTTTCATTAATTCAGATGTTGCGATGGCAATATCACGACCTCCAGGAACCATCCAAGGGACTACCCCTACACCATCAGGAAAAACAACTGGACATTCAGTCGCCATTTCCCATAACTCCCGAGTAAATATCTCATCTTTTAATGGTAAAATAAATGTTAAAGCAATTACATTAGTAGCATGACAATGATAAATGACACGATAATTTTCATTCTTTAATTTTTTTACTTCATGATTCATTAAGTGTGATGGCAATTCGCTAGTTGGTTTTCCACCATTAATAAGTCCCCAACAAATCTTATAATTCTCACCACGAGTATCAATTTTAATAATACCTATACTATCTAATGGATCAATATCAACATTTCTAAAAAATTTACCTGAACCAGTTACTAAAAAATATTCATTAGCTAAAGCTGGAACACTCGTCCCAATCGGATAATCCTCAGTTGTTTCATCTAACCCTTCTCTTATTAAAGCGATTTCACCTACTTTAATTCGATAGGTAAGATTTCCACCATTTCGCTCATGCCAGCCTAACTTATAGCCGTCGCTGCACATTCTCATAAAACCTTGAATAAATTGTGTTTTTAAGATTTCCATTATTTTACTCCTATTTTCTATTTACTAAAACTTCATGTTCATATTTTTTAATTTCTTTAAACCACTCTAGACCTTCAGGTACTTGAGTAATTTTACAAATATAGTTCCATACATCACCCAATGGGTATAATTTCAATTCTTCTTGTAGCGCCATGATTTTTGTAAAATCACCTTCAGACTGCATTTTTTTCAAATCATCAAATGGGATTAATAAGGCATTTAATAAAGCTTTTTGCATATTTCTCATTCCTACTGTCCAAGCACTAATACGATTGATGCTTGCATCAAAAAAATCTAAACCAACTAATACTCGATCTAAGGCATCGTTACGAACAATTTCTTTAGCAATCTCTTTTGTTTCATCATCAAATAATACAACATGATCACTATCCCAGCGAACTGGTCTAGTTACATGCAAAGCTACTTTTTGATTAAATAACAACATTGCAGATAGTTTATCAGATACTACTTCAGTAGGATGATAATGTCCATTATCCATCAGTGGCAAGATTCCTCTTGTTTGAGCATAATTAATCGTAAATTCACTAGACCCAACAGTATACGATTCCATCCCAATTCCAAATACTTTTGATTCTAAACAAACCAATACTTTTTCTTTATCATAATCAATTGATAAAATTTCATCTAATGATTCCATAAAATGTTGCCGTGGTCCTAAACGATCAGCGGGAATATCTTTTAATCCATCAGGAATCCAAATATTCATTAGACATGGGCTATTTAATTCTTTAGCAAAATATTCAGAAATACGAATACAAGCCTTACAATGTCTGATCCAAAATTCACGAATTTCTTTATCCGGATTAGATAATGTTAGACCCTCAGCTTTAGGATGAGAAAAAATCGTTGGATTAAAATCTAGCCCCAATCCTCTTTCTTTGGCAAACTCTACCCATTTAATAAAATGCTTAGGTTCGATTTGATCACGATCTACCACTTCACCATTTTCAAAAATGGCATAACTCGCATGAAGATTAATTCTATGTTTACCTGGGACTAATGATAATACTTTATCAATATCAGCCATTAGTTCTTCGGGCGTTCTAGCCTTTCCTGGATAATTACCGGTTGTTTGAATGCCTCCCGACAACGTCCCCGCTCCATCAAATCCAACTACATCATCACCTTGCCAACAATGCATAGAAATGGGAAAATTAAGTAATTTTCTTATTGCTAAATCGGTATCAACACCAACTTTTTTATAAATTTCTCTAGCACTTTTATATCTTTCAACTACATTCATTTTTATTTTTCCTCCTTATACTTTTTAATTTCAAACGAATTTTTAATACATTTACGTGCTTCAACAAGTGAAGCAAAAACTTGATTATTAAGCATTTGAACAACTATATTACCAGTTGCAGTTGCTTCTACCGGTCCCGTATAAATTACTTTACCAGTAGCTTTTGCTGTTAATTCATTTAAATACTCAGCATTCCCGCCACCACCAACAATATAGATTGCTTCATATTTTTTTCTTGTTAGCATTTCAATTTCTTCAATTGTAGCTGCATAACTTATTGCAAGACTCTGATAAATCACATTTGCCAGTTCTCCAGCAGTTTTAGGTATCGGCTGATTAGAATTTTGACAATAATCTTGGATTGCTTTAATCATTGAATCTGGTGATAAAAAACAGCAATCATTTACATCTACACGTGAAGGAAAATTTTGATTGGCTTTTGCCATCTGGCAAAGCTCATTAAAACTTAACGTTTCTTCTAGCTCACGACGCAATGATTGAATCATCCAAAGTCCCATAATGTTTTTTAAATATCTAAAACGATGATTATAACCACCTTCGTTTGTAAAATTAGCTTGCATACTCTCCAATGAACAATCTGCAATATTTCGTTCCATTCCCATTAACGACCATGTTCCTGAGGAAATATAAATAAAATCTTCTCGAAGAGCTGGAACGCTTACTACTGCTGAAGCAGTATCGTGACTGGCTGTGGCAATAACTTTTGTATCAAAACCTACACTTTCTTGAACAATATCTGTTAAATTACCTATTATGGTGCCTGGTTCAATGATTTCTTTAAACATAGTTTGTGGATATCCTAGCTGTTCGATTAATTCACGATCCCAATTTCTAGTATTTGAACTCACTAATTGAGTAGTCGAGGCATTAGTATATTCACAAACCTGCCTACCTGTTAACAAGTAACTAAAGTAATCAGGAATCATCAGCATCGAAGAAACTTGGGTTAAAATTTCAGGCGTATACTTTTTTACAGCCATTAATTGATAAAGTGTATTAAATAACTGTTTTTGAATTCCTGTTCGCTCATACAGTTCTTCCGCCGAAACTATTTTATAGACTTCTTGATCAATATTGTCAGTACGGTGATCACGATAAGAAATAGCATTGCCAATTCGTTTACCATGCCTATCTAAAAAGATATAATCAACTGCCCAAGTATCAATTGCCATACTAAGTGGTATTTTATCTAATTCTTTGCATTTTTTCATTCCCGCAATGATTTCATGAAACAAATAATCAACATCCCAAGATAAATGCTCATCAATCACTCTAATATTATTTTCAAAACGATGTATTTCTTCCAAAACAAGTTTACCATTTTGATAACTTCCTAAAATATGTCTTCCGCTCGAAGCACCAATATCTACTGCCAAATAGTATTCCATCTTATACTTTCCTCCTCTATTACACCCATATTATAAATTTAACCTGTCCTCATTTTAAGGACGATACTTGTCTAAAAAAGTGTCTTTATTTGCAAAATAAAATAGAAAGGCCAAATTACCTTTCTATAAAAATTACTGTTGTTAACATTAATGAATGTAATTTGAAATTAAATTAAGTTTTTATCTCTATTTACAATAACCTCATCGTCAACATTTTTCGTATAGAACTTGAGTGTTCCCGTGATTCCCATTGGTTCAAGTGCCAAAAACTGTGACATTGCATCATGCTGATTACGAGCTAATGTGTTGATAACAATTATTTCAAACGAGTTTTCACCAATTTCAAGATATTCACTTATATCAAATAAATATTCTGGAGCTATTTTGACTCCCGCTAACTTTCCATTAACGATTACTTCAACAATTTCATATGCTTCACTAATTTCTAATAAAACATCTTTAGTTATAAATGAATATCTAAAATGATACTTGACAGCACCCGAAAAACACGGATAACGATTCATTAAATTAGTGTTTAAATCAGCTTTAAAATTTACTCGATATTTAGTTTCGTTAAATGCTCTTAAAGAAATCTCAACATCATTTACATTTCCTAACTCACTTTTTTTCGCTGGTATCAAATCATTACTCTTACCACTTACTAAAATAAGCGATTGATATGGTGCTAAATGCAGATTAAAAATCTGTTGCTGCCCTTCAATTTTACTAGCAAATTTATAAGTTTGATTACTAAAGGCATCATATATCATTAATGATTGGTCTGTTTTAAGCATTATCTGACTATTAATATCAGAATAAATACTTTCATTATTAAACATATATATATCACCATCATCATGTTGATAATGATAAAAAACTAGTTTCTCTTCCATATGATCAATTAAAATTTCTGAGTAATCATTTAGTTCTCTAGGTAATTCTTGAAGTGACAGCACTAGTGCACCTTCAACTTCCTCATCTTCAGGAAAAGCATCAATAAAAATAACTTTACTTTTTAAGCGCTTGATTGTCTGTAATAAACAATCTGGTAATCTTTTAGCATACGGAACTACTAAGACTTCAAAATCATAGCCATTGATTTGATAAACATCTTCTTTAATCATCGCTTCCATCAAATAATCTTCACTAATAACATTGCAATCAATTTGATTTTGTTGTAAAACTTTTAATACTTTTTGAATTAACATATAGTCCCCAGACCATTCTGCAAAAGCATGATATAAAACTCCAACTTTACAGATTTGATGTCCATCACTCATTAAATTACATAATCGGTTAGCATAGTTAGCAAAATAATGAAAATATGGATATTGTGGATTATTTCCATGTGCATAAAAATGCGGTGGACAATCCCAATCAGGAAATTCCTTAGGGTCAAATGCATGTGGCACAATTAAATTAACTCCATGACTAATCATATGATCAGTTATCCACTTCATCATTTTCAATCCTTCAACCCAGCCATAAGCTCCAAATGCCTCGCACATCAAACGACCATTTTTATTTTTATCTAATTTTGCTGCAGAAGCACCTAATTTACACAGTGCATAATGATAAAATTCTCCATCACTGCCACCAGTCGAAAAAGCTGTGTGATGATAATCCATTCCAGGAACAATCTGTCCTCCGATAATATCGATCCCCGCCATTGTTTGACCAGCAATGCTCCGGAAATAGTGACCTGCCCCATAACCTAAACGGCTATGAGCATTATTATCTTCAATTACATGTCCAACATAGTCAATTTCTTTTTCTTTACACCAGTTTCCTATAACCTGACTAAAATTTTCACTATACAAATTAGAAATGATATTCATATAAGCATAGCGTACCATATTAGCTGTACTGCTCATCCCTTGAAATAATAAAACAAGGTTATTTAAATCAAAATCTATCTCCTTTAACTTCATTAAAACATTTTCATTCCATGGCAAAGGCATATTATAACGACCAATTGAAGCGTTAGGTCCTTTAGTATTACCAAAACGGGGTTCATCAGAAAAAAAACCAACGATAGTTTTACCAAACTCATGATAATAATGATCATAATGCTTTTGATATACTTCATCAATCAATACTTGAGTGGCCTCTTTTTTCATCGGATCTAAGTATTCTTCCGTAACCGCTTCATCTCCTACCATTGTTACATATAAAACAAAAATACTATAATTAACATTATTTTCTAATGATACAGTCAACACATTATCCTTAACCTGATTTGTTATATCAATCAAATCAGTTTCATTAAAACCATCTTTTACAGAAATATCATTTTTTGCTAAAACAACTCTAAAAATTTGATCCTGCTGGTGCCTTTTATTATTCATAAAAGTACGCATATCAACAATCGGTTTCAAATTAAGCTGCGCAAACTTTTGATTCCCCGCTATATCATAACGACGATAATTTAAGTATCTTTTCCTCAATGCTTCTGGTACTTTACCATTGGCATAACCTGTTGGAAATCTAGCATCGTCTAAGATCCATATCTTCATATCATTCTCTTTAGCCTTTTCAATAATAAAATCTAAAGATTGCCACCAGCCTTTTTCTAAAAATGCTGGATGAGGTCTTGATTCAATACAAAAGTCATTAATTCCCTGCTCTTTCATTTTGGTAATATATTCGTCAATTTTATTATTAGATTCCCCATGTTGCCAAAAAAAAGGAAATAAATTATGATAGCTGGAACTATTTAAATTTTTTTCTACTACTCTCATAAATTCCTCCTTAATTAGCTATACATCTAATCATAACACTATCTAAATCAACATTACTTTCAAGATTATCTAAGCTGATTTGATAGTCACTAGAATTTGTAACTACCATCATTGTAATCATATTAAGTCCACTTTTTAACATATACGTCTGGTCAACTTTAATAATCGGCTCACCTTCAAATACTTTTTGCCCAATCTCTTTTATTTTAATAAAACCAGCACCATTTAGAGTAACCGTTTCTAGACCAATATGTACCAAGATTTCAACACCATGTGTGTCACGAATGCCAAATGCATGTAAAGTATCTGCAACTAGAATCAACTCACCTGTAACCGGTGCACAAATATCACTACCACTAAATTTAAATGCAACGCCTTCTCCCATTAATTTAGTTGCAAAAGTATCATCAGGAACTGATTCAATTGAGACACTTTTTCCAACCACCGGAGCTTTTATTTCAATTTGTTGTTTCTTTTTTTTAAATCTAAACATTTTTTCTCCTCATAGAACTAATCTTCTAGGAAACAGAAGATTAATTATTTATTTTTCAGGATCAGCAGCAAAATAAGTAATTATTGCTGATACTACCAATGCAATCAAAGCCGTAATAATAAAACCATAAAAACTAACATCAATTCCGTTAGGATTGATCATCGCTGGAATTCTAAATAAACCATCACCACCAAGTGAATACATTTTTCCACCTAAAGCTCCTAAGATTCCACCGGCAATTCCCCCACCAATCCATGCTGCTACAAAACATTTGATTTGTGGTAAAGCGATAGAGTAGATTGTTGGTTCTGTCACTCCACATAAACATGATGCCATATTTCCAAATCCTAATGAGCGTTTCTCAGGATCTTTCATCTTAATTGCATATCCTAAAGAAACGCCAGCTAAAGCCCAAACTGTCAATCCTAAGATTGCATTGATTGGATCATAGCCCATTGTAAATAAATTATTTAATAATACTGGAATAAAAGCACTGTGTAATCCTAATAAAACCATTAACTGCCAAAAAGCACCAAACAAAATTCCTCCTAATATTGGACTAAATCCAAATATCGATACTACCGCAGTTGATAACCAGCTAGAAACTGTATTCATGACTGGACCAATAGCTAGCCAGCTAAGCGGTACTGTGATCATTAAAACTATTACAGGCACAATCATTAATTGCAACATTGTCGGAATAATTTTTTTAGCAAAATATTCTATTTTTGCAGCAATAAACGAAGCTAAAATAATTGGTAATAAGGTTTGACTATAAGACATATTTGTAATTGTTAAGCCCATAAAATGATGTGCTGTATCCCCTGCTAAAGCATTTACTAAATCCGGATATAACAGTGCTGCACCAATTGTCGCTGTTACATAAGGATTACATTTAAATACCTTACCAGCCGAAAAACCAACAATGATTGGCATAAAATATAATAATGCATCCGCTGCCGCATATAAGGTCAAATAATTTCCATCAGTTTTTGTCATCCAGCCAAGGGTTACACAAATCGTCAATATTCCTTTGATAATCCCCCCTGCAACCATTGGCCCTATCATTGGCATAATACATCCACTGATTACTTTGAAAAAACGATTAAACAAATTGCCTTTTTCTTCAACTTTATCCTCAGTTGCTTTTTCATCACCCTTAAAGCCTAGTTCTTGATTAACAAATTTAATTACCTCATTAACATGGGTACCAATAATCACCTGATATTGACCTCCCTTATTCATAACTCCTTTTACATCCTTAATTAGCTTGACTTCTTCACTATTTGGTATACTATCATCTTTTAATACAAATCTTAAACGGGTCATACAATTAGTAACACCATTAATATTTTCTTTTCCCCCAACTGCTCTGATTACCTCTTTAGCTAACTGCGTGTAATCTACTTTTTTAGCCATAACTACATCTCCTCTTTAAAATATTTTTACTTGTCTTATTTTCGACATATTCATAATAGCAAGTTAAACGGTTACAAATAATATCTAATCTTGGCAATGATATTATCCTATTTTGCTTAGCGAAGATTGTGATTACGATAAATACTAGGTGTTATTTTAAATTTTTCCTTAAAAATTTTATAGAAGTACGTAATATTTTCATAGCCAACTTCCTGCATTATTTCAACAATTGGCAAACTGGTAGTCTTTAAAAGATTGGCCGCTGCTTTTAAACGTTCTTCTTGAATCAACTGTTTAAAAGTAGAGCCCGTATGTTCTTTGATCAACTTACAAATCTTATAATCTGGCTGATGAATCTGTTTAGCTAACACTGATAACGATCCTTCTTGGTAATTAAGTGTAATATATTTTAAAATAGAGATAACAACTAGTTTATTATAATTATTACTCTCGTATGTCTCAATCAAGTGTGGATTATTCATCAATTCTGTCAACAATAATCCCACTAATAATTTTAATGTAAAACTATGATTTAATTGTTGCTGGTATATATTAGTTATGATTGCCTCAATATGATTACGGACAATTTCATTATTACTAACCTTAAAAATTAAATATTCACCCTTATTATCATATGAATACAAAGCATCAAAAATAAAGCTAAAAACCTCGTTTTGTTCTTCTGCCATACCTGATAAAAATTCAAGAAACTCTGGTTTAATAATAAAATTAAAAATAATGTCATTTTCATTAGTGTATTTAATTGCATGTTCAATATTTTGATTTAGTAATAATAATTCTCCTTGTTTAATCACAATCTCTTGATCATCAATTATAGTAACCATTTCACCACCATAAACATACATAAACTCTAAATAATTATGACGATGCTTTGGATATTCACAAAAACGTGCATGTTTGCGAACAGCAAACTGCTGATTAGCTTTTAATAATTTATCAGCATCAACTACATTTGACTGTTCACTTATAAAAATACTTTTATCAATTCCTACAAAACCATTTAAATTATTAATTTCTTCATCACTAAAACAAACTAATCGTTCCATAATATCTTCTCTGATCATTTCATCACCTCTATTAGTAAACGCTATCATATCTATACTTTATATTCTAACAATATAAAAATAAGATACTATAACGTCTATTTAGTAATTTACTGACGAAACTTTAGTTTTAGTGATATAATAAAAAAGATAAGGAGGAAAACGATGGATAGTTTTAAATTAGATCATTTTTTAAGAACATATAGTCGAACAGAAATCAAACATAAAAATGGATTTGCAACTCAATATGCAACTAAAGGTAAATATCGTTTAATCAATAATATCTATCAATTTAATACCGATAATGTGCCAGACTCCGATACTATTATAGTCTATAAAAATCAACGCTTTGATGATGTTCCAACTCACGACCACGATCATATTGAAATAAATTATATGTACTCTGGAAGCTGCAGCCAAATTATCGATGGGCATGAAGTTATTTTAAAAAAAGGACAAATGACTTTAATTGATACCAGAACGCCACATGCAATTGGCTATACTGATGAAAATGATATTTTGATTAATTTCATTATCAAAAAAGATTATCTAAATAATAGTTTCTTTTCTAAATTAACTGATAATAACTTAATTACATCATTTTTCATTAATGCAATTAATCAAGATAACACAGATTTAAATTACTTGATCTTTAATACAGAAAATAATCAACGATTGCAAATGTTTATTCTTGAATTTATCTATGAATACTTTTATCCAACCTTAAATTCAACCGAAATAAAAAAAAGTCTTTTTGTCTTAATTATCTTAGAAATGATCAATACTCTAGATACCTCTATCAACTTAGAATCCATTACTAAATCCAGTACAATCATCATTTTAGCATTACAATATTTAGAAAAAAATTTCCTTACTTGCAGCCTCGATTCAACAGCTAAGTATTTAAACATCAATCCTTGTTATCTAACAACATTATTGAAAAAGAATTTCAATTATTCTTACAAAGAATTAATTATTAAATTAAAAATGCAATACGCATCAAAACTGCTGCTCAATAGTAGTTATTCAATTGACCAAATAGCTCATGAGTGTGGTTATCAAAATCTAAGTTTCTTCTATAAAAAATTTAAAGAAACCTATTATTGTTTACCAAAAGAATATCGTAACAGAAACAAAAAAAGATAGAAAAATAGTGAGGTTAATTTCAAAATTTCTATCTTTTTAATTTTATTAACAAACTTTTGATTTCATCTAAAGATTTGTTCTTTAAAAAACATCTCTGATTACTTTTAATTTATACGCTGTCAATTAACTTAATGATAATCTGGTTATTTTTACTAATCCTTTTTATCTCTTGATATCTATTATTAATTTTAATTTGATAGTTTACTTTTTTTACCGGAACTACTAATTCCCAATTAATTTCATGACCACATCGATGCCAAGAAGAAGTAATCTGTCCTTGTTTAGTATCAAGTTGACAAGTAAAATCATTTACTTTTTTGGAAAAATAGGGATTAAATACTATATGATCAAATCCAACTGCCTGATCAGTAATCTTTATACCTGCCAATCCTTGATAATACCATTGTTGATAGCTTGCAAACATTGCATGATTCAATGATAAATGTTCACCAACAAATAATTCTGCTAAAACCTGATTACCACTTTTAAGCATTTGTTGATAACTTGGTGCCTCTTTACGCAATAACCAGTTTTCGATTACCTCATCATATCCGTATTTAGATAAAATTTCATAACTTAGAGCCATCGCAAAAATACCACTATTAAAGACATAATCATCCTTTTTTACTTTCTCTACAAATAAAGCACATAATTTTTTAGGATCATCCAGCCCTAATTCAATTGCAAAAGCATAACCACTTTGACTTCCTTCACCAAAACTACCATCAGAATTTTTAAACTTATTTATCGTAAGTATCTTGAGTTCTTGATATCGCTGTTGATAAAAAACAGTATCTTTTTTAATCGCTTGATAAATTAAAATATTATAGCGTAAAAATAATAGTACCGTGCAGTAACCTAATAGAAGTTTATCCGGTGTTGGTTTGCGAAATTGACCAGCAATTAAAATACTCCCATGATCCCCTAAACAACACTCAACTAGTTTATTCAAATTATAATCTAGCAAATAATCCAATTGTTTTTTTAAGTATGGGTATTCTTGCTTGAGTAAACTCAAATCACCATAATACTGATAATGTTTATAGACAAGATATGGATAAACTAATTGCCATAAAATCGGTCCCTCTCCTTTTGCTGTACCATTAGATTGAATTCCCATATATGGAGCAGTTTCAGGAATTCCACCCATGGCAGTTTGTTCAAATCGAAAATCTTTAATAATCTTTTTATATAATTTATCTAACTCAAAAGTATATAGATTTGAAGTAGCAAGGGCTACCATATCCCCCCCATAGCCTAAACGCTCACGAGCACAATCCTCAAATGTTCCATGAACATTATTTAATTTAGTTCTTGTGGCAGCATCATATAATTGTTGTAACTCTTGATTATCAACTGTAATTTTGGCAATTTTTTTTAAATCCGTATGCACATACGTTGCATAGATCTGTTGCAACTGGGTCAATTCAATTCCAGTAATCCGAACAAAGCGAAAAGAATGATACGTAAACTTATTTGTAAACTGATTATACCCCTCCTTACAAATAAGACGATCTGTTTGAATCGCTATTGCCGGAGCCCCGGTCCCTCCGGCAATTACATGTTCACCAATTCGCTCCCCTACACTCCCAGCTAAACAAGTAGAATAGACTAAATGATTGTCTACCATGGCTTCACTATACTGCAATACTATTTCTTGGTTTTTATGGGCTGTACAAGCAAAATTAATAAAACCTGAAATCATTTTACCAAAATCAACGATTATCCCATCACTTTGATTAATGAATGATTGTGGTAATATATCACCACATCGCTTGATTTTAGGAATTTCGCTTAAAACTAAATTACGTTTACAATCATCTATTTGAACTTGGGCATAATAATTTGCTTCTAAATTATTATCGACCGTTTCGCCAAGATAAAGATTATTAAAAAGGCGTTTACCATTTCCTAAAATCCAGCTTGAATCACTAGTTAAAATCACTTTATCATCGTTAACTAAATCCAAGATAAATCGTGGCTGCCCCACTTCAGCTAAATTATTTCGTAAATTGTACTTACCAAATAATTTTAATGGTGCTGGATTATACATCCCGTTACCAAGTTCTACTTCAAGAATATTAGTACCAATCTTTAAAAATTGACTTACATCATAAACATCATAATAGACACACTTTTTAAAATTTGTCCAATCACAATTAAGCTCATCCTGACTAATTCGACGTCCATTTAAATACACGATTGCATATCCTAAAATACCTATATAGATATAACTGCTGTTGATTTCATTTACAACAAACTCTTTTTTCATCAGCGGATTTGGCTGCTTTAAATAATATTCGTTATCTTCTTGCCCATAATCAATCTCTGTTCCTTTGATCCAATAGCCGTGAAATTGATAATTTGACTTTTCCATATAAAGTTCTATCTGTACGAGAAAACTAAATAGTTTCTTGTACAGATCCTCCTTTATTTTCTAAAGCAGCTTCCTCTTTAATCAATTGATTATCAGCGATTCGCACAAACGGCAGCCAGATCAGTACCACTACAATCAGACAAACAATTTGTAAAATTGATCCTGCAATACTTCCCGTTGCTAAATATCCACTAATAACTAATGGTGTTGTCCATGGAACTTGAGCCAATCCTGTACAAACTGGCACTAAGCCAGTCGCAAAAGCAACATATGAAATTAAAATAGACACTACATTACTAATAATAAATGGAATAAAATAAATTACATTCATCATTAAAGGAATCCCAAATAACGTCGGTTCTCCCACATTAAATATATATGGTACACCAGCAATTTTTTTCATTTCTTTATAACGTTTACTTTTTGCAATTATCACAATAGCAATAATAGCCCCTACTATTCCAATTCCAGCAAAACTATCCCAAAAACTTTGGTTAATAATATTAACAGGTGTCCCTCCAGCCATTGAAACAGTTTTATTTGCATCTTGTAGTACTTGGAAAATTGGTGTCATTACACCATTAACAATCGAATCACCATGAATTCCAAAAAACCATAACAATTGTGAAAACATTTTAACAATAACGACTCCAATCAACGAACCACCAACTTTTTGTAATGGTACACCTAAAATAAAATTAAAAACAGCTAAGGCACTACCACCATCAAATGCATCAATAGTCAAACGTAATAACCAAAAAATAAAGATTACTACAAATGATGGTATAATTGATTCAAATGGTGCTGCTACTGCCGGTGGCACCGCTGCAGGCATTTTAATTTTAATTCCTTTATCATTAATAAATTTATAAACTTTAGCTGAAATGATTGAAATAACAATAGATAAAAAAATTGTTTGTGCCCCTAAATAAGTAACACTAATAAAATTACCAGTATCATTAGCACCAAATGGTACAAGTAACATAAATGCCACCACAGAAGTCATTGTTACTTGAATTCCATTAATTCCTAATTTATCTGCTAATGAACGAGAAATCGACAATAAAACTAATAAACCGCCAATTCCTAAACTTGCATCATTAACTAATGCTAACTTACCTTGCCATACTGCAGCCTCTAATCCCGTTATTGAAGAAACAAAATCTGTAAATGCTGGAATTGGAAAAAAAGCAATAATTAAAAAGATTGAGGCAATAAATGCAAACGGCATATATGCCAACATTCCATCTTTGATTGCATTAATATATAAGTTACCACTTAACTTAATTGATACTTTACCAAGTATTTCTTGTAATTTATCCATAAAAGTGAGTTCCCCTTTCATATTTATATCCACTTTCGTAATTGATTGGCCATATCACTAATTACACTATCATTATAAGTAGTTGAAAGCGCTTCGACAATGTCATATTTCGCTTTATAGACTATCAAAATTCGACTAAACACAGTATACTTAATTAAAAGGAGTTGAAATTATGAACTATCAAGAATTAGAAAAAGTATTACAAGGACCCCTTACCTATACTAATACAAGTGACAAAAAATTAATCGAACATTTTCAAGAAAAGTTTAAAATGGTTCCCTATAATAATGATTTTTTGTTTATTTTTCATCATGAACGTGAATTTGAAAACAAAAATCATATTATTTCTCTACATCAACGAAATAGTGGACGAGTACCAATGCATATTTTTCATTATATCGTTATTACCTATGTTTACTCAGGGACAATGATTATAACAGTAGAAAATGATACTGTTACCTTAAATGCTGGAGATGTTATTATTTTTGATAAGCATGTCCCCCATAGTGTTGCTCCAACCAGTGCAAACGATCTTGGAGTCAATATTGTTTTAAATGAAAATTATTTTTCTAAAAAATTTATAAATCATCTTCCTAATGACCAATTGATTTCTAAATTTATGATTGAATTAATGAACAGCCAAACTAATCATAATCACTATTTACTTTTCTATACCAAAAAAGATCATCTAATTACAAACTGTATCCAAAATATTCTTTGTGAACACTTTGAACCTGCTGTTTGTTCTGATGATCTGATTGATAACTTTATTATGGTTTTGATTACTCATTTAGTTCGTAAATTTCAATATAATACGAATCTAACTGTCAGTATGTTTAAAAATGAACAACTGATGGATGATATTTTAAATTATATCCACAGCCATTATAATGAGGGGAGCCTTAATAAAATGTGCCATGATTTTGGTTACGATCCCTCATATACAAGTAAATTAATCAAACAATTTTCAGGAAAAACTTTTAAACAGCTCGTTAATGAAGAACGGATGAAAAAAGCCGCTATTTTACTTCAAAATCATGAACTGCCCATTTATGAAATAGCCCACCAAATCGGGATCAATAACTTGACTTCTTTTTGTCGTAGATTTCAAGCATATTACCAGTGTACTCCTCAACAATATCGGGATCGTTACGACTAATCTCTTATAATAAAAACATATAAACTAGACTAGGTATTGTGAATATTGCTAACATCGTTGATATAAAAACTGTCTTAGCAGCTAAAAATTCATCTTGACCATTGCTTCGAGCAAATAATACTGCTCCGTTAGCTACTGGCATTGCTAAAATAATCAATGTAATTCCACGTATCATCGAATCTTTGATAAACAATAAAATAACTGGATAAAACAATATCGGGATAATTAAATCAATTAATAATGTAAATAAGTACACTGTATAATCACTAAATATATCTTTTAAATGATATACTGATAATGTTGCCCCAATAACTAACATTGCTAAGGGAGTAGTCATCATACCAATAGAATTAATGGGTTCAACTATAACATAAGGGAAAGTAAGCTTAAATGTATAAATTAATACAGCTAATATAGACGATATTACCCCTGGTGAAAATATCTTTTTTAAGTCAAATGAAGTCAACTTATTTTCACCATAATTAATTGCAACGATTCCTAATGTAAATAATGATAAATTAAAACCCATATTAATTATCGCTGTAGCTAAAATTGCTTCACTTCCAAAAATTGATTGCATTAATGGGAAACCAATAAAGCCTACATTAGGGTACATGATCATAAACAAATATAAACCTTGATTAGTTTTAATTCGTCTAATCATTAAAAATGCTGCTACTGGTAAAATAATAACTAAAATGAACATAGCAATAATAATATCTTTTAAAGGTAAAGCTGGAGCATCTATTGAATTCATCACTGATGATAAAATCATACATGGCATTGTGAGATTTAAGACCAGATTAGTTAATTGTTGTACAAACATCCCTCTAAATAGTGACGTCTTGCCAAGAAGATAGCCAATCCCAATTAAAATAAATAACTGTATCAGTTGAATGATAACTACAGTAATATCCATTATTTATTACCTCATTAGTCAAGTAATGCTTCTTTTTTAGCTTGTTCTTCTATAAATGCCTGCTTATCCTGAGCTTTAAAAAATGGATAATAGATCAACCCTGTCAGAAGCAATAAAACAACTTGTAATAAAGCCCCTTGCCAGCCACTGATCATAAACCCTGAAATTACAGCTGGAATAGTATATGGCAGATTGATTCCATTGATCATTGGCACTAATCCTAAATAAATTGCTAAATAAGTTACTATCCCCACTGATACATTCGCTAAAATAAAGGGAATCATCATCATCGGATTTAAGACGATTGGAAACCCAAAAATAATTGGTTCATTGATATTAAATAAAGATGCACCTATTCCTAATTTTCCCAAAGCTCTATATTGATCAGATTTCGCTTTAAATAAGCATAATAACGTTAAACTCAAAGTTGCCCCTACTCCACCTAATTTAACGAAAAAAGAAATAAATTGATAATTAACAATATGCGGCATTGCTAGACCAGCTTCGAAAGCAGCAAGATTTTCTGCTGATTGAGCAAACCAAATTGGATTCATGACAGATGAAACAATACTTGAACCATGTAATCCAAAACACCAGATCACCGCTTCAACTAAAAGGACTAAGATCGTGGCTGGTAAAGTTCCTCCCAAAGATTGCAATGGCTGTTGCAAAATTGTAAAAACAAATGTTTGGGCAGAACCAAAATCAGTCATTGCAAATCCCATTCTTAAAATATTAAATAATAAAATTATTAAAAAGGCAGGAATAACTGCTGCAAAAGCACTTGATACATTTTGAGGCACAGAATCTGGCATTTTAATAGTAAATCCTTTTTGTACGCACCAACGATAAATCTCTACTGCAAGAGCTGCTGCTATCATACAAACAAATAAACCTTGCGCACTAAAATTGTCTAACGGCAATCCCTTTACATTTTCAACAGTAACAATCACTGGTGTCAATAATAAAATTCCAACAAAAGATAATGCAATAGCTAATTTACTATCTACTTTATAATAATTAGCTAATGATTTAGCCATACCAATAACTACGAAAATAGCCATTAATTTAAAACTTACTTGATACGGCAAATAGAAAAAATCCATCCACCCAGCACCAAAGGTGCTTTCCATAAACTCAGTATATCCATTGAAAGGTAAACTAGTGAATAATAAGAAAATAGACCCTGCAATTAAAATTGGAGTTGATCCAAAAAAACCTTCCTTAATTGCACTTAAATATCGATTTGCTGTCATTTTTTGTGCAATTGGTGCAATCGCATCACCAATCTTATCCATAAAACGATCCATAATATCCTCCTAAATATGGTTTTTAATTAATATATTTTTATTTGAAATATCTTTGACTGTAGTCTTAAACAAACGATCTTGTAAAGTTTCTTTTTTTAGTAGCAGCATTCCTATTGAAATAAGCGAAAGATACATTGTGATATCATTACTAATTTCAATTAAACTATAACCACTAAGCAAACTTAATAGTTGTGCAACTAACCTTCCTCCTGAAGTTAAAATAAGGAGCACAAATAATTGACGTTTAACTAAAAATTTTTTTCCCTTATTATTAATCTTAAGATCCATTAGTCTTTTTCCGAGAGTCTGACCCGAATAAATCCAGCAAGGTATATATAAATAATAAAATCCGAGTAATAAAAGACTGAGCAATGCTGCTATGATGGCAATTTGATGATTTAATAAAAAGATATTTTGTGTCATCTGCTTTATCGTTATTAATGATATTATTGAAATTGGCAGTGACCCCAATAATGCTCCAATATACAAATCGACTAGAAAAGCAATTCCCCTTTTTAATAGTAAACTATTTTGTTTCATTATTTTTCATCCCCTTATAAGAAGTGTCATAACCATTTGAAGCAATAACTTGCTTATACCAGTCAAAACTTTTCTTCTTACTACGTTTTAATGTTCCCATACCCTGATCATCTTTATCCACATATATAAAACCGTAGCGTTTTTTCATCTCTCCAGTACCTACTGAAATAATATCGATTGGACCCCAACAAGTATAGCCAATGACATCAACTTCATCTATTTCGATAGCATCACGCAATGCATCAATATGGCTAGCTAAATAAGCAATTCGATAATCATCATTGATTGTTCCATCTTCTTCTATTTCATCGATTGCGCCTAAACCATTTTCAACAACAAAAAGTGGTACTTGATAGCGATCATATAATTCATTTAACGATAATCTTAAGCCAAGTGGATCAATTGGCCAGTTCCAATCATTTACTGATAAATAGGGATTATCCCTTGTGACTTTGATTTCTGAATCTTTTGAATACGAAGCAATTGATGAAAAATAATAACTAATTGCAATATAATCCACTTTACCAGCCTGTAAAATTTCTTCATCCCCTTTTATCGTTATAAAATTACCATTTAATCTCTTTGCTTGAGCTCGGCAAGTATTAGTATAATGCCCCCTAACCATTACGTCACTATAATAAAAATTAGGCAGCATCGAAAGACGTTTTGCTAATTCGTCTTGCGGTCTACACGTTGCTCCATAAGTCATTGGATACTGCAACATACATCCAATTTTAAATTCCGGATTAATTCGATGTCCTAAAATTACTGCTTTCGCACTTGCAATCATCAAATGATGAGAAACCTGTAACTTTACATCACCATGATTTTCTCCCGGCTGATAAATGATTCCTGCTTGATGATAAGGCATCTCTTGATTCATTACCTCATTAATTTCATTGAATGTCATCCAGTATCTTACTTGCTCTCGATATCTGGTAAATATAACTTCACAAAAGCGTTCAAAAAAATCAATTAACTTTCGATTACGCCATGATCCATATTTTTGAACAAGATAGAGAGGTGTTTCATAATGTGATAATGTAACGATTGGCTCAATTTGATATTTAGCTAGTTCAGCAAAAACACGATCATAAAATTCTAAACCAGCCTGATTAGGTTCGTACTCATCCCCATTAGGAAAAATCCGGGGCCAATTGATCGACATTCGAAAACACTTAAATCCCATTTTAGCAAACAAGGCAATATCCTCTTGATAATGATGATAAAAATCAATTCCTTCATGACTAGGATAATAACAGCCTGATTGAACCCTATCATGAATTTCACGGGGAACTCCGTGACTCGATCCCATTTCGACATCAGCTATACTTAGTCCCTTACCATCCTCACGGTAAGCTCCCTCATATTGATTTGCGGCAGTAGCACCACCCCATAAAAAATTATCCTTTATTTTCATTAAAAAACCTCCTTACTAGCTTAATATACCAATAAGGAGGTCATTACTATATAGAAATTAAAGAGATTTTAACACTGTTTAAATTTAGATCATCTCAATATTAAAATTCATGAAACAGTGTTTCATTTTTCAATCCCATCATTAATGATGGGATTAGTCGAACTACGCAACGCTTCTAAATCTTTTGTAATCTTAATTTTATTATCATAATTTTGATCATAGTCTTCAAGAAAGAAAACTGAATACAAAATATCCAACATCAAATGTGTCGCAAGATGGGTACTAAAATCCCCAAGATTATGATATAAGCTTTCTTTTGTTGAAATGGTCAATTTACATGATGCTAACTTAGCAAGAGTATTTTCACCAAATGAAGTGATTGCAATAATCGGAATCTTATTATTTTTACAAGTTTGAGCAATTTTAATTGTATTGATCGTTTCACCCGAGTAGGAAATAATAATGGCGATATCTCCTTTTGGAATACAGCTAACCTCATACAATTGATAATTTAAATTATTTGAAATTACTACATTCTTACCAATTTTCAACATCTTTTCTTTAAAAGACTCAGCTAAATTTAAAGCTGTTCCTGTAGAAAAAATATGAATAGAATTACTATTTTTTAATAACCGTAAAGCTTTTTGAAGATCATCATGATGCAACAATGTCATAGTATCTGTTACTGTATCTTCATATAAATGTGATATCTTATGAGCAGTCTTCATCATCGTATCATTACGATTAAAAGGAAAATTAGCATCAACCTTTCCATATTGTTGATCAAGATAATTTATTTCTTTTAAAAATTGTTCCTTAAAATCATCAAAACCTTTAAAATCAAGTTTCTTACACAAACGAATTACAGTAGCTGGTGAGGTTAAAGTTGCTTCGGCAATATTTCGAGTTGAATATTTATGAAGTTCCTTACCTAAGGTCAAGATAAAAGCTGCAATACTTTCTTCACCATCAGACATCTTTTCTTTTAAGTTTAATTTTTCAATTATTAACATTTCAATCATCACCTTTTTCTAATCCTATCATATTTAAACCATATATTTTAGTTAAATTTATAATAATCATAAAATCTGATGTCTAAAATTTAAATTATTGCGTTTATTGCTATGATAAAACAAATCACCTATAATAATATTATAAGACTAAGGGTAAAAGGGGTGATTTCATGTTAAAAGGTGATGGTGATACCTATATTTACATAATTGATAAAAATTATAAAATTTTGTATTGTAATGATAATGCTCTACAAAAATTCCCATGTGTTAAAGTTGGTGAATTATGCTATCATGCAGTTAGAGACGAAAAAAAGCCTTGTCATGATTGTCCATTACAGCTAAATAGTAATAGTACAAGACCTATTTTTTATAATCGCAAAATAAATCAATGGCAGGAAATCAATAGTGCTATTATTGATTGGTTAAATTATAAAGATGTTAATCTGATCATGATAAGAGATATTCAAGAAGAAGATAAAAACTTGTTTTACAATTTTACTAACCTTAACGCTTACGATGAATTATTTGAACTAAATATCACTCGTAACTTATATAAAATTCTTTATCATGTTCCTAATAAATATATTATTCCTCCGACTGAAGGAAAAATTAATACAATGATCAATCAAATAATCGATGAAGAAATGATTCACCCCGATGATCATGATAATTTTTTAAACTTTTGGGATCTTCCAAAACTTCATGAAACGTTTAGCTCTAATCAGCATCAAATTCTAAAAGGCTATTTCAGAAAAAAGAAAACAGATGGTAAATACTGTTGGGTCTTACAAACCGTTGTAGCTATTGAAAATTCCCAAATGAATGATGAAATCATCATGTGTTTTATCCAAGAAATAAATGAACCCCCAACTTTTCAGCAGCTTCCTGATAAAAAACAGTTCAATGAACTAACTGGACTTTATCAGACAAATTCATTTTTTCAAATTGCTGATAATTTATTGAAAACTGATACTTCCCATCAATATTGTATGGTCGCTATCGATATTGAACATTTCAAACTATTTAATGAATGGTATGGAATTGCAGCAGGTGATCTATTCTTACGTGCAATTGCTAAAGAACTTAAAACAATCAGTCAACAATTAAGGGGTATTGCCGGGTATTTATTAGGTGATGATTTTGCACTTTTAATTCCTTATCATAATAATCATACAAAAATGATTCTTGACAAATTAATGCACTACATTGAAGAATTTCAAGATAAAATTGGGTTTTATCCAGCCTTGGGAGTTTGCCTCGTTGATGATAGAAATATGCCTTCCCAAACTATTTATGACCGAGCAGTCATCGCCCTTACATCAATAAAAGGAAATTATGCTAAACGAATTGCCTACTATCAAGATAAAATGCAATTACAAATGGAGGAAGAACATAAACTGCTCCTTGATTTTCAAAATGCTATTGAAAACAACGAATTTACTTTTTATGCTCAGCCAAAATGTAATATTCAAACTGGAAAAATTGTTGGGGCTGAAGCTCTGGTTCGCTGGCAACATCCTAAAAAAGGAATTATTCCTCCTAATGAGTTTATTCCAATTCTTGAAAAAAATGGCCTAATTGGCAAAATGGATTATTATATTTGGGATTGTGTGTATAAACATCTTCGAAAATGGATCGATAATGGACATAAGGCAATTCCTATTTCCGTTAATGTTTCACGAATTGATATGTTTACTCTCGATGTAGTTAAATGTTTCAAAGATTTAGTAAACAAATATCAAATTAATCATAATCTAATTGAAATTGAGATTACTGAAAGCGCCTATGTTGAAGAATATGATAAAGTCAAAACAATAATAAAAGAATTACGACAAGAAGGTTTTTTAGTTTCAATGGACGATTTTGGCAGTGGTTATTCATCCCTCAATATGCTCAAAGATATTAATGTCGATGTTTTAAAAATTGATATGAATTTTTTAAACATGAATGAGCAAAGTAGTGATAAAGGAATTGGTATTTTAGAAGCAATCATCAATATGGCTAAATTAATGGGGCTTAGAGTCATTGCTGAAGGAATCGAGTCTAGCCAGCAAGTTGAACTTCTTTTAGATTTGGGCTGCCTATATGCTCAAGGCTATTACTTTTACAAACCAATGACTAGCAAACAATTTGAAGCAATTATTAAAAATGACGATAAGGTTGACTATCGTGGTATCCAGGCAAAGCAAATCAATTATATTAGTATTAAGACCTTAGTTGATCATCATGTATTGAGCGATGCCATGTTAAATAATATTTTAGGTGGTATTGCATTTTTTGAATTTGATGGTCATAATATAGAACTTTTAAACGTTAATCAAAATTATTGTAAAATTGTTGATGAAAGTGGCGTTGATGTTGAAGAAAAGCGACTAAAAATATTAGAAAATATTTATGAGCCTGATCAAACTATTTTTCTCGACCTATTTGAACAAGCTACAGTCCACCTAATCAATGGTACGAAGGGACAAATCCGTTACTTAACTGCTAAGGGCACTTATAAGTGGTTAAATATTTATTTATTTTTGTTAAAAAAACTAGATCACTCGAATTTGTATTATGCGCAGGTTTCTGATATTACTGAACAAAAGAAAAAAGAAAAACAGTTAGAATCTTCTCAAAAAGCTCTAGCTGCTGCCGTTCATATTTCAGAAAACGATGATTCTTTTATGAATTTAGCTGAAGAAAATAAAGCCTTAGCTTCCTCCATTTTTTCTCAAATGTCACCCGGAGGCATGATTGGCGGTTATTGTGAAGATGGCTTTCCACTTTTCTTCGCTAATGATGCCTTAGTCAAATTACTCGGTTATGAAACTTATGAAGAATTCGCAATAGCTATCAAGGAGCAGGTTATTAATACAATTCATCCTGATGATCGTGAACAAGTAGCTAAAGATATTGGTTCCAATTACTATTCTGGATTAGAATACACTACAACTTATCGAATGCCTAAAAAAGATGGTACTTGGTTCTGGACGCTTGATAAAGGGAAAGTTATTGAAACAGAAGATGGACGATTAGCGATTGTCAGTGCCTGTATTGATATTTCAGAAACCATTGCTGCTCAACAAAAACTAGCTAAACACAATGAAACACTACAAAAAGTAAATCAGGAGCTTTATTATTTGAATAATAAATTACCTGGCGGTTATCATCGTTGTGCCGATACACCTGATTATGATTTTATTCATATTAGTAATCGCTTCTTAGAATTTTTCAACTATACCCGGCAAGAGATAAAAGAACTTTTTAATGATAAATTTATAAATATGATTCATCCTGATGATCGTGCTAAAGCAGTTCGTACAACTGAAAATTTATCTCAGCAAGATGAATCGTTCGACTTAGAATATCGGATGCTTGCTAAAGATGGATATATTTGGGTAATTGACCAGACATCTGTATTAGAATATAATGGCACAAGATTTTTTCAAGGGGTTGTTACTAACGTTACTAAAAATATTGAATTACGTAATCAAATGCAGCTATTAGAGAAATACTCTCCTGTTGATATTGTTTTAATAACTTGTAGAAAAAATAATGTAAAACATACAATCATTACTAATGGTCTAATTTCTAAATATGGTTATAATAAAGAACAATATCAGCGATATCTTGATAATAAAGAATTTGAATATAACTTTAATCGTGATGCCTTTAAGATATTTGAACAAAATATTATTAAAGCCTTCAAACAACAAACAGACTATTACGAAATTCTATCAATTAATATTAATTCAAAAACAGTTTGGTTTAAAACTAGTTTTGAGTTTGTTAAAGCTGATGCAGAAGAAATCCAATACCTTTATATCTCTAGCGATATTACCGCATTTAAAGAAAAAGAGTATCATTAGCTAATTATTAATAAAATAAAGTAGACATTAAAATAAACCATATAGATTTATTTCAACGTCTACTTTTTATTTAATTTGCCATTTGCTACTTAAATCATTATACTTATCTAAACAATTCTTTCCTCTTAAAACAATACTGTCACGATAAATAACCTCATCACCATTTTCGTAATAACCTATAACAGTATGCTTTCCATCAATATAATCAGTTGTAAAAATAAAATTTGACTGATGATTTTCATCATATCCTGCCACAATCGTCGCTATTGATGCGCCAGGTCTACCACTTTTAGGATCTGTTAAATGCAACAACGTTGTTAAAACTCTCTCCAAACATTTGTTTGTATCAATATCAAGCCAATTCTTTAAATCTATCGGAATATATAAATAATCATTTACTTCTTTAATTTGAGTTTCATCAATATTATTTGCTTTTGAGCTTCGAAAATTAAATAACTGAATTATATTCCTCTTTGATTTTGTTTTAAAAACAAACATCATATTTCTTAGACCATCTATATCCATAATTGTTCTCCTTCTAATAAGTTATATATTTATTATATAACTTATTAGAAAATAAAAAAGCCTGATCATAATGATCACCGGCTTTCTATTATCCAATTGAAGCAACTATTGTAGTAACTAAATTATCAATATCATCCACTTGCTCAGTTTTCAAAGTTGATTTAATTGTGATTGGTTCGTTGATGATTTCCATATCCTTCATCGTCTCTAATTTAGTACGCATGTGTTTTGCGCATAATGCTCCCCATGTTCCATTTTCTAATAACGCTACACTTCTTTTCTTTAATGATAAAGCAATCATATCACTAAGGAAGTTTTCCATTGGTGGAAAAATTCCACTATTATATGTTGGCGCTGCTAAAATCAAATGACTATAATGGAACACTTCACTAATTAAATTAGAAACATGCACTTTAGATACGTCATACATTCTAACATTTTTTACCCCGGCTTGCTTCAATTTTGAAGCAATTATTTCCATTACATTTTCAGTATTACCATAGATCGAACCATAAGCTAAAACAACACCTTTTTCTTCTGGTTCATATTTAGACCAACAATCATATTTGCTAACTATGTAATCAATATTATTACGCCATACAGGTCCATGAAGCGGACAAATTGTGGCAATTTCTAAACTACTAGCTTTTTTTAATAACATTTGAACTTGTGGTCCATATTTTCCAACGATATTAGCATAATATCTCCTAGCATCATCAAGCCATTCATGTTCAAAATCAACTTCATCATTAAATAAAGCTCCGTCTAATGCTCCAAATGTTCCAAAAGCATCAGCACTATATAATGTTTTATCATAACTATCGTATGTCACCATTACTTCTGGCCAATGTACGAGTGGTGCCATCACAAAAGTAAAAGTGTGTTTTCCTGTAGTTAAAGTATCATTCTCTTTAACTACTAACTTATTGATCTCAATCCCAAAAAATTGATCAATCATTGTAAATGTTTTAGCATTTCCTACAATCACGACTTCAGGATAACGATTTATCACTTCTTTTAAACATGCACAATGATCAGGCTCCATATGATTAATAACAATATAATCCAATGTTCTTCCTTGCAATGCTGTTTCAAGATTATCAAAAAATAAGTGTCCAATCGACCAATCAACCGTATCTAATAAAATGGTCTTTTCATCTAACACAACATAAGCATTATATGAAATTCCCCTTGGAATTGGAAAAATATTTTCAAATAAACTTAAGCGACGATCATTCCCGCCAATCCAATAAACATTCTCATTTACTTCTCTAATACAATTCATCATCACAGCCTCCTAAATCACTTTTAGTATAAACCTAATATTCTAATTTTACTAATATGATGCTTATATTATTTCCAAACCCTAAACTATTATCCCTCAAAGATTAGTTTAGCAGCTCCATATTAGCTAATATCTCATTTATTTTTTCTTCAATTTCTTCTTCACTTTTACCATCTAACTGCTCCAACAATTCTTGAATAAAAGGATCATTAAATGCCTCATCAGCAGTTTCAAGGCCAAAAGCATCCATTATCGCCCCTTCAATTTCTAGCGTTATCTCATCTTCAAAATAATCAATATCATATTGACTAATAAAATTCAAGACTAAGAAAAGAACATTTAAATTATTTACTACGATTCGTTGTGGTTTACCATAACGATTAGCATATTCAAGCAATCCATCAATTAAAGCTTCACCAATAATTTGTAAACTAGGAAAATCAACTTTTTTAATTAAATAATCGCTTTCTCCGGCAATTACGGCATAAACATTTAACTCATTGGTTTTATCTGTATTAGTCATTGGTAAACAGACAACATCAACACATAAACGTTCTGTATTTTCACGCTTAGTTTCAAGCTCATGTTCACCTAAATAGCCAAAATCATAGCGATTTAAGTCAATTTGTGGTTCATGAACAAAAATAGCACTCTCCTTAAATTTACCATCTTCAACATATATTTCAATAATTTCATCAGACTCACTACGATTTTGATCTTCTTTAATCCCATTTGCAAATTCTTTTAATAATTCTAAAATTACCCTTGCTTCCTCAACTTCTAATAAGCATGGAATATATCCCGCTTCATTACGAAAAGCAGCCAAATAGTTATCCTCATCTAATGCCACATCAAAATCAAGTTCCTGTTCAGATAATAAAATAGTCCAGCAGTTGCAAAATGCATTATTTATTCCTTCATTAGCAAGATTATAAAAACCCTCTAAAAGATCATTATAAGTTTCAAATAATTCAATCACATAACCTTCTAATGTTTTTAAAATAACCCAATATGTAGTTTGGTTAGATACTAGTTTAATCACTTGATTATCAGTAAACTCACGTTTCTTCACTAATTCTTTTAACTGCTCTAAAATTTCAATAAACTCATTTTTTAACGGGCTATTATTTAATATTTCATCAACCCCTAACAATGATAAACAACTATTAATATCTTCTAGATCAAAATTAATATCCAGATCATCTCGACTTAATATAATTTCTTGATAACGTTCAATTCCCCCACAATCCTCTATCAAATTATTACCACAAAATTCAACTACAACAGGATAGTGCTCAACGCCCTCTAACTCTTGTTCAACCGTAATTAAAAGTTGCCAATCATCACCAAAGTCATAATGGTAGTAAATTACCATTTCTTTTTTTAAATAATCCGCAATCCGTTCAAGATTATCAACTATCTCAACGTCATCATTTATCTGATTTTCAATATCTGTTTCACCACCAGGAATCCAGATCCCTAATTCCTTGATCCTAAATTCATATAGATGATAATCTTCAAAACCAAATAAAGTTTGGATTAACTGATGCAGATCTTCAAAACTAATTATTGCAGGTATTTTAATACGCCGCCATATAGGATCCGCACACCCCTCCACACCTATCCTCAATTGATATCCATTCATCTTTTATCTCCTCAGTTCTATATAAACTATTATAACAAATTATATTATTGAAGTAACGCCTTTATATTGAGAAGATAAAAGGGATTTATAAATAATTATCACGCTCGACTATTTTCAACAATCAATGTTAAATGTTTTGTGAAATAACGATTATAAATCACAATAATTTGGCCAATAAATCCAGCAGATAATATTGTTCCTATCCCAATTCCAATAATTTTCCCCGCCAAACAGTATGTAGTAATAATTGTGACAAGCATCATTCCACAATCAAATAATAATTTTGTCTTACCAAACTCTTTGTCAATCACCTGGCTTAATGCTTTGACCATACCATCAGCAGGATTAGGAATTAAATCTAACGTTACACCAACATATGCTCCTAAAGCAGTAGCTAAAATAGCAATCGCTAATAGAACTAATGCAACAGGTAATGAAGTAACTGTAAAATTTAATAAGTTATTATAAAAATCTAAAACATATCCCATAAAATAAGAAAATGGAATTTGTAATAAAACTTTAAAATCTAATTTCTGATAAATCAATAATTGCACTCCAACAAAAATAATATATAAAATAGTTGTTGCCATCCCTAATGATAAATTGGTCATTTCACTAATTCCAAATGGAACTGAATTAATTGCCGCAACCCCTAAACCAGTTTTTGTATTTAAAACAATTCCAAATCCTAAAATCAATATTCCTAAAAAATATAATCCTAACCTTTTTGCCATAAACACCCTCCTTATTTTTCTTTATTTTACAATATTACTTGATATTATCAGTTCTTTTTCAACAAAAGAAAAAATATCCTTCCAAAAGAAGAATACTTCATCAATCAATTTTTAAATTGACAATTCCAGTTTTTGAATATCGAAAAACTAAATATAGCCATTTTGCTTTAATCAACTCTTGTTTTCTGTTCAATAGATCACTAATAATAGTATTATACTTTTCTAAAACTGCCGCAGCCTCTTTCCAGACTTTTCCCTCGATTAAATCGTAGTTATCAATTACTTGAGCAACGATCATTGAGTCTATTTCTCCTGCTTGTGCCATTTGATTTAAAATTTCACAAGTCTTTTCTTTACTAAAAGAAGTTTTATAACTGCGCTTTCCACATAGTGCACTTACAATATCACTTATTGCTACAATCCGCTGCTCTTGAGTCAACTGGTTTTCCCATAAACTATGCGGATAACCTGAACCATTCAGTTTTTCATGATGCCGACACGCAATTTCTAAAATTTCTTGATCTATTTTTTCTTCTAATAATTCTCTTGTTTTAAGAACATGACTACGCATTATTATCATTTGCTCTTGAGTCAGTTGACCCGGATATTCTAATATTTCAATTGGAATTCCAATTTTACCAAGATCGTGCATCATTGCACCATAATAGATCTTTTTTGTCTGTTCAGAACTTAAGCTTAATAATCTTGCTAACTCCAAAGATATCGTGCATGTGGTAATAGTATGTGTAACTGTAAAATAACTACGAAAATCAATTAGAGAAACTAACATATTTAAATAACTATCCAACTATTCTAATGAAAGCGAAATATTTAAACTAGTTACTTTTTGCCATTTTGAAAATGGATTAGTTGTAAATTGATAGACTTGATCAACCTGCCAATAAAGAGTAGTAACCAAATTTTCTACAAATCTAGTTCCTGACTCCTTATCTAAGTAATCTTTAAGCATGCTATAATCATTTGAAGTTTGTAAAAATACATCAATTCGATCACACAAATTAATAATCTGAGAGATATTTTTAATTTCGTCATCAATATAAATCATTTTTTGATAATCAAGATGATGATAAAGAATAGCAGGTGCCAATTTATCTAGTGGTGAAAAGTTCTTTATGAACAAATAACCATAAATAGCATGTTGCCATATATTTTTTGTTTCAAAAATAAACATTTGATCAATTTTTTCTGTCTTATATGCTCCAATATTATGTAACATTGCTAACATAAAAACATCTTGCAAGTACTTTTGTTCATGACTATTTTGAGCCTCAAGCATACGATATGTCATATTAGCTACTCGTAAACCATGATCAATCAATCGCGAATCAACATAATTCAAACAATTACTTATAATTTCAATAAAACCTTCATTATTTACTCCTGCAATATTATTCAACTTATTTTTCCATCGCATCCACTGACACTTTTTCCTCTCGATAAAATATCAATACAAAAACAATTGCCAGTAAACCTGCGATTATCTTACTAATCATATAGATTATGACGCCATTACCATCGACTACACTAGAAATGAATCCTAGCTGTCCCCCTAAAACATAAGCTCCACTTACACTAAAAGCGGCATTCATCATCTTCCCTTTACGATCCATTTGTGAAAACAATGGAATCATTGCAATGCTTGTCCCAAGGCTTAATAGTAGTCCCATCACACTAGCACTATTGACACCCAACTTTTGACCAATCATGAAAATCATTCGTGAAAAACGTTTAATAATCAAATCGCTTAAAATCATTGATCCGCACACAACAATGCACATCCGTAAAACAATTACCATTGCATCACTAATTAAAGCAATTGTAGTAAAAGGCAATGTATCAAAAAACAGCTGTAAAACAACCATTCCAAACAACAAGATACTAATAATTCTAATCAAATAACCAAATAATGTTAAAACAAAAATGGTTTTATCATAAGAAACATATAGAGCAATTACCAAGATAACACAAAGTATAATTATTGGTAATAAGTTAATTAATAAATTAGGAATTTGTAAATACCAGGCAACTGCCACTAGAATTATTGGTAAACTTAAAATCCCATAAACTAATCCACTAATAAATGGATTTAAATCTTCCTTTTTTAAAGATGCTAAAAAAATTGGTAATTGAAAACTAATTGTTTGTCCTAATGTTGCAGTCAAAATAACCCCTGAAAAAATCAAAAAAGTACTATTACCAAGTCCCGAAACAATTGAAAACCCACCCATATCAGGTGCAAGAATACTCCCAACAACAATTGATGGATCTAATGATGAATCGGCACTTATTTTAGTAATCACATCTACATTATTTTGAATCAATGTAATTGCGATACAATAAAACCCAATCATACTCATGGCAATTCCACCCATCGAATCCATCCCTTTATCAAAAGCAGCTACTAGTCCCAACTTATTATTCAAGATCTTGTCAATCAAGCCAATCAAGCACAAAATAAGCATTATTAATATAAAAAAATTCATTATCGTACCTCAATTTCCATATTCTTCCAATATTTTACCAAACAAACCTCAAACAAAAAAGCCTATTCGGCTTTTATTTAAAATATTCAGTAATATTATCCTTATCATCAAAATAATTGATCTTCATTGCATCTTTAGCACGTTTAAGTGTTGCATTCGCTTTTTCATTAGCTTTAACACAACCATCTTCTAACACTTTCATAACAGCAGCAATATCAGCTTGTAAAACAGCTCTTCTTTCTCTAATTGGATTTAATGTTTCTTCTAAAACATTAAATAAAAATTTTTTTATTTTAACATCACCTAAACCACCACGACGATAATGCTCTTTTAATTCATCAAGATTTTTATAATCAGGTAAATATTTTTCAAAATATTCATCTTTGCAAAAACAATCCAAATAAGTAAACACTGTATTTCCCTCAACGGTTCCCGGATCTTCAACTTTTAAATGATTTGGATCTGTATACATACTCATTACCTTTTTCCGAACATCTTCACTAGTATCCGCAAGATAAATACAATTTCCAATTGACTTTGACATTTTTGCTTTGCCATCTGTTCCCGGCAATCTTTGACAAACTTCATTTTCAGCCAACATAATTTTTGGATCTACCAAAACATCACCATAAATCCGATTAAAACTGTGAACAATTTCTTTAGTCTGCTCAATTAACGGCATTTGATCTTCACCAACAGGAACACAAGTGGCATCAAAAGCTGTGATATCGGCAGCTTGAGAAACCGGATAATTTAAAAAACCAACTGGAATACTTGTTTCGAATCCACGCTGTTTTATTTCCTCCTTGATCGTTGGATTACGTTGTAATCTTGAAACTGTAACTAAATTCATATAATAAGCCGTAAACTCAAATAATGCTGGTACTTGAGATTGAATAAACATTGTGGTTTTTTCAGGATCTAAACCAACTGATAAATAATCTAAAGCAACCTCTAAAATATTTCGTCGGACTTTTTCAGGGTTATCAGCATTATCTGTTAAAGCCTGAGAATCAGCAATCATAATAAAAATTTCATCAAATTCTCCTGAGTTTTGTAATTCCACTCGTCGTCTTAGGGAACCAACATAATGTCCTAAATGTAATCTTCCTGTTGGACGATCGCCTGTTAAAATAATATTTTTCATATAAATCTCCTTCTTTGATTAAATAAAAAAGGCTTTTATCCTCAAGGATAAAAACCATTATGCCACCTTGTAAGACACCATCATGTCTGTTTTTCTTAACGCGAAAAGCACGGCGCCACTACTCCAGTTAAGTTTCATTTTGCTTCTAACCAGGCCCATTCATCAGTATCTTTATCTTGGCTCTCACCAGCCACCAAGTCTCTTAAATAAAGATTAGCTGTTTACTCTTCCTAGATTATCGAATTTACTATACTTAAAATCATAAAACGGATATAAAATGATGTCAATAGTTTATTAATAATCTTCAATTATTTTTATTTTTTTCTACAATCTATCTTGATTCCAATGCCTCTTCTGTATATTCAACAAAATACTCTTGATAATAAATAATTCTAATTAAATCTAAGATTGCCATAATTTGATAATTAAAACTAATTCCATCAAACTTACCCGGTAAACTAAAGAAATACTTAATACAACTTAAGTTTTCATTCTCAAGTAGTTGATTTTGGGTAATCAATAATGTCTTACTCTTGCTTAAGTGCCCTAAAGATTTTTTCGCTAAGAAATCTCTTAATGAACGCCCAGTAGATGAAAAGAATACTACAAAATCATTTTCATCAAATTTAATATTTGGATCATAAGCATGATATTGAACCACATTTTTACCTAATGTAATTAAATCAGTCTGAAATTCAACAGCAATACTAGTTGGAAACAGTCCTCCAACAATAATTACTCGATCAGCATCATATATATCATGGCATATAGAAACAATATTATCCATAAAAATATCATAATCATTTACTTCAATCAATCTGAATAAATCACGATAGCTCATACTTAATAATCTTGCTCGAATTTGGTCATTACGTAAAATATCATCAGCTACCAGCTTACGATGAAAGTCCTCATAGTTATCAAAACCAAGATAATTTAAAAATCCTAGGATCGTTCGTGGATCAAGATCACTTTCTTTACAAACTTGTGCAAATGTATATTCAATCATTCGATGATAATTTGCAATTACAAAAGTACAAAATTGATAGTAACCGTCATAAAATAAAGTGCCATTTAAATACTTAATAATTCTTGATAACAATACATCACCCATAACACAATTCTCCCTTCAAGCAAATATTTACTTTTCTACACTTATACTATAACAATCTTTGTTGTCAGGCGATATTAAAAAAGAAACATTGAAAATATTTTTTCAATGTTTCTTTTTAATTTAAAACAATCCTGTTATAATCGTTACATTCATTCGTCATGGTTTGTCATTTTCAAATATGTTTCTGTTTTATATTTAACATTTTTATCATAGTCTAATTTAAAATAACATGTATAAATGCAATCTAACAAATAAAGTAATGATAACCTTGTTGAAAATGAAGAAATCTTATTATAATGATTTTCATATGGACTTAAGTAAAGATTATAATCACAAAGACTAACTAATGACTTTAGCGTCGTTGAAGAAATTAATATGATTGGAGTATTGTTCTTTTTCAACAATTTAACAATTTTGTCAACAATCATTCCCCGTCCTTCAAAGCTAACAACAATTGCAATATGTTCCTTGTCACTTGAGGCAGCTGCTAAAAGCTGTTGATATTCTTCAACCGGAACATTAACAAAACGACCGATTTCTGACATTTGAAACTTAAAGTTTTCAACAAAGTAAAGATTACCAGCTGAAGTGTACATATCGATGAACTGAGCATTTTTTAGAGCTGAAGCAATCAGTCGTAATTGATCCAAGTCAATTAGATTATTCGAGGCAATCAAAGTCTGCTCGTATAATTCTTTCATTTTCATTGTAATCTGATACTGCGTCTCATTTTGTGAAAATGGATAGTTATAATCAATTGTTTTCTTTTCTTTCAAATAATCTCTTATTGATGTTGATACCATTACTTTAAGCTGTGCTAAACCATTAAGCTCTAGTTTTTTACACAGACGATAAATCGTTGGTATTGAAATAAAGCAAGCAGCACTAATTTCATCAGCACTCATATTAATAAAGCGTTCTGGATTATTTTTCATATAATCAACTAAAGTCTGTTCATTGGTAGTTAAATCTGTTAAATTATCCAATCGACTAAATATATTCATTTTCTCAGCCCCCTTATCCTCGTATCATTATAATAACACTTTGACACATAAATTTCCTAAATAAACAAATAATAAACATAAGCTAACACTCAGTAAAATATATCCTCCCGCCATCAAAAACTTACCATCACTAAGCAGATTCATACTTTCTAGTGAAAAAGTTGAAAATGTTGTAAAGCCGCCACATACCCCAGTTTTCAAAAATAAAATCCAGCGTGATTCAAGATTATACTTACTTGCTAACGCTACAACTAATCCAATTACAAATGCCCCAATGATATTGATCATCATAGTCATAAAAGGAAAAGTAGTATCTTTAATTATAATTAATCCCATTAAATATCTTGATACAGCACCAATAAAGCCACCAATTCCAACTGCTAAACATTCCAACATAATTATCTCCTCTATATAATCTTATTTTATGATTATTCAAAAATTTAAGCAAGTAAAAAAGGGAAGTTTACTTCCCTGCCAAATAAGCTTTTGCTTCATAGCTTCTTAATATTTGTTTTAAATCATCTTCATAATTACTAATCAGCAAAGTTCCTTGAATAAATTCTAAATCTATTTCCACTTCATCTTTACTATAATTACAAATAACTATAACCTGTTGTTCGTTTAATGTTCTTCGATAAGCATAAACTTGGAGATGTTCTTTTAAAAGCTGCTGATAGTCACCATAGATCAATACCTCATATTCTTTTCTTAATCGCAGTAGATCACGATAAAAATAATATACCGAGTTAGGGTCTTTTAAAGCGTTTTCAACTGTAATATTTGTATATTTTTGACTTGGAGCGAGCCACGGCTGAACAATACTAAAACCTCCAAACCTACTGTTATCCCACGGTATTGGCATCCGAGCATTATCACGGGAACGTTTACCAAAATAAGCAATGATCGTTTCTTCATCATAATTCTGTTTAAAAACTTCATACTTATTTAATGCATCAACATCGCGATACTGTGTCATTGATTGATAATATGCATTTGTCATTCCAATCTCTTCACCTTGATAAATATATGGTGTTCCTTGCATCCAAAACATGAATAATGCTAGCATTTTCGCAGATTTTTCAAGATAAAAAGGGGTTGAATCATCACCATATTTAGAAACTGCACGTGGGCGGTCATGATTATCCCAATATAAAGCATTCCATGCTTTACCATTCAAACCTGTTTGCCACCGTTCAAAAACTACTTTTAAATCTGCTAATTTAGGACGCTGATAAGTTAAATTTGGTCCTTTATCTAACGACATATGTTCAAACTGAAAAATCATCTTCAATTCACGACGATCAAACCCTGCATATAATAGAGCATCTTCTACACTGACATCAGCTGTTTCTCCCACTGTCATCGTATCATATTTAGCTAAAACACGATCATGCATCTCTTGAAGAAATTCATGTACTCGTGGTCCATTAGAAATAATTTCATACATATGCGGATCATTAATAATGGCTTTATCCATTTTTTCAAAATCTTTAGATATTTGGTTAATAACATCCATCCTAAAACCATCGATACCTTTATCTAGCCACCACTCCATCATTTTATATACTTCATTTCTAACTTTTTCATTTTCCCAATTCAAATCAGGTTGTTCCTTTGTATATAAATGTAAATAATACATTTCTGTATCTTCATCATATTGCCAGGCCGATCCCTCAAAAACCGATTGCTGAAGATTAGGCGGTTGATCATTTTTCCCCTCACGCCAAATATAATAATCACGATACTCATTATCTTTAGATTTACGGCTTTCAACAAACCAGCGATGCTTAAATGAAGTATGATTTACAACTAGATCCATAATAATTTTTAAACCTTTTTGATGTGCTTGTTTCAATAATTCTTCAAAATCAGCCATTGTTCCAAAATCAGCCATAATATCCTGATAATCACTAATATCATAACCATTATCATAATTTGGTGATTGATATACTGGACATAACCAAATAACATCAACCCCTAAATTTTTAATATAATCTAAACGACTGATAATTCCCTGCAAGTCTCCAATCCCATCGTTATTACTATCTTGAAAACTCCGCGGATAAATCTGATAAACAGCAGCCTCCTGCCACCAACTTTTTTGCATTATCCTTCACCTCTTTTATATTTAAACATAACAAAAAGTCAAAATCTTGGCCCTTTTATACTATAATAGGCAAAATTTTAACCTTTTCGATATTTTGAAGGAATATCGTGATAATATTCTTTAAATATTTTATTAAATGCTTTCACATTTTTAAACCCATGATTTAATGCAATTTCATTAATTGTGAGACTAGTATTCATCAAATCATTATAAGCATGATTTAAACGAATTTTATTAATATAAGATAATAATGTAATCCCCGTCTTTTCCTTAAACATTCTTGATAAATAAACCTCACTAAAATGAAAATGATTAGCTAAAATCGTCAAATTCAATTCATCATCATAATGCTGTTCAATATAAGTGACGATTTGTTTAATTATCGGTAGTTTCTTTTTTGTGATTGCCAACTTATAAACACTACATTCTTCCAGCAGCTCATATATTTGCATCATTCGATTATGTATAACTAAAGTTTCTTGATCAAGATGATCACCTAAATAAATAATTAGCTGTTCTAATTGCTCTTGATCCTTTATTAAAGATAAATCAAATTCACATTGTACCAGTTTAAATTCATCAAATAACTCAGTTGATAAAAGTAATGTTATTATTTTCGTTTGATCCTCTAAAAATCTTAATCTATGAATACTATTACTATTAATCAATACTAACTGCTTAGTATTAACAAACTTCTTTTCCCCATTCACTGATAGTTCAAAAGAACCTTGATTACAATAAATTAACTCTATTTCGTCATGCCAATGCGGTTTCATTACTTTACTGCGATTAAACTGATGATTCCAAATCTTAATAGGATATTTAAAGCTAGTTTCAACAACTTCATATAAATGCTGCATTATCATGCCTCACAAAAAGGATTGCTTAGCAATCCTCATCTTCTTTCCCATCCCAACAATATGTACATAATTTACATTTATCTAAACCGATTGATTCGATCATGTCATCTAAACGATGATAACGCAATGATGTAAATTTAGAGCGGCGACGAATTTCCTCACACATATTTTTATATCTTTCACTATCTGGGTCAGCGTATTCTTTTAAAATCTCATCACTAACATTATCACCTTCTAGTTTTTGGATAACACGACGAGTCACTAAATCTAATTCTGAACTAGAGCGTGAAAAATTTAAATATTTACACCCGAACATGATTGGGGGACAGGCAGGACGAACATGAACTTCTTTAGCCCCACTTTCATATAAAAATTCTGTTGTTTCACCTAATTGTGTTCCCCGAACAATTGAATCATCAATCAATAATAAACTTTTATTTTTAATTAATTCTTTAACCGGAATTAATTTCATCTTAGCAATCATATTTCTTTGACTTTGACTAGATGGCATAAATGACCGTGGCCAAGTCGGTGTATATTTGATAAATGGACGAGCAAAGGGAATACCTGAAACATTTGAATAACCTACTGCATGGGCAATTCCTGAATCCGGTACCCCAGCAACGCTATCTGGCTGTACATCATCACGTTTTGCTAATAAATTACCACAACGATTACGCATACACTCAACATTGATTCCTTCATAAGTTGATGTTGGATATCCATAATAAACCCATAAGAATGAACAAATTTTCATTTTATCTCCAGGACCTTGTTTAACTTCAATTTTACTTGGTGTCATGAAAACAATTTCCCCTGGTCCAAGATCACGATAATGATGATATCCTAAATTTAAAAATGCACTACTTTCAAATGTCGCACAATATCCTTCTGGTTTTTCCCCAATAATCACTGGTGTTCTTCCTAATTTATCACGTGAAGCATAAATTCCTTCAGATGTTAATATCATAATACTCATTGAGCCTTTAACAACGTCTTGAACATATTTAATTCCTTCTACGATACTATCCTTTTGACTAATCAATGCCGCTACTAATTCTGTAGGATTGACTTCACCCGAACTCATTTCCAAGAAATGAGTTGCCCCTTTAGCAAAACAATCATCTTTTAACTCTTCCAAGTTATTAATTCTACCTACTGTTGTAATGGCAAAAGATCCTACGTGGGATCTAACCAACAACGGTTGTGCTTCATTATCAGAAATACAACCAATTCCTAAGTTTCCTTCAAATTCTTCTATATCTTTTTCAAATTTAGTTCGAAACGGCGAGTTTTGAATGTTATGAATCGATCTTTGAAAACCATTATTTCCATGAACTGCCATTCCTCCTCGTCTTGTTCCTAAATGGGAATGATAATCAATCCCAAAAAACAAATCTAAAACGCAACTTTCTTTTGATGCAACACCAAAAAATCCACTCATTTATATCTATCCTCCAAACTTTATACACCCATTGTATCTTATTTGTAACAAATTTCCTATATTTAATCTTATTTTCGCTAAAATATTGCCCAGGAAATAAAGAAAAACCTGTTATAATAACAGGTAAAATATCAAAACATTTGCTTATCAATACTATTATCTACAAATTCTAATAAAGAAATAATTACTTCTTTTAACTCATTTGACTTCTTTAAAGTTTCTTGGTCAAAATGTCTTTCCAAATAATCATGACTACCATAATAGACTTTTAAACTACCAATAGAATTAGTTTCTAGATCATTTAACCCTTCAAAATCAGCTATTTCTAGATTACCAAAAAGCTGATAAACAAGATTTCTTGCTACTTCATCATTAGTTTCTTTGATTTTATCATCTTCTTTTAAATACTCTGTCCTCATTTTATAATGAGATGCTTCTTTCAACAACGTTACATTCACGACTATTCTATCTGAGGTTTCTAAGCACAAAGAAATTAGCTTATGTTCTGGCAACTAAATTCCTCCTTCACTAATACTAAATTATATGAAAATTATATCTTATTATACCCCATTAGTTAGATAATAATCATAAAAAAACTAGGTATAAGAGTATACCTAGTATCAAATATATTTCTATCCTATCAATTCAATATTTTTTTAATCTTATTTTATTAGCTGCTGACTGCCTTTATAAATTTCTTGGGTTATCAAGATTATATTCTTTAGCAATTTTTTTGAAATTATATAAAAGGTAGCGATGACGTACTAAATCATCCGGCTTACTACGATACAATGTTACAATTCCATAAGGATCCTCCATTACAATTTGATGATTCTCCAATGTATCAAATAAACTTAATGCATTTCTTTGATTTAACACTTCAAAGCGACATATATTATTATCTTTAGTAATTATATCTAGATCAAGATAAAATCTAAATTCTGGCATCGGCCATGAAATTATTGATCTTGAACACATTGAGATTTTTGTACTCTTAATTTCACCGTAAGGAATTTCAATCTCCTCATAATTAGTATTATTGAACCTGACAGCATCCTTATCGAAATTTAAAACACGATTACGTAATGCAGACGCTTCATCATATTCCAATCCATCAAAAATTGCATAAACAATCAATCGTGCAGTAGTAGATTTTTTGGGCTCAAACGTCTCAACTTTTACTTGACTGGTAGTATTTTCATTCTTCCTATCTTCTGTTTTTTCACCAACAGAATTTTTTATTTCCCTCTCTTGAAATTCTTTTTTAGATTCCTTTTTAAGATTATTTTGAGGATTAAACAATTTTAATAAACTATCCTGTGTTGTTATCTTAACAATCTCATTAAAAAAATCAACTTGACTGCCATTTTGACAATCAATCCGATTAATAATTTGTCCATCACGTAAATAAAGAAATTTCTTTGCATAACTGGCAATCATATTATCATGAGTTACTAAGATAATTGAGGTTCCTTGTTGATTCAGTTCTCTTAAGATTTCTAGTACTTCATGTGAATTTTTAGAATCCAGATTCCCTGTTGGTTCATCACAAACAACAATTTTTGGCTTCGTTACTATTGCTCTAGCAATAGCAACACGCTGCCGTTCTCCACCAGAACATTCATTTGGCTTTTTATATAGAGTATGGCTAATATTTAAGCGTTCACCAATCTCATTAACGCGTTCCTTAATTTCTTGTGGAGAAACTTCATTTAAAATCAAAGGTGTAGCAATATTGTCAAAAACAGATAATGATGGAACTAAATTGTGATTTTGAAAAATGAATCCCAAATATCGATTACGATAGTCACTTAGTTCAGCATCATTCATCTCACCGACAAAACGATTAAATATTTTAACTGCTCCACTACTTACTTCATCTAATGTTGATAAACAATTTAATAATGTTGATTTTCCGGAACCACTTGGCCCCATAACACTAATAAAATCCCCTTCCTCTAAGATGAAATCGACATTTCGCAATGCATAAAAATTAGCGCCACGTTTTAATAAAATATCCTGATCATATATTTTACTAATATTATTCGCCGTGATTAAGATATCTGACATCATCGTACACCTCCTTGATTAATTTACGATAACTGACGATCATATATATTGACATAAATGTATATAAAATAATATAAATTGCAATCATTGTGATAAAAGTATTGTAAGTAATCATATTAACTAAATAACTTTGATATAATAAGGATCCATACATAACAATTGGGAATATCACAATTAAAATAATAAACAGCATCATCTCTTGGTAATGAATCTTAAAAATACTTTTTTTGTTGTAACCTAAAGCCCGCATTGTTGCAATTACTGAAGCTCGGGTTGGCAAATAGATCATAAAGCGAATAATAAAACAAAGGAACATTGACGCCATTAATGCAAAAAAACTCATCATCATTGCATTTTGCACGTCAATCGAAACTGACTGCAAGAATAAGAAACTAATAATTATTGGTACAACAACAGCTGAAATATTGATCATTGCTGTCATTACGTCAGTAAGATCTTTTAGATTACTAAGTGATATGATCCAGTTCTTTGATTTTAGTAAGACTTTATTATGCAATAAGTCAAATAATAAAGGAAATGTATTATCAATGATGAGGACCTCACCTAATAATGAAAAAGCAAAATAAGTAGGTAAATTATTATTTTCAATTGATCTTAACATTGGCGTAAAACCTATATATATTAGTAATATTCCTAGTATTGTTGATAATATTTTTCCTTTTGGAAGCATATCAATAGTTTTTGGCTTTTCCCCCTTTAAAGCTAAACCACTTGACATTAATTTAAATGGATTAAAATTAGTTGTTTTTCGTGGCACATGATTCATATAGCCAGCAATATCAGTTTTGATCCTCATAAATTTTCCCATATCAATAACGACCACATAGATCATTTTTGTTAAGAATAAAGCGCCATAAATAATTAAAATATTCGTTAGGTCAACTGTAATCACAGCATCATAAATAGCACTATACATATAAACCCAACCCCAGCCAATTAAAAATCCAAGCGCATAGGAAATTAGAAATAGCAATCCAAATTGAATTAAAATATAGCGAATTATCTGCTTCATATTTCGACCACAAAGCAGTAATAATGAAAACTCCTCGTTTTTATTATTAATAATGTAATTATTCACAAACAAGGTCAATGCAAATGCAATCATGATTACAATTCCCGTGACTAACTGCAGAATATAGCCATTTGCAAAATCCACTTCAATATTACTAGTTGAATACATCACAACCGAAATGAATTCGAATGATGATAACAGTGATAAAACTGCTAATATCCCTAAATACAGTTTTTTCTGCCCGGAAATAATTTTTTTAATAAATGTAATCATTTCCAAATCCTCCCTTCACTAAATTCTTTATCTACTTTAAGTATACGCTTACATTTTTTAAATTACAAATATTATTATAATTATTTTTAAGTGAATAACTATTATTTATATTAATCATATGTAAAAAAAGTAATTAAATTCATCTTTTAATAAAACAGCCCCTACAAATGATACATATCATTCATATGGGCTAACTATTTTTATCAATCAATTTTTCATATTCATTTATAGGCATTGGTTTATAGTACACATATCCCTGAACCAAATCACATCCTACTTCACGCAAAAATTCTACCTGCGAAACTTGTTCTACACCTTCAGCAACCGTTTTAATTCCTAAATTATTGACCATCTTAATAATATCTTTAATAATTAATTTAACTTTATCCGGATTATCTGAATCTTCAAAAAAAGCACTATCCAACTTTAAAACATCTATTGGTAGATCTTTCAATAAATTTAATGAAGAATACGCTTTTCCAAAATCATCCATAGAACAAATAAAACCATAATTTCTTAAATCATTAATAATTTTAATTAGTAAATCTGTTCTTTCAAAAGCAACACTTTCAGTGAATTCTATCTCAATCATTCGATCGGGAATACCAAATTCTTGTTTTATTTGGTAATACTCATTCACAAATTTAGAATTGTAAAACTGCACTTTAGATACATTAACCGAAACAGGATAACATGGTAACTCTTCATCAATTCGTTTTCTAATCCAGCTACAAACTTCACGATATACATATTTATCTATCTCCTTAATATGCATATTTTTTTCAAAAATAGGGATGAACAGATCGGGATAAATCAATCTATCTTCACTCTTCCAGCGAACTAATGCTTCTGCACATGCGATTTTACCAGTTTTAATATTGACTTTAGGTTGCAAATATACAAGAAATTCTTGATTGTCTAAAGCTGTTTGCATCCTATTTTCAATCATTTTATCCATATGCAATTTATTTCTAATTGCTTCAGTATAAAAAGCATAGTGTTCTTCAGAAGTTCTTTTTATAGTATCTTGAGCAAAAATAGCACGATCAATGTACTCATCGATAGTAAGTTTTTCAATAACATCTTCATAACAGCAAATACCACAACAAAGCCTGATTTGATAACCATTCTTTGCTTTCTTTACATAATCAATCAAAATTTGATCAATTTCTATTTGTTTTTGTTTTAACATTTCTTTACTCTCATAATGACGCAATATAATAAAACTATCAGCATTATTTCGAGCAAAAGTTTCATTTTTATCAATACTATTTGCTAATACAGCTGCATACTTTTTTAATATTTTATCACCAAATTGATATCCAAAGACATCATTAATATACTTAAAATGCTCTATATCAATATACAAAAAAGCAAATTGACCTTTTGTTTTCTTAATAATATTTCTTGCCTCTAAAACAAATTTAAGTCGATTATTTACCCCGGTCAAGTTATCACGGTAAGCTACGATACTCAAAGTATTATTTTTGCGTTGCAATGTTATCATGCTTCGTAAATAAAAAATAATTATTATAGACCATGTCACTAATGAAATTCCTGATAAAATCATCAACATCATTAATAGATAATTACTTTGTGTCGTAGTATAATAGTCAACTGCAAAGACAGTATCGTTTGCTATCTCAAATAAATCTTCACTATCACTAAGCAGTTTCTCATGACCATTTCCTTCGCGTACTAGAACTATATCCATTTGGATTGCTTCCCAAATATTTTTTAATTTATTTAAATCTGTCCGGTAATCTTCATCATCAAGATTAATTAGACTATATTTACCAACTCCCGTATCTAACTCTGTAAGAATCTCATCAATATAATCTTTTAATTCGTCATTTGGCTGATCAGTTAATTCTAATTTGACCAAACGCTGGCTCGCACCACGAACAATCCCAACATAATTAATCAATGTCCCATAATCACGAATTTTATATAAAGTGTGAACTGATATTGAGCATAATAGTATTAATGTTAATAAAAAAGCGGGTAACCCCAATCTCTTTAGTCTCATCTCTATCACACCCTATCACCTTAATGATATGCTAATCATTAGGATAAAACAAGCAAATGCCCTCATTTTTACATTTTTTGTAAAACGCTTACATTTTTATCAAGTGATTTACACAAGAAAAGATTTAAATATCAAATTTTTACTTTTATAATACAATTAACATATATGTTTAAAACAACTAGTTGCAAAATATGATTGAATGGAGAATATCATGAAAACAAGAAACTTAATCGCAACATCATCATTAGCACTTACAATGATGCTAGGAATAGTTGCCACCCCTTTATCAGCACAACAAACATACACACCCGGTGTGACGGTAGAGAAAAATACTAATCCAGAATGGGAAGCAGACTATACAGCAACCTTCATTTACAAAGATAAAGATGCGCGTGATGCAACAAATGTTAGCGTAAGCGGTGGTTTCCAATTTTATAAACCCGAAGAAGTACAGTCATTTGCAAATACTGGTGACGGGGCTAATATCCCATGTTATAATGCTTATCAATATCAAGATGGAATGTTCGCTGGAGGGTACAATCTTAATGGTGATGCCGCAAATTATTCAATGACTGAAATTGAAGATGAAATCTTTGAGGTAACGATCCCTTTACCTGCAAATGAATACTTTTATGCTTTCAATATTGAATATTCAGATGGCAGTAGTGAAACTAATGTCAAAGATCCTGCTAATCCCGCACTTGCTAATGATGGTTCAGATGCTGGATGTAGCCTATTTTATGTAGGTAATGGTGAGACTAAAGGACAAGAATATATCAACCCTCGTACCGATGGTAAAACAGGTACTTACTCATTTGTCAATTATTTAGCTGAAGATGGAACTACTCAACCTTTAGGAATCTATCTACCGAATGGTTATGATGCTAATAAAACATATAAAACAATCTATGTTTCTCACGGTGGCGGGGGTAACGAGGTAGAATGGATGACTATTGGTGCAGTTCCAAATATCATGGATAATTTAATTGCTGATAGTTTAACTAAAGAAGCAATTGTTGTTACAATGGATAATACATACTTCAATTGGGACTATGATCGTATTATTAATAACCTATTTAATAATATTTTGCCTTATATCGAAACACATTACAATGTATCAAAAGAAGTAAACGATCGGGCATTTTGTGGATTATCAATGGGATCTATGACAACTACGACTTTATACCAGACCCATCCTGATCAATTTGGATATTTTGGCTGCTTTTCAGGAGCTAATGTTCCAGTTGATGTAAGTAAAGTTGCACATCTTGATCAACCAAACTTATATATTACTGCTGGCTGCATCGATATGGCCTTAATGAATGATAGTTATAATACTGCGAGCGATCGTACTACAACTGGATTCGTAGATAAGCTAAATACATTAAATCTAACCAATTACAAATTAGAAATTTTAAATGGTGCTCATGACTGGTACGTTTGGCGTGAATCGTTCACTAACTTTGTAAAAGATCACTTGTGGACTAAAGATGTTAAGATAGAAACGCCTAGTGAAACTCCTGTTATTAAACCAGAAACACCTGCTTCATCAACAAATACTACTACTGCACCTAAAACAGGTGACGATTTAAATCTTGCTGTTGCTGGATTATTTATCATCATCTCAGTGACAACTGGTGTAGTTATAAAAAAACATTACTAAATACAATAAAAATCGTAAGTTCATGATATCTCTTAACAAAGAAGATATCAAACTTACGATTTTTTTATTACTCGTACTTTATAAATTAATTCAGAAATAATTTGACTTAAATAAAATAACGAATAATAGCCATCATTAATTGATTTAGGAATGCCATATTGATAAATATAATCAAATATTTTCTGCTCAGCTAAATCATCTTGAGCAAAAACAACAAGTTTTAAATTCTTCTGACTAGCTTTCTCTACTACTCGTTTTTGAATTTCACTATAAAAATCATTGGACACATTTAACAAAACCAAAGTATCTCCATCTTTAAAAAAATCACTATGAATATCTTGAAATTCCTGTAAATCAAATAAATATGCAGGAACTTCATTCGCCACCAAATCTAACTGCACAGTATAAAAGTCAATCATTTCATGAGTATCACCAATAAATGTAACACTACGGCTATTAAGCAATAATTTGGTTATAGCAACAAGTTTTTCCATGTCCAAATTAAGTTTTGTCTGACGAAGATTGCTGATAGCTTCAACATATAAAGAATCAGCTAAATTATCCAATGATGTACGCATAAACTGCTGCATATTAGATACCGTTCTTACCATATTTAAATTACGAATAAAATAGTCTAAACCATCTTTAAAATCCTGGAAAGAACTGTATCCTATCTTTTGAACAAAGCGACTAACCGATGCAATAGAAATATTTGCTTCTTGAGCAATCTGCTCTAATGAAACGGTTTTAATATCACCAATATGTTCAATGATAATTCTAGCAATATTGTATTCATTAGTATTAGAAAGATTTTCATTACAATATCTAAAAAAATTAAATCCCAACTGCTCGTGTCTCTTCATAAATTCCCTCCATTTTTTATATTATATCAATTAAATATCTTAATTAAAAGGAATTCTCTTTAAATGTCTAGACACATAAAAATAACCGGGACCGGTTATTTTTATAAAGACATACTTTTACGGTCAAAAATTATTCCACCTACCCCATAACAAACAATCATTACTACAAGTAATCCTCCTAACATTAAATAACCTTCATTATTACCGTTAATCAATTTTTGAGGATCAAATAAAGTTAATAATGTTGCAAATTTAAGTCCTTCCATACTTCCTTGCATATTCGAAAGCATTTGAATCATAATAAAAACTATCGGGATTCCCGCTCCAAATAACGATGCTAAGCGGTACTCATTAAAAATACAAGAACACATATAACAAATTCCTGTTAATGTTAACTGTAAAATGAAAACTCCTAAATTTAAAACCAAATAAGCTCCAATATCCAAATCACCAGGAAACATCAAAGCACTACATCCAAGCCCTAAACCTGTACAAAAAGCAATTAAAACAAATAAGTTTGTTATGATAACCAGCATTTGTGTAAACCACACAGATCTACGTTCAACGCCACTACATAATAAATAACTCATCACACCATTATCAACTTTTCGAACAACTAAACGTAATGCTAGTAAAATTCCAAAAATCAAAGGAAAAACAATCATGATTAAACCATATAAATAAGTAGAGAGAAAATCAATCAGTGTTGTCGGGGTACCACTCATTCCTACCATTGCCATTATTTCAGGCATACTTTTAGCAAATGTTTCTAGCGCTGTTCCTAGCTTAGGATCATACATTGCTAACATGATCGTTGTATACATTGTCAAAATCAAACAAAAAATAACTAGTATCTTATAATTAGATTTCCATTCTAATTTAAATAACGCTTTATTGAACATGTTGATTTCCTCCATAAAATTGCATAAAAATTTCTTCTAAACTTTGGTGTGCAATATCAAAATTCATTAATTCGTAGTTATTTAAACAACTGATCAATTCATTAATTTCATGCTTTATTACAACCTCAACAACATTATCATCAGCATTTCTAATTGTAAAAGATTCTTTTTGAAATTTGTAAGCATCTTGATGATTTTTAAATGTTATTATATATATCTTTTGTTTCGATTTCTTTAATGTGTCAATATCCTCAATACTCACCATTCGTCCTTGACGAATAATTCCTACCCGATCACATGTTTTCTCTACTTCTTCAAACATATGTGAGGACATCAAAATAGTCTTACCACGCTTCTTTTCTTCAATAATTAAATTAATAAACTCACTTTGCATTAAAGGATCAAGTCCACTAGTTGGTTCATCTAAAATAAAAACAGCTGGATCATGCATAAAAGCTACTACCAAACCTATCTTTTGTTTCATCCCTTTTGACATCTTTTTGATTTTTACATGAGGATCAAGATCAAAGCGTTCAATTATTTCTTCAGCACGCCCCAAATCCTTCATTCCCCGATACTCAGCCATAAATTTAATAAACTGAATTCCAGTAACCTCCTCCATTAAATTAATTTCTCCTGGAATATAACCAATCTTCTTTTGAATCTCTGCAATTTTCTTACTACAATCCATCCCTTCAATTAAACAGGTTCCTTCTTTAGGAATAATAAACCCTAACAAATGTCTAATTGTTGTAGTTTTTCCAGCACCATTAGGTCCTAAAAAGCCAAAAACTTCACCTTTTTCGATTTTAAAAGAGACATCAAATATTCCTTTATCATTACCATAATCTTTTGTTAAACCATTAATCTCAACAACACTCATATAAATTCCTCCCGATAGAAATTCTCTTTTATAATATCCAAATATCTAAAATACTCATCTTGAATCTCTTTCATATTAACATTTTCTAAATCCTGATATCTATCCATATATCCTTGCGACATCCAATAAATTATGTTCCAAACTTCTTCAGGATCAACTCCTGCTTTAAACTTACTAATATCAGCACGTTTAATTAAATTATATGATGCTATTACCTCTGCATATAATTGTTCATAACTATTTCCTACTATTTCCTTACGATTTTGGTAATAGCGCAGTGAAAAGCCATAAATATATGGATATTTAGACATCATTTCCATTTTGCCTAACACTGCTAATTTAATTGCATCAAAAAAATCTTTACCATCTATAATATTCATTTTTTCAAATAACTTCATCACTAGTCTAGCGCTATATTGTGCTAAGTACTGATACAACTCTAGTTTATTGTGAAAATAATAAAACAATAGTCCCTTTGATATTCCCGCTTTGGCTGCAATATCATCGGTTAATGCATGTTTATAATCATTTTTACTAAATACTTCTAACCCTGCATTAATAATGGCCAGTCTTTTTTCTTCGTTTAATTCAAAGAATTTTTGGTTCATTTTATCACCCCTTTGACTGACTTGATTAATTAAATTATAGCAAATTGACTCGTTTCAACAACCCCTCGTATCAATCTTTATGCAATCTTAATAGTCCAAAAAATAAAGACCAAAATGAAATATTTTGATCTTTTCATCATCCTATCTTACTAAACTCTTAGCTAACCAAATATCTGGTTTTCCTAAACCATTGGCATCAGGAATCACCCCAACTATTTGATATCCTATCTTTTGATAAAACTCATAGGGATGTCGTTCAAGATTCCTAATATTTTTTATCTTTGAATATAGATCATCAAATAAATTAGTATTAGCCAATGTTGTTTTATCAAATTCATCATCACTGCCTAAATAAATGGTACAGCAGCCACAATTCTTAAGCTCATTTTCTAATGCTGTACAAAGCTTTGTACCAATACCTTGACCTTGCCACTTTTTAGAAACCGCCAAAGGATGCAATTCCCAAGCAGTGATTCCATACTGGGGAATAGCCCCAACCAACCCCATCAATATATCATTTTCAACTGCCCCCAGCATTATTCTATTTGTTGATAAACATTTTGTTATTTCTAGCTCGGCACAATCTTTATATGCATATGGAAATGCTTCAATCAATAATGTAGCTGCCTGCTGACGATAATAGGTTAAATTAGATGTTAACTTAATTATTTCCATATTTTCACCCCTTTTACTTATATAATACCATCTATTTTACTTTAAGCTGCTTAATTCTTATTTTTATATTATTAATAATATAAAAATAGGCTGTAACTAAATAGAATAAATTTATTCTAGAGGGGTTATACCTCTTTTTTATTTCAACTGTTTTTGGATATTCATAAATGTAATGTAAATATCTTTATTTTTAACTATTATAAATAATTATTTCTCTTTTCGATACTTTCTATGTTGGTTTTCAAGAAATGTGATACTAGAATAAAAACTGTACCAGTTAAATGAAAAAAAGCAATCAGCCCTTCATGCCTACAAAGCTCATATCACTTTCCTTTCTTAATAGAACTGCTAGCTATCATATAGATTTACCTCAAAAGTATTCTAACAAAGAGTCCAGTTTTTAGCTATTTAAAATACTTATTTATTAAATCATTTATATACATATCACCCCAATATCATATTTCCTGCAAAACAGGCATTAAAGACTCCCCCGCTTTGAAAGATAGTATTCTACTTTTGGAGAAATTTAAGGATATTCTTTTCTTATAATGAAATAATCAGCCTCGAGTTCTTTTAATTGTGTACTTAACATTTTGTGTGATATAGTCCCTAATGGACGTTTTAATTCACTATATCGCATTAATTCAGTTTTCCAAAGCTAAAATAAAATATTCATCTTCTATTTGCCACCTATAATTGACATTGTATATTCAAGATGGTTTTGAATTAACTGCTCCATTTGTTTACATCTATACTTATTTTTTCTTCCATTTTAAACTCTCCTTTTAGATAGTATCTTACCTAAAAGTGCATACTGTTATTTTTGTTAAGGTAGTGCTATATTACACTTAATAAAAAGAAAAAAGGAGTAATGATGATGAGAAATTTAGATAAATCAATTTCAATCAACGGATTGACGTTAAAAAACAGATTAGTAATGCCCCCAATGGCAACATCAAGTGCTGATGATGGTGAAGTAAGTCAAAGAATTCTTGATTATTATGATAAGAAAACAAAAGGTGGATATATTGGATTAGTCATTACTGAACACAGTTACATTGATATTCAAGGAATGGCCAATCCTAAACAAATGTCAGTAGCAAAGGATAGCGATATAAAAGGATTAAAGCAATTGGTAAATATAATTCATAACAATGGAAGCAAGGCGTTTGCTCAAATAAATCATGCCGGTTCAATGGCAAGAGGAACAGGATTACCTACTGTTAGTGCAAGTAATACAATACCAATAACAATGAAAGAATCCAATATCGAAATACCAGAAGAATTGAGTAAAGAACAGATTCAATATATAGTAAAAAGATTTGCTGATGCAGCCAGACGCGTAAAGTTAGCAGGTTTTGATGGGGTAGAAATTCATTCTGCACATGCATATCTTTTAAATCAATTCTATTCGCCAATAACCAATCATAGAACAGATGAATATACAGGTACAACACTTGAAGGTCGATTGAGAATTCATAAGGAAGTTATTGAAGCAGTTCGAAGTGAAGTTGGAGAAGACTTCCCAATTGCTTTACGCTTAGGTGGGTGTGATTATATGGCTGGCGGCTCAACAATTAAAGATTCCATTAAAGCCTCTCAAATGCTTGAAAGTTATGGTGTAGATATCCTTGATATAACTGGTGGAATAAATCGCTATATGATTCCATGGAATAAAGAGCCAGGATATTTTTCAGATATGACAGAGCATATTATGGAAAAAGTTTCTATTCCAGTTATTTTGACAGGTGGAATAACTAATGCCATGGATGCTGAAAAACTACTGCAATTAAACAAAGCAGATTTAATTGGTGTTGGTAGAGCTATTCTAAAAGATGATAGTTGGGCAAAAAATGCAATGGAACAAAAATAATGCAAATACTGGTATCTATAATACAAGTATTTGTTGAATTACGATACAATAAATCCGGAGATGAATACTATCTCCGGAAATGCGGCAATGACCTCTAAAAAATTTAAAAAGAAAGTAAGAAAAGTTTCCAAGAAGTTAGGAAAAATTGCCTAAAACTTATATTTAAAACCATTTTTAAGATGGTAATTCTTCTTTACCATATCATATTTATTATTAATTTAAAATATATTTTGAAATTATAAAATTTATTACAATTAAAAACAGATAAATTTGTATGTACCTAAGAAAAACATTATTCATTAATATATTAGAAAAATTATAAAGGAGAAAATACATACCTTTTATATGGGGCTTTGAATATAACGGGGAATTGATTACTTGTTTGAAATCACATGCCATAAGATTTATAAGATAATAAAAATAATGTATTTTTAAGTATATATTTTGATATTTAATCTTATTTAAAATATAGATTACAGTGTATATGAATAGCGATACAGCTGATAAACAATTATTTCTTGGATTTTGGGATTAATATAATAACTATCTTTTTCTTTTGTGAGTAAGGTAGTTATTTTTTCTATAATTATCTCAAAGAGTAATGTTACCACTATCGCTATAATTACGATTTTTTGATATTATTTTCACTATATAATTTCTAAATAATCAAAAAAGACAAGAAATAAATACCATGCTATAATAAGTACTGAAAAAGTTTAAATTGTAATGTAAGTTTACTATTTTAATTTTGGAAAATTATTCAGTATATTTGGGACATAATAATATAATGGGATATATTTTTATCAATTGCTATAGTATTTTTTAAAAGGAGGTAAAAATGAAATTAATATTAAGTGATAAATATCTAAATCTTGACGTATCAGATCATTCTAATACAAAATTTATAGATCTATCATCATTAAATATAGCTAACTGCACTGGATGCTTTGGCTGTTGGACTAAGACACCGGGGAAATGTGTTATACGTGACGATGCAACAAAAGTATATCCGTACATTGCCAAGAGTGATAATTTAATTTATATCAGTAAAATATTATATGGTGGTTATGATACCCCTATGAAGACAATGCTTGAACGTGCAATTCCGATTCAAAAGGCATTTATTAGAATACTAAACGGAGAAACACATCATGTTCAAAGAAGTGTAGAATTGAAAAATGCTACAATTATTGCCTATGGAGAAATAGGCACTGAAGAAAAAGAGATATTTAAAGCTCTGGTTGAAAGAAATGCTAAAAACATGAATTTTAAACACTATAAAATATTATTTACAAATGAACAAAACCTAGAAAAAACTGTGAAAACGGAGATGATAAAATGGAGCGAATAGTGATATTAAACGGAAGTCCGCGAGCACCTAAATCAAATTCTAAATGTTATGCAGACATTTTTTCAAAAAAATATAATAAAGACATTGAATATTACAATATAACAAAGCAAAATCATGATAAATTATGTTCTAAAATGAATGATTTCTCCGATATGTTACTGGTTTTTCCATTATATGCTGACGGGATTCCTGCTACACTTTTAAATTTTCTTAAAAGTCTTGAAAACAACTTACCAGATAAAAAACCAGTAATTTCAGTAATAATAAATTGTGGATTTTTAGAATATACACAAAATGATTTAGCAGTTAAAATGATAGAGCTGTTTTGTAAGAAAACAAATTGTGAGTTTGGATCTGTTTTAAAAATTGGTAGTGGAGAAGCAATCCTAAAAACCCCTTTCAAAATATTTGTAACAAGAAAAGTAAAGAAATTAGCAAATTCAATCCTATCAAAAAACTATAAAACACTCCATATAACAATGCCGCTCACCCCAAAATTATTTATTAAAGCATCAACAAAATATTGGATTGAATATGGAAACAGAAATGGTATCACAAAAGAACAAATGGATACAATGAGTATAGAGGATGACAATACCTTAGTTTAACAGCTATATCAAAAAGGAGCTCTTATGATTTTAAATGTAGTTAGTTTTGATGAAGCTGCGCTCCATGTTCTTTTATACTAGCAATTATTCATATATTGTGTTTTTGGATAGAAGTTTAGAGTGTTTATCGAGAGCCCAACTAGATTATATTTTACATCAAGTCCAAACAGCCCAACTAATTTCAATATCTTCTGTTTTAGAATTTTAGTCCCATTTTCTATTAGCTAATCTTTATTTGAAAATCTCGGAGCATCATCCTTAGCATCTATTTGAACTTTTTGTACAAAATAATCATTATTTTCATCTATTAAATCAACAATAAAATTATATATTCCATCATTATACTCAGTAATATTCTTTTTAATAGCTTTATGCATTAAAGAAAAGAACTCAATATAGCTTATATTTGCAGTAAGTATTAATCCTATACAATCCTCTATATTGTTTTTTTGTATTATGTATGCCTACAAAACTCATATTGCTACAATCCTTTTTTAATAAATAATCAGCTGCATACATTATATTACCGCCAACTGTATTCTATCAAAATATGTATTTATTTACTGCTTTTAGAATATTAAAACAAAAAATCTCTTTAGTTTTGTTTATCTAAAGAGAAATTTTATATTATAAAAATGTTAGCAAATTTTAAAGATGCTTTTGCAGCAGATATAACAATCATAATATTTTTTCTTTATCTGTAAGCTAGATTAATATAATATATGGAATGATAACTACTATTTTATACTATTCAGTTCTATCTTAGTATTCCATATCGATGATAGTCAAATTAGTCTGAATCTGATGATTTCAAACAATGTCAAACTGCAACATTTTTAAAATTGTCATATGCATTAAATTATATATCATTTATTATCATACCTAAAGACATTCTTCGTCAAAATGATAAATCCTTAATTGATTTTACACAACTTTTTGATATCATGCATTAAATAATCCTTCTCTATTAGAGGCTTGAATATATTTAAAATATTATCATCTAATTTATTCAAAATCTGAATATAGATAATTGGATGATAGTCAGCAAACATAATAGTTGATGGATTATTTTTTATGAGTGACAAAATTGCATTGAGATTTCCATCTGAAATATCAATACTATGTTTTGTGCAAATCAATCTTAAATCTTCAAAAGACATTTCTTGTATCTTGTGATTAATTGTTTTTATGGTATCATTCATAAACATCATACCTCCTTGCAATAGCAGTGCAACGAAAATGTCTTTATACTTTAATTATACTAATATTCAATAAGTTGTAAATTTATATAATAAGATTTTGTTTGATATTCAAAACAAAATTATCAAAATAGAATTAAGAAATATATAAAGAAAATAATTTTACCAATACCATCAAATTAAGATGACAACATTTTAATTCAAAGGAATTATCTAAAATTAATTGCATTGAATTGTTATTTTTTATAAAAAAACATATGATAAAAAGCGCCTGTAATGATTGTGTAGTTTTTTAGCTATTTTAGAGTATTACAGTTCTTTTTTTTGTAAATTAAAATAAATGATAAAATTTTAGCCTTTTTACTCTGTCTTTTCCTCATTAATTTACTGTTTTTTGACGCATTTTAAAAGAATTACCTTATTTTTGAAAAAATTTATATCTCTAATTTTACACCTGCTGGTGTTCTTTTAGGAAGCTTTCCATAGATTGCTTCATATTTTTCATCGATGGTATATATGTTTTTAAATCATTACCGTTACGCTGATATATATAATTCTTATAATTCCATCACTTATCCCAAATTGGATATTATATTCAGATTTAAATACATTTGTATGCTTATAGTAATCGTATTTTATATGCATAAATGTTACATCAGGATCTATTTTGAAACAGCTGTTACGGTTTCCCGGCATATCTATATGAATAGTATATTCCCATCAAACATTTTGTGATAAAAACAGATTGGTTGGATTAAACTATTGCGTCACAGGCAACGTGCATAACAGTGTATCGTTTTTCCAACGTATGCGTTACTAAATGAAGAATATAAAGATAGGACAAAAAATATATGTTTAAATCCAGAATATATCACACTGACAATTTGTAAGACGATATTAGAAAACAAACAAAAGATGTATGCACCATATAAAAGATCAATCACAAAAAAAGCTACATTAAAAAATATGAATATGTATGTCCCAACATAAAGATTTTAGAATACAGCGCTACAAATAAGTTAGGATATAGGAAATACAAATTAAATCCATAGAATTGCAAAAAACATCACAATTTGAGATATACAAGAGTAAAAAGGGCTTAAGGAGAATCAGCATCAAGGACTAATGATTTTTGCGTATCACATTCTAAAAATAATAGCAAGATAGGGGAACAACACTGTATGTAATCCAAAAACGCTATTTTTCTATAAGTTAGTCAATATAAAAAAAGCGATACTCGTTTTGGAGTATCACTTTGTCAAAAGTCTGAAAAAAGCGTTCATCATAGAGTGCTTTTTGCACAAGACAAAACCACAACATAATTATTTACCCGTTACAGCCTCTTTCTTAATATTTCTATATTCTTTAATGTATGGATCCCGATAAAAAGAATAAGCTAACTGTAAACACATACAACACCAAATTACCGGTTCACAAATAATCACCCCAAAATATCCTAACAATGGAATAAACAGCCAAACAAATACTATTTTCCCAATAAATTCAATTATGCTTGAAACTAAAGGAATAATCTTACGCCCCAATCCCTGTAAAGAATTTCTAAGATTCAATAAGATTCCTAACATACAATAAAATGGAGCATTTAGCATTAAATATAATGAACCATTATCAATTACTACTGCACTACTTGACCCTGACAATAATTGAACTAGAGTTGGGGCAATAAAGAATAATACAACTGTTGCAATAACACTCCACCCTACTGCAATTAAATTAGCATAACGGACCCCTTGTCGAATTCGCAATCCTTGATTTGCCCCTTTATTTTGTGAAACAAAAGTAGATAGGGCTAGACCCAATGTTGCTGCAGGCATCATACAAAAACTATTTAATTTACGAGCAGTAACATGTCCAGCAATAATTAAATAACCAAATTTGTTGATGGCGGTTTGCAAAATAACAGTTCCTGTAGAAACAATCGACATCATTAATCCCATCGAAAAACCTTGCCCTGCCAATTCTTGATATAGTTCCCTGCTAATTTTAAAATGCTCTTTGTGAGGAAGCAAAATAGGACATTTTTTATAAATATAATAAAAACAAAGAATTGCCGAAACTCCTTGAGCAATAACAGTTGCAATAGCAGCACCTTGAATTCCCATATTAAATTGAGTAATAAATAATAAATCTAATCCTACATTCAAGACTGAAGAAATAAGTAAAAAAACAAGCGGCATTACACTATTGCCAATTGCTCGCAATAATCCAGCACACAAATTATAAGCAAACATTACCCCAACAAAAATAGTAATCATAAAAATATAATCATATGCCTCATTAATTATATTTGCTGGTGTATTTAATAATTCTAATAGCGGATATAAACAAAACTGTGAAAAAAGCATTAAAATAATAGTTAACAAGATTCCTATTACGATTGATCCCGCAACTGATTTTTTTAACAAGTTCTCATCTTTAGCACCAAAACTTCGTGCTGTAACAATACTTAATCCATTTCCTACCCCTAAAGCAAAACCAACTAATAATTCATAAATAGCACCACATGCTCCAATTGCCGCCAATGATGTATCCCCTAAAAAGTTTCCTACGATCATCGTATCCATAGTATTGTAAAGTTGTTGAAAAACATTAGCCACAAATAATGGAAACGCAAAGATCAACAATGATTTTAAAATTGGATCTTTGGTTAAATCAACTTTCATTTTAAACATAATTTTCCCTCTTTTATATATTATAACTCATATTATTGTATTCCTATTATCGCCACTTTTCAACAATATCCCTTTTCAAAGAATGAAAAAACCAAGTTAACACTTGGTTTATAATGTCGCAATAAAATCTTTTAATATTTCGTAACAATTTACAAATGATGCAACTTCCATACGTTCATCTGGAGTGTGGATGTCTGCCATATTAGGACCCATCGTAATAATATCTAGCGCTGGCATCTTCCCTTTAAAGATTCCCGTTTCTAGTCCACCATGAGTAGCTACTTCTTTTACTTCTGCTCCAGTACGTTTAAAATAAAATGCTTTAAATAAATCACGTAATTTTGAATGTTGGTCGTAATTCCAACCAGGATAATAATTTGCTGGAGTAATTGTGCCACCAAAGGCATCTGCAATAATATCTAATTCATCAACCATGTTCATCACAGCGCTTTTCATTGGTGAACGTAGTAAATAATCTATTTTTAATTGTTTATCTTTAATTGATACTACACCCATATTTAATGAAACCGTTGTCAAATCTTCAATCACTAATGAACGTTCGACAAAACCACTCTTAGCTGCCATCATTAATTTTATAATATCTTTTGATTCTTTTATACTCAACGTTTGCTGTGCAATATCATTATTTAATGATAACTCAACTTTAACACCAGGATCACTAATTTCAAATTCTTCACTAAAATAATCTTGATACTCATCTGCCACTTCCTGAAGTAACTTAAAATCACTTGTACTAGCAAAAACAATTGCACATTCACGGGGAATCGCATTATTTTTTAATCCACCATTTAGATCCACTAGCTGGATATCTAAATTTGCCTTGATCATACCATACATAACTCGAGCAGCCAATTTATTGGCATTTCCTTTACCGCGATGAATCTCACCTCCAGAATGTCCTCCTGACAATCCTTTTATTAATAATGTATAAGTTGGATTTTCATTACTAGTAAAATATAATTCCTTAGTAATCATTACATCACAGCCTCCTGATGAAGTTGTGCAAATTTCTCCTTCATTTTCACTATCTAGCCCAATCATTCTTGTCGCCTTTAATAAACTTGCATCAAAACCTAACGCTCCATCAAGACCAACTTCTTCGGCAACTGTAAAAACACACTCTAAAGGTGGATTTTTAACATTAGGATCACTTAAGATTGCCAACATATAAGCAACTCCATAGCCATCATCTGCTCCTAATGTCGTCCCATTAGCACTAACATAGCCATCTTCAAGATACAAATCTAATGGATCATGTTCAAAATCATGATTACTATCTTTATTCTTTTCATTGACCATATCCATATGTGCTTCCAACATCAGTGTTTCATGATTTTCATATCCTTGACTAGCTTCTTTGTAAATAACAATATTATTTAAGTGATCCCGATGATATCTAAAACCTTTTTCTTTCGCGAATGCTTCAACAAAGTCAGCAATCTTTTCTTCATTATAAGAGCCATGGGGAATTTTACAAATTTCCTCAAAATAATAATTAACTAAAATCTCTGTGTCTAAAACAGCCATTATACCTAACCTCCATTTTCACTATTTTTATTATAACAAAATGTTTAACTAATTAACAAATCAAATTAAATGATGTATAATAATATTATTAAAGGACTTTAATAATTATTTTAATTTAGATTAACCTGTCATTAAATATCACAATCATGTATAGCTTTTAGGAGGACTAGCCAATGAAAAGACAGGCATTAATACTAAGCAGTATTTATTTGATTATAATGTGTCTAGGTTATATTTGGTGCTATCCTTTTTTCAAAATAGAAACAATTCTTTTTGATTTGATCTTTAGAACAGTTTTATGGTCAATATCTAGCTATGGATTATATATTGTCTTGCTAATACTAAAAAAATTCAGTTTGTTAAAAAACATTGCTATTAGCAAACCATTTTTAATAACCTGCCTCTCTTACATTTATTTAATTATATTTCTTGTAGAAGGATTCATTGGTTTAGTAATGGTTTTTGTTTTTAAAACATATGTTTTTGCTTACTCTTTTTTCTCAATATTAACTATCCTCCATGCAATCAAATTATCTCAAGATCTTCTCAACAATTATTGTACTTATTAATAATGCAGGAGTGGCGGAATGGCAGACGCGCTAGTTTCAGGTTCTAGTGAGATTTTCTCGTGTGGGTTCAAGTCCCATTTCCTGTACCATAATTAATTTAAAGTTTGTCGATTGTTATCTACAAACTTTTTTGTATTTATTTAATAGCCTAAAGCCCCCTGCTAAACTCACACTAAAGTGAAAAAACTTTTACTCTAGGTTACTATCTGATAGAATATAAGAAAAGCGAGGTAAGTAAATATGATTAGAACACGAAGATCAGCCTTCTTAAAATAGAAAAACTAACTATATATAAATCAAGGAATTTTAGGAACATATAAAACAATGAATCCAAGTTATACTATTTTCATTTCGACGATGAAACTTTTTCTATCCTATGGAGTGAATATAATTATAAATTTAAATATTTCTATCCAAATTACTTAAATAATCTTAAAACTTACGGTGAAATTAAAAAATATTTCCTAAACAAGAATCTGTTAATTCATTTAACTTTTCCTGTCCACCCTAGTTAACATTCAATGAGTTTTTTTAACAATTAATGATAAGCCACATTACTTATTACCAATTTTCGCAATTGGTAAATACTACAAACAAAATGATAAAACTCTTCTATCACTATCAATTAGAGTACATCATCAATTATGTGGTGCTTACCATGTTTCTCATTTTATTAATGAATTACAAATTATGATTAATGAACATAAATTTATAAAGGAATAATGATATGATTGAAATTAATAAAAAACTAGTACAAAACTTAATTAACGAACAATTTCCTCAATGGAAAGATTTAGTAATTGAACCAGTCGCTAAAAGCGGACATGATAATCGAACATTTCATTTAGGATCAAAGATGACTGTCCGTTTGCCTAGTGGTAAAGGCTATGCAGCCCAAGTTGAAAAAGAACTTACATGGCTACCTTATCTCCAAAAAAATTTAACCATGACAATTTCTTCGCCAATAGCTAAAGGTTATCCAAGCTGTGGATATCCATTTTCTTGGTCAATCAACAAATATATAGAAGGTGATACTTTAACAAAGCAAAACATTAATAATTTAAATGAATTTGCTGATGACCTAGCTAAATTCTTAAAAGAATTTCAGAAAATTGATACAACCAATGGTCCTCAAGCAGGACTTCACAACTATTATCGTGGTGGTTATCTAGCAGTATATCACAATGAAACAATCGAAGCTTTAGAAAATCTTAAAACCGTTTTACCAACTGAGCTGCTACTGAAAATCTGGCAACGTGCCCTTAATGCATCAGTATCTGATTTAAATGTTTGGGTTCATGGCGATATAGCCCCTGGCAATTTACTTGTTAAAAATAGTAAATTAGCAGCAGTAATTGATTTTGGTGTTTTAGGTGTTGGAGATCCTTCTTGTGATTATGCAATGGCTTGGACTTTTTTTGAAGAAGAAAGCCGACAGCGATTCTTAAAAAAACTAGATCAAAGGATGATTGATCGTGCTTGTGGCTGGGCTTTATGGAAGGCCCTGATCACATATAATAGCGATGAAGCAGAACGTGCGGAAAATGCTCAATATACAATCAATGAAATTATTAAAGATGAAAAAAAACTTGGTTAAATCCAAGTTTTTTTATCCTTTTTGTTCAATTTTATCTAATGCTTTAATAACATCCCAACAAAAATTATTTGGTTGTGCTAATTCTACGAAATGATGTCGCTTGAATTGTTTCATTACATTTTTTTGGACTCCAGCAAATAAAACATTAATATTATTTTGGCGACATAATTCTACTACATCAATAAACTCCCGGATCCCTGAATCATCGATTGAAGGTACACCACGCATTGAAAAAATAATATTATTACATTCATTTAAAATCTCATTAACTTTTGTAATTATTTGTTCTTGATTTCCAAAAAACAATGGACCAGCCATATAAATTACTTTAGTCCTTTGATGATCATAATTTAACTCCTTATCAAGTCGTTGTGGTTCAATATCACTTGTTTCAATATCTAAATCAGAATTATTGATTACAAATAAAATCATAGATATAAACACTCCAATTACAATTGCAACTGTCAAGTCAAATACAACGGTCGCTAACATTGTTACTAAGAATTGTGTCATACTTGTTTTTATTCGTTTCGAAAAAAATTGTTTAATTTCATGCCATTCATTCATTTTCCAGGCGGTCATAATTAACACACCGGCTAAAGCTGATAAAGGAATTCTTGACATAAATGGACCTAAAACAAACATTGAAATTAGTAAAGCCGCTGCATGAAAAATACTAACTAAACGCGTTTGACCGCCAGCTTTAATCGCAACACTCGTTCTAGCAATAGCAGCTGTAGCAGGAACACCTCCAAAAAAAGGAATAACCATATTACCAATCCCTTGTGCAAAAAGTTCTTGATCAGCATTTAACTTTTCATTTTTCATTTTTCCAGCACTAGCACCGCATAAAAGTGATTCAATCATTCCTAACATAGCAATACTAAATGCAGGAATAATTAGATTTGTTATTGCTGTTAAATTTAAACTATTCAATGACAAACGAGCTTTAGGCAATAATGTAGATGGAATACTCCCGACCTCTGCTACATTAAATTTAAATACTAAATTAATAATCAAAGCAATAATAATTCCAGCTAATGAAGCCGGAAATATATTTCCCCATTTTTTAGGCCATAAAATAATAATTGCTATTACTAGTATCCCAAAAAACAGTGCCTCTAAATTTACATTAAAGCCTAACATACGATAAGATAAGATTTTTTCAATCGGATTGCTTCCTTTCGAAGTAACTCCAAAAAAATTATCAATTTGTCCAGTTGCAATAATTATTGCGATTCCACTCGTAAATCCAGTAATTACACTAGCTGGTATAAATGATACTATCTTACCAAACTTAAATAATGAAGCAATTAATAACATTACCCCAGAAATAAAACTAGCAACAAACACCCCTTGTAAACCATATGTAGTTGACAATCCAATTAAAATTGCTGACATTGCTCCAGTTGGTCCAGAAATTTGATACGATGCCCCAGATAAGCCACCGATCAATAATCCTGCTATAATCGCTGTAATCAAACCAGCCCCAGCATCAGCACCACTACTCACCCCAAAAGCCAAAGCTAACGGCAACGCAACCGCAGCTACGGTTAATCCTGCCAAAATATCCATTACTAGCTTTTGACCATTATAACCTGCAAATTCTTTTTTCAAACTTAATACATAATCTTTAAACATCCTACCCTTTATCCTTTCAAAATACTTTTTTATTATAATGATAAATATTAGTGATTTAAAGTAAAAAATAAATATTTTACTGTTTTTTATTAATATTTCTAACTTATTATAAAAATATCGATAAAATCATCAACCATAAAAAGACTACTACTTCTACTCTAAATACATTAAAAGAGGCTATAACACCTAAAAGTTTAAAAAACTTTATTCCTTATAGCCTCTTTTATTCAGCCTCTCCAATAATATCAATTAATTTAGCCAATGGTTCACTTATATATTTTTCTTGATGATATAAAAGCTTTGTTTTATTATAAAGCAATTCATCTGTTTCCACCGTTTTTAAAGTACCATGCTTTAACTCCTCAGTAACTAAAAGAGTAGGTAAAACCGCAAAACCAAATCCAGCCTTACATGCTTCAATCAGGACCTTTGAATTTACACTTGTCCATTTAGGATATGCTGCCAATCCTCGCAAATATAAACAACTATCAATAATATCTCTAGTTGCACTCCCTTTTTCACGAAGCAAAAGATCATGAGTACAAAGTTCTTTTAATGTAATTTCATTATCCGCAAAATAATCTGGTGCACATAAAACGTTTAATTGATAAGAAGAAAAATCTATTACAATAAAGGGTCCTGGTGGAACTACTCCCTCTACCAAAGCAAGATCGGCTTCTCCACATTCCAAAACTGCTAACGCTTCTTTTGCACTGACCACTTGCACCTCAACCTTAATATTAGGATAGCTGCTTGCAAATTGTTTTAGAATCTTTGGTAACCAAAAAGTTGCAATAGTAATACTTGAAACAACTTTTAGAGGCGCACTCATTTCCAAAACATCTATTTGTTTTTCTAAGTCATGATATAGTGATAAAATTGGAATAACTTTTTCCAATAATAATTTCCCTGCAGGAGTCAATATAATTGCCTTTGATAAACGATCGAATAGGACAGCATTTGTTTGTTGTTCTAATTCCCTAATCGCATGCGATACTCCAGATTGCGTAATAAATAATTGTTTTGCTGCTTTAGTAAAACTCCCTGTATCAACTACTGTTTTAAATATTAATAAATGTCTAAGGTTCATAGCTTTCTCCTATCATGAATAAAAGTAATGTATTTCATTAAATTATATCATTTTACTAATGTATATACAACTTATATAATCTTGATATATAAAGGAGAATATTAATGAAAGCAAATAAACTAAAAGACCTTACATGGTTGTTCTTTATCAATATTTTTATTAGCAGCTTTACATTTGGAGGTGGTTATGTGGTTGTATCAATGGTTCGTAAGTATTTTGTTGAAAAAAGAAAAATTTTCAATGAAAGTGACTTAATCACCATGTCGGCAATTAGCCAAACAACACCTGGAGCAATCGCAATCAATCTTGCGGCATTAGCTGGTTATAAAGTTGCCGGTACCATTGGAACTATCGTTAGTTGCATTGGAGCGATTATTCCGCCAATTACTATTTTGGCAGTTGTTTCATTATGGTATCAAGTTTTTAGTACAAATCACATCATTATGGCTATCTTAAAAGGAATGCAAGCCGGAATTGCTGCTATTATCGTGGATATCCTAATAGGAATGACAAGAGCTATTAATGAACAACATTCAAAATTATTAACCGCGATGATTCCTATTACTTTCATTGCCAGCTATATCTTTAAAGTTAATATCGTTGTAATAATCTTAATTACAATTATCGTAGCCACTGCTCAACTATACTATCGCCGGAGGTACTGCCAATGTTAAATTTATTTATAATTTTCTTTAAAATTGGATTATTCAGTATTGGTGGCGGCTATGCAATCATTCCTTTGATTCAAGAACAGGTCGTCAATAACTATCATTGGATCAGTGCCAATACATTTACTGACATTATCACAATTTCGCAAATGACACCTGGCCCTTTAGCAGTTAATACCTCTACTTTTGTGGGTATTCAACTAGCTGGAATTAGTGGTGCTATCGTTGCTACAATTGGTTGTATTTTTGCTGGAGCAACAATTTCAATTATCCTTTATCTTCTTTTTACTAAATATCAAAAACTAGAAATAATTACAAATATTCTAAATACTTTAAAAGCTACATCAGTTGGTTTGATCATGTCTGCCGGTGCAACAATTTTAATTCTAACTTTTGTTGAAAATAACTCTATCAACTTTTTAGCAATAATTATTTTTGTAATTTCTTTATTATGGTTACAAAAAAAGAAACCTAATCCGATTGCCCTAATGATTATCACAGGAATTATTGGATATTTCGTATATTAAGACAAAACCCGGTTACTAAATCTAATAATGACCTTTGATTTCTTATTTATTCAGCTAGTTCTAAAATGCCTAACTAAAGATTATCTTTATTTCCAATGAACATTTTAACAAAATCAAAAAAAAAACTGCCTATATGACATTAAGAAGTGTCTAATATGAATGGTTTTGGTCTTGTCTAATTTAATATCAACAATCCATTTTTTACATTACATCAACAAATTAGTCAATCAATTTAATATAGATAATTGTCTAGATTCTAAATTACTTTATTAATAACGCTGATATTCATATCCTAAACTCTAATTAATTATTCTGAATAGATAAAAATAATTGTATTTTTTATTACAAATATTTATCACTTCTTTGATAATTATCAAAATATTTAGTTTTAGTATAGCTTTCCTAACATTATTGAAAGATAACAATCTTACTTCTAATATAAATCAATACTTGACTTCATTGAATATTGAAGATAATAAATGTATACATAATTCAAAATACATGAATATCTCATTATTAAATAATTTTCCTTACTAAACCACTATTCTTATAATTGTGTGACCTAGTTACAGAACTAATTTTAAATTAAAATTATAATAATCTTGAAAATGAATCATAGATTAATAATTATGGAGGAAAAAAATGAATACTAATCAAAAAATTCTTATCGTAGGCGGAGTCGCTGGTGGCGCTTCAGCTGCTGCTCGTCTAAGACGTTTAGATGAATCTGCCAACATTATTATGTTTGAAAAAGATGAATATATATCATTTGCTAACTGTGGTTTACCCTATTATATTGGTGGTGAAATCACTGATCAAGAGGCTTTAACCTTACAAACTCCTGACAGTTTTAAAGCACGCTTTAATGTCGATGTTCGCAACTTTAACGAAGTTACTGCTATTACTCCTGAAACTAAAACCGTTACTGTATATAATCATCAATTACAAAAAGAATATCAGGAAAGTTATGATAAATTACTTCTTTCAATGGGAGCAAAACCAATCAAGCCAAATATTCCTGGAATCAATTCAAATAAAGTTTTTACACTTAGAAATATCCCTGATACTTATGCAATAAAAGAATACGTTGATACCCATAAACCAAAACATGCAATTGTTGTAGGTGGGGGATTTATTGGTATTGAAATGGCAGAAAATTTACATTCAACTGGAATAAATGTAACGATTGTAGAAATGGCTAATCAAGTCATTTCTCCGATTGACTATGAGATGGCTTGTGAAGTTCATCAACATCTTATAAGCAAAGGAATTAACTTAGTTTTAGAAACAGAACTTCAAGCTATTAATGAAGCCGATAACAAGCTGACAGTTACTCTAAATAATCAAACTGTAGATACAGATATGGTAATTATGGCAATTGGTGTGGTACCTGAAACTAAGATTGTAAAAAATACAGAAATTGCAACTAATTCTCGCGGAGCAATCATCGTCAACGATAAGATGGAAACATCAATCAAAGATATATATGCTGTAGGCGATGCTATTGAAATCAAAAATTTTGTTACTAATAAAGCAAGTTATGTACCCCTAGCAGGCCCAGCTAATAAACAAGGACGAATTGCAGCTGATAATATTTGCGGTTTTGATCGCCATTATCAAGGAACACAAGGTTCATCAATTTTAAAAGTCTTTGACTTAACTGTTGCAAGTAGCGGAATCAATGAAAAAACTGCTAGGGAATTAAATCTCAATTACGATAAAGTCTACACATATTCAGCTAATCATGCCGGCTATTATCCAGGTGCGGTCAATATGTCAATAAAAGTCCTTTTTGATAAATCAACGGGAACCATTTTAGGGGCTCAGATAGTTGGTTATGATGGGGTTGACAAGCGCATGGATGTTTTAGCAGCTGCTATTCGTGCCAAAATGACGGGTTTTGATTTAACTGAATTAGAACTTTGCTATGCTCCACCATATGGATCAGCAAAGGATCCTGTTAACATGGCTGGTTTTGTAATTGAAAATATTCTTACTGACAAGATCAAACAATATAATTGGGATGATGTTGCATCACTGCCCCGTGATGGCAGTGTGATTCTATTAGATACTCGTACTGAATTAGAATATGCAAATGGTCACATCGATGGTTACATTAATATTCCATTGGATTCCTTGCGAACTCGTCTTCATGAGCTTAATTTAAATAAACCTATTTATGTAACCTGCCAGATTGGACTTAGAGGCTATATAGCATCACGGATTTTAAGTCAAAATGGTTTTGATACTTATAATCTCAATGGAGGATATCGCTTATATAATACAATTTTTAATCAAGAACATGATGAACCCAAAATCAAGACAATGCATCCTGCTTGTCCCATAGAAAATCCAGAAACAATTAAAATTAATGCCTGCGGTCTTCAGTGTCCAGGTCCGATTGTAAAATTATCAGCATCACTAGAAACTGCTAAAGATGGCGATATTATTGAAATTCAAACTACGGACCCGGCTTTTGCTACAGATCTAGATGGCTATTGTCGTCGTACTGGTAATGAACTAATAGAGCTTAGCTGTAATAAAGGAATTAGCAGTGCTAAAATAAAGAAAGGACAGAACAGTATCTCAAACGGAAATAAAAATAATAAAAATATGATTGTTTTCTCTGGAGATTTAGATAAAGCAATTGCATCATTTATTATTGCTAATGGCGCAGCGGCTATGGGACGAAAAGTCACAATGTTCTTTACCTTCTGGGGACTAAATATCATTCGACGACCAGAAAAGGTTAAAATCAAAAAAAATTTTATTTCAAAAATGTTTGCAATGATGATGCCTCGTGGTTCAAAAAAACTATCGCTTTCAAAAATGAATATGGGTGGTATGGGAGCTAAAATGATCCGTACTATTATGAAAGATAAAAATATTGACAGTTTAGAAGATTTAATCAAACTAGCTCAAGATAATGGTGTTGAACTAATTGCCTGTTCGATGAGTATGGATGTAATGGGCATTAAACAAGAAGAATTGATTGATGGTGTTACATTATCGGGAGTTGCTACTATGTTAGCTAACGGTGAAGAATCTGATATGTCACTATTTATATAATAAAAGGAGCTTGGAATTAATTCCAAGTCTCCTTTTTATGATTGTTTCTTTTTTCTTAAAATTCCAATTCCTAAGATGCTGATCAATAATGTTCCCGCCAATATTTGAATAGATACTGAATCACCAGTTTTAGCTGCTGAAGTACTATCATCTTTTGGTATCTCTTTTTCTGGCGTAGGAATAACTGTTACATCACCTTCAACTTTATCGTTTGTATTTACATCTTCTTTTATCACTAATTGATCTAACGCTTGATACAATTGGTCATACATCTCATCGACTTCTGCCTGTGCAGCATTTTCATCATCAATAATTGATTCTACCTTCTCTAACAAGGCTTCAACTTTAGTAAGACTTTCAGAAGTATATTTTTCTTTATCAAGTTTCAATGCAGTATTAAAAATTGATATTAAATTATTTTTATCAGCTTTTTCAACTAATGCTGCGACTACTTCATTTAATTTATTAATTGCTTCATCAACTTCATGTTTCGTAGCATTATCATCATTGAAAACTTCTTTAGCTTTTTGTAAAGTGACTGTAAGTAATTCAATTGATTGAGGGGTATATTTAGCTGTATCTAATTGTTTACTTGCTGAATTGATTGTTTCTTCCAACTCCATTTTATCAACAATCTTAGTAAGTCCTTTAACACTATCTTCCAACTGATCAATTGCTTTTAAGATATCTTCAGATGTAACATCATCATCGTTATAAACTTTAACAGCATTATTTAATGCTTCTTGATATCGCGCAATACTATTAGGGGTGTATGATGAAATATCTAAATCTTTATATTTCTTATAAATTTCCTGTAACTTAGATTTTAAAGTTGTTCCATAAACTTCAAATTCCCATAGTGAATACCCATAATCACTTCCAACTTCAATCCCTAACATCCTTACATATCGTCCTGTTACATCTTTATATGATAATTCATCAAGACCTCCATCGCCATCATTAATATCTGATATATCTGTCCAAACTTGACCATCATTAGAAACTTGCACTTTGTATTTCTTTGCACCGCTTCCTTCCCAATTCAAAATAACTTTAGAAATATTATAAATATCTTGTAAGTCTACATATATCCACTCATCATTAGATTTCCGATTAGATACCCAGCGTGATTGCTTTCCATCAACTATTTCATTTGTACCTTTACCATCAAACGCTAGCGAAGATTCATATGTTTTATTTCCATCTTTCGAATCAACATATTCTGAGCTCGCATTCGAAGATTTATTCAAAGCTAAATTTACATTTGGATTTTCAGGTTCTAATACAGCTTCCCCGTAAACTTCAAATTCCCATAATGAATATCCATAAATTCCTCCAGGCTCGATTCCTAACATTCTTACGTATCTGCCTGTTGTATTTTTATATGTCAGTTCATCAATACCACCTTTACCATCTGTAATATGTGATATGTCTGTCCAATTCTGACCATCATTAGAAATTTGCACTTTATATTCTTTAGCACCATTTCCTTCCCAGTTAAGAACAACTTTAGAAATATCGTAATCAGCTTCTAAGTCAACATAGATCCATTGTGATGTTGCTGTTGGATCATCTTTTGTTCTTAAAGATACCCAGCGTGATTGCTTTCCATCAACTGTTTCATTTGTACCTTTGCCATCAAACGCTAATAAAGATTGATATGTTTTATTACCATCATTAGGGTCAGTAAACTCGCTACTTGCCTTAGAGGTTTTATTCAATGCAATATTTACTTCAGGCACCACTGGTTCTTGGTGTAATTTTCCATACACTTCAAATTCCCATAATGAATATCCGTATTTAGAAGCACATTCTATACCTAGCATTTTAACATACCGAGCAGTAACAGTTTCATTAAATGGGATATTTGCAATTCCAGGTTGTCCATTCTCTTCTAGATAAACCTTTTGCCATGTTTTTCCATCTTCAGAGACAAGAATTTGATATTTTTTAGCACCATTTCCTTCCCAATAAAGTTTTACACCCGTTAAATCATAATTCGCTTCTAAATCTATTTGAATATATTCATCATTCGAATTTCTATTTGAAACCCATCTTGATTGATCATTTCCACCATTATTTTCAAAACTTCCATCAATAGCTCTATTTGCAGTATAAACATTGTTATAAACTGAAGAAGCTGTTGCTGTTTTATTTAAAGCAATATTCTCTAAATTTTCTGCTTCAACAAGTTCGCCATAAACTGACCACTGGATGATTTGGTATGATGAGCCACTAGAACCATTTAATTTTAATCTAACATATCGTGCTTCTTGATTACCTAAATCTGAAATGTTCTCATTACCACCTTGTCCATCAATTATAGTTTTTACTGTTTGCCACATTTGTGCATCATCAGAAATCTGAATTTCATAATTAGGTGCATAATTATTTCCCCAATCAACCTGCATACTTGAAATTTTATAAATTCCTTTTAATTCTACATAGATCCATTGATCACCGGCTGCACTCGAAATCCAAGACGTATTGGCTTTATTATCAATTGCATGAGTCGGTAAGTTCAAATCCTTTATTGTACTTGAAAATGCATTTTTATTAGCTGCAATATCCTCATCTTTATAAGAACCATACACAGAAATTTCATAAATACTAATACCATATTTTAAAGTTCTTGATTTATGTGACGAAACTCTAACATAACGCCCATATACAGGTTCATCAAAATTGTATTCATCCAATAAGCTACTTCCAGTTGCCATACTATCTTTAACCGTTATCCAGTTATTTTTGTCACTAGAGACCTGAATATCATAATCATCAGAACAAGCGGATTCCCATTGAATGCTCATAGCATTAATTTCCGAATATTGTCCCAAATCAACCATGATCCAGTTCTCATCTTCATTTCGTAATGAACTCCATCTTGTACTTGTATTACCATCTACAACTAATTCTTTAGTATTTCCAGGGTCATTTGTTGACGTACTGCTTGCTTCAACAGATTTATTAAGCGCTATTGAATCACTTGCTTTAAATGTAATTTCCTTAATTTCAAAACAATTTCCATTTCCATCTTTCATGATAATCTTAATATATGGGTAGACTCCTTTTAATTCAATCGTGTCTGTCTTACCATCACCATTACTTACAGATTTCAATAATTCATAATTTTTACCATCTTGAGAAACCATAACATCATAAGCACTAGCATAATTATCACCCCAAAGAATATTCATAGATGCTAAATGTTTATTGTTGCCAGTAAACATACTGATCCATTCATTTTGCGTTTCTTCACTTTGCCAATATGTATTTTCATCACCATCAAAAGCTTTTTCGACTTCGTGTCCAATCATTGAAGAATTAGTATGATAACGATTATCTGAGCCTTCTGATAACGTCATTGTTTGTCCAGCATATGGTAATGCTCCTGAAACAAATGTTGTTTGTGTTTCTTGATTATCATAATTTAAATTTACATTTACAGTTTGATTGGCTGCTGTATCATTGACTGCTACAGAGATTTTTCTTGTATCCTCTGATTCATCAATAATAATACTGCAAGGTTGATCAACAGTAATTATATAGCCATCTTTATATTCCAATGAACCAGCTTGATAGAAATTAATTTGAGTTTGTTTTAAACCGTCATGTCTTACCGCTTGAACTTTTTCGTTATTAGCAATTACAGTAACTGGTGTATTACCGGCATATTGACTAACTGCACCTGCTGTGGTATTTGGTACGACAATATAGGCATAGCTATCATTGCTTGGCTTTAATCCATGATCTAAATAGGCTGTAAAAGTAGCCGGAGTTTCATTCTTTTTTGCTTCATCCCAGAATGACGGATTATTAGTTTGAACACTATTACTTACAACTACATCCGTATTTTCTAAGAAAACATATCCAACTTTTCCATTATATAGCCAATTAGTGTTATAAATTTGTTCTTTCGTTCCCTCAGCCACACTTTGACCACCAACATTTACATCTTCAGCTTCGCATTGATTTAATGTTGTATGGATATTGACTCCCTCAGTAGAATTGATCCCCGAACCTAGAGCAACAAATTCATCATCAAAGAAGAAATATCCTTTCTTTACTTGAGTCCCCTTTTTATTCATATCATAAGCAGTATTTCCATATTTACCATTGGATACCCCAATTGTATGTTCAGTTCCATTTGTAAAACGACCTGCATTAGCATAATCTTGAACGATTCGTGCTGCTGTTGTTGTTCCTGGACAATGAGCCCAATCATATGTTGGATAAACGTTAGTATATTCATCTCCGTCAACTGTGATTGTTGAAGCTGCTGATGATGTCCAATAAATTAATTGTCCTCCGTCTTTATCATAACCTGACCAGCTGCCACGCCATTCACCACCGATGATTTGGTTAGAGTCCATTTTAATATTAACTCCGTACCCATCTCGCATGTGAGAAGCATAACCAGAACGCCACATATAATAATTACCATTTTTTCCATTAGCTGTATTTTTTCCTTGGATGTTATCAAGGATTGCTTGATATTCATCAGTTCGATCAGGATCTGATTCAATCATTCTCTTAAGTGGATCGATATACTCTGCTGCATAGTTATCATAGCCAACATCATAATCATATGGCCGATATCCAAGGTAAAGCTCCATAATATCTCCTCTGATTGTCCAGCTTGTCCCATCAATCATATAATCAGCCATTAAATCAATGACATCTTGTTCAAATGCATAACTAGTTTCTCTTAGCATATAAATCCAAAAACTCATATCTCTAAACATTGACATTCCATATCCATTAGAATAGAACTGCCTACCATGCATATAGAAACTGTTATCAACCTGAACTGCTTCAGCAGTATTATCATCAGTTTGAACAACTAAGCAATAACTTAAATAATCATCTACAAGTTCTTTTAAATCTAATTTCTTAAATCCTGTAGAATTGGTATGTTTAGTCCCATTTTCTGTAATAATTGCGTAATAAACATAATTTTGATCAAACCATAAATTATTTTGACCTGTACCATATTTAACTGGTGTTTTTTCCAATAATTTATTAAGCATAATATCCATTGCATCTTTACTTACAATGCTTTCCATAAATAAAGCAATTCTAGAAAATCTTAATTGAACTCCAATTTGATTCTCCCACCAGTTAGAAGAAGATGGATTCATTTTTCCCCAATAAACAATTGCTTTATTTAGCTTATTAATTACTTCTTCGTCATGATAAAGAGCGTTTCCCTCTTTATGATAAGCAACTGTAATTGCTTGTAGACGATCAAGAGCTAAATAAGGTGACCATGCTGTTCCATTAGCAGCACTTGATGTCGCTTTGTAGTCAACATCCCCAAAAGCGCCATCTTCTTGAATCAAATCAAGATAATCTTTTGCTTTTGAAACATAGCATGTTTCTACTTTTGACCCATCATCAATCGTGTCTAAAGTTAAAAAGTAATCTTTTAAACGCGTTTTGATTGTTGCAAAATCACTCTCACTTGCATAAGTTACATTCATGGAACTTAAAACAAGCCCAAAAGACATAACTAATGACAGGATTATTCTCAATGCCTTTTTAATCATATAATATCCTCCTTTTAAATAATATTGAAAACGCTTACTACATCTATTATTTTTAGTTATTATCACTTGAATTTCAACGAAAAATCACTTGAAAAAGTTTTTTTATAAACCTTTATAATCAGTAGAATATAGTTGAATTATAAATGATGAAAACGTCTTTAAATTTTTAAAGACGTTCGTTCAACTATTTTCACACTTAATAATTGTGTCATCGGAATATTATCTTTACGATGAATCCGATCAATTAGATTAGATACCGCCACCTCGCCCATCAGTTCCTTTTGAACTTGAACTGTTGTGATCTGCGGTACTGATTTAACACACAACGGTGTATCGTCAAATCCAACGACACTAATATCCTTGGGAACTTTTAAGCCCATATCTTTTAACGCAGTAATCACAGCAAATGCATTAGAATCATTTGCACATACTAAGACCTCTGGTAATTTTTTAGTATTCAAAATTTCAATTATTTTATCAATTTGATTAGTTAAAACATATTCTTCAATTCCTTGTAGAAAAGAATATTTTTGAATATATTCATCAACCTTTGAATAACTAACAATATTATTCTTTAACAGTGACTGTTTAAATCCAATAAAACGATCCTCAAAACTAAAGGAATAATCAAGATCTCCAAAAAAACCAATCCGTTGATACCCTTTATTAATAACATGCGTAGTCATCATATAACTACCTTGTTTATTATGCGTCAAAACACAATCACACGGTGTACATAATGATGTAAAATCTACTAGAACAACGGGTACACCAATATTTTTAAGCAGCAGCAGGTTACTATCAGATATTTTGCCTACAACTAATATTCCAGCCACTTTCCTTTCTTCAATACATTCAGGTACTACGAAGTGCCCGTCTTCAAAATAATTTAAAATTGAAAAATAACCAAATACTTTTGCTTGTTCAACGATTGACCGTAAAACAATCGAATAAAAGTGTCCTGTATCTGCATAATAACTTTGCATTAAAATACAAATATTTGATTTAGAATAAACTGATAGATATTGTCTTTTTTGATTAATGTAACCCATTTTATCAGCCATTTTTAAAATTTCTAAACGCATTTCATCGCTGACACCAGGTTTATCATTTAGTGCAATTGAAACGGCATTAATTGAAATTCCTAATTTATTAGCAATATCTTTCATCGTCACTTTCATCTTTGTTTCACCTCATTAAATAGTATAGCACATGCTCCTCGATTATAGTACTTCTCCATTTGATGCAATTACTTGTTGATACCAGGCAAATGATTTTTTTCTAATTCTACGCATATCTTTTAAATCATCATTTTCACGATTGACGTAAATAAAACCATATCTTTTCTTCATTTGTGCCCGGCTGCTTAAAATGTCAACCGGTCCCCATGACAAGTAACCACGGCAATCAACGCCTTCTTGAATCGCTAATTTCATTTCCTCAAGATGTTTCCTCATATAATCAATACGATAATCATCGATAATTTGGCCATCTGCATTTATTTGATCATTATAACCAAAACCATTTTCCACTATATATATTGGCATTTCATAACGATCATACAATTGTCTTAAAGTAATTCTAAGACCAGTTGGATCAATCGTCCAGCCAAATTCTGACATTTCCAAATAAGGATTCTTTTTAATTACAACATCATTAATATTTGTTAGACTCTCCTCACCATAATGTGAAATTGTCGACATATAATAACTAATAGATAGTGAATCCGTAATCCCTTTCTTTAATATTTCTAAATCACCATCTAAGATTTCAGGCATTGTTCCTTCATTTTTCATATTTGCAAAATAATATGAATTATAATGTCCTCTTGCAAAAACATCTAAAAAAACATAAGCTTCACTTTGAGCCTTCATACTTTCAAGTGTATCAAGAGGATGACAAGTTTCTGGATAACTTTGAACCACTGTCGCCATTCCCATAACCTTACCACCTTTTTGATGAATATATTCATTAATAAGACTATGAGCAATCAAAGTATTATGCATAATTTGATTATCAAACGTTTGAGTATCAACTCCATCCGGACAAACTGCCCCAAAAAACATTTTTGGCCCTTTCTGTAAAATTCCATTTTGTTCATTAAAAATAATCCAATTTTCAACTTTATCATGATAACGATCAACAATCTTTTTGCACAGTTCTACAAATATATCGACTACTTTGCGACTATAAAATCCATTATACTTCTCATATAAAAATGCTGGCATTTCAAAATGATATAAAGTTGGAATTGGTTGAATTCCTCTTTTAAGCAGTGCATCAATAAAATGTTCATAAAACACAAATCCTTTTTCATTATATACTCCTTCATCGCTCATTAAACGTGACCAATCAAGTGAAAAACGATAAGCATTAAATCCCATTTCCTGAAATAAATCAAAATCCTCTTCATAACGATGGTAACTATCGATTCCGTCTTTAAAATCAGAATATTCACCGGTAACTGTTAAATCACAAACCGCTGGTACTTTACCATCCAGTGTATATCCACCTTCACTTTGATGAGCTGTAACTGCCCCACCCCATAAAAAATCTTTTCGTAACATTACTTCTTCCTCCCATTCTATTTCTAGCAGTATAGCTATTTTTTATATAACAAATTACTATTACTGATATAGATTTATTATCTTTAATGTCAGCTTGAATTTCAACTCATAATCACTTGAAAAAAAATTAATTAACTTGAATAAAAAAGAATAATCATAATGATTATTCCATAATTAATCAATAGTTAGTTTATCTAATTTATGTTTATCAACTATTGTTATTTTTCCTCGTGATATTTTTACAATACCCTCTTGACTAAAATATTTTAACATCCTAGTTACAACTTCACGAGCCGTCGCCATATATTTAGCGATTTGTTCATGAGTAATTTTTAACTCTAAAGAATTATTCTTTTCAGCTTCTTCCTTAAGAAAAATAGCTAAGCGTTTATCAACAGACATAAATAAAATTTGCTGCATCGCCCACATAACATCAGAAAAACGATTGGTTGCCATTTTATACCCAAATGTTTCAACATAAATATTTTGCTTCGCCAATTGTTGAAATAAAGTTGCCGTGATTGTAATGATTTCACTATTTTCTTCAATATCAATAAAAACATCAAATGTAATCGTTTCTAAAACACATGATGCCGAAAGAATACATACATCACCTGCAAATAAACGATATAGTGTAATATCACGTCCATCTGGTGATAACATATATGTCCGCAATTGACCCTTTCTCACTAAAACCACACCTAAACAATCATCACTACCACGATGCATTGTTATGCCTTTAGCATAAGTTTGAAAGGTGGCATTTTGTTTTAATAACTCTTTTTCGTTTTCATTTAAATGATCCCAAAAAGTTAAGAATTTTGTTAATTCTTGCTCCATCATTTTCACCCTTTCAAATTAATTCAAATTTTTTAATGCTTTAAAAATGCCATCATCATTAATCGTGTCAGTAACAAAATCACTAGCTGCCTTAACTAAATCATTAGCATTCCCCATAGCAACACCAACTCCAACATGTTTTAACATATCAATATCATTATTCCCATCGCAAAATGCCATTACTTCACCTAAATTAATTTGATAGTGCTTTATCATTTGATCAATTCCCTTATTTTTTCCGCCATCAATAGGGATGATATCCGCAAAGAGCGATGTCCAGCGTGCTGATTTACAATTAGGCATATATGATAATCGTTCACTATCTTTAGTCTCGTCTATATATGCCATTAGTTGAATTATCTTACTTTCAATTATTTCATTAACAGCTTTAATGGGATAGCCCTCTTTATTCAGTGATCTAGCAGCTTCATCAAGACAATAATTTTGGATATTACTATAATTACCATTTATTTCTACAAATAATACGGGAATCTGATTTTTGTTAATATATGGTAATAAATTTCTAATATCTTCTCTTTCAATATATTTTTCATGAATAACCACTTCATGATTAAAACAATACTGTCCATTACTTGTGAGAAAACCATCAAACTCGAAACAATCTTGAATCACTTTAAGATTATTAGGTGGCCGCCCAGTAGCAACGAATAATCTAATTCCATTCTTCCGTAATTTTTTTAATGCTTCAAAAGTACTAGATGGCATTAAGTGTGTATCATGATCCAATAGTGTTCCATCAATATCAAAAAATTGCTTTTATCATCTACTTATCCTCATATTATTTTATCTTTTAGTTCTTAACATAATAAAATAATCGTCTTTTTATTATAATGTTTTCCAATACAGTATAGCATATGTAATCCTTCAATTCATAAAAAGAGAAAGTAATAGTTACTTTCTCTTAACTACTATTTGACTAAATCAACAATCAACTCAGTACATTTATCGATTCCAATTTCACCACTATTTAAACATAAATGATAATTTTGCGCTAACCCCCAAACTTGATCAGTATAATATTTATAATTTGCTCGTCTTTTTTTGTCTTTATCAGCTAAACGTTTCTCAGGCTTCTCATCTGTTTCCCCATATAATCTGACGATCCGTTCCACTTTTTTATCAAGATCACTACAAATAAAGACATTAAAACAATCATCTCGATCTCTTAAAATATAATCTGCACATCTCCCAACGATTACACATGGTCCTTCTTGCACTAATTCTAAAATAATCTTTCTTTGCATCATCCAAATATAATCATTCATTGACATCCCATCAATATAATGACCTAAAAAAGCATAAGCAAAAGGATTACTAGATGGTGCATATTCACCATGTTCTTCAATATAATTCACATTTAATCCACTCTCTCGAGCTACTTTTTCAATTAATTCCTTATCATAAAAAGGTATGTTTAATCGTTTTGCTACCTCTTTACCAATTGTTCTACCGCCACTACCAAATTCACGGCTAATTGTAATAATGTTCTTGCGCATGATCTGCACCTCCTCCTAATCTTAGTCATTATCTATACTTTAATTTTACTACTTTACAAGCGAAAAGTAATGAGAAATCACTAATTTTATTGTCCAAAAGATATTTTTTATACCATTCATACAATAAACTATACCATTCATACAATAATTAAAATATACTAAAAGTAAGCCCCTATAATAAAGGTGTAAAAGATAACTGCAAGTAATAAAGGAGATTTCTAAATGAAAAAAATTGGATTAATGGTTGTTGATAATAGTGTGATCAAACAATTAAAGGAACTAATCATTAAAAATATTGACAGTGAATATCGTATCATTGAGATTCATGATAAGGAAATGTTATTTACAAAAAAAATGGATTTCTGTATTATTGAAGATTCTTTTGATAATCAAGGAATCAATTATGCTAAAACATTAATTGAAAATAATAATGATATGCTTGTACTAATTATCTCAAAAGACGGTTCAACTATTTTCGATGCAGTAGGTATTAATATTTCCAGCTATCTGCGCTATCAAGATATTAAAGCGAAATTTGTTCCAGCAATTCAAGATATCATCGATTATCTTGATAAACGAAAATTACTACTATTTAAAAGTGATCAGGGCATCGTCAATACCCAAACAAATGATATTGTTTATTTTGAATATTTAAATCGCATGACATATCTAAACACATTAGACAAAACATATCGCATTTTTATTCAAAACTTTGAATATCTACAAAAAATGCTTCCAAAAACCTTTTTTAAAATCTCACGTTCAGCAATTATCAATATCTTTAGATTAATTACTTTAAGCAGTGAAAATGTAATTATGAAAAACTACGAAAATAAAGATATTGCTATTTCAAGAAGAAGATATCAAGATTTACTTGTAGTGTTAAAAAAACATGCTATTTCTTTTACAGAAAGGAAACTAAAAAAATGAAAACACTATCTACAAAAGCATCTAAACAAAAAATCTTATCTTTATTATTATTAGCTGGTTTATGGAGTATCATGCTGATCATTGTCTTACTCGCAGCTAAAAGTACTTGGGCCAAAAATTTAAATAGTCCTTATTGGGCTCCAGCCATCATTACAATTGGAATAATTTTCTTTATCACTTACTTCATCTTCACTGTAAGAGCGTTATTTTACCGCCAGCACGGATATGATAATCAATATATATATTATTATAAATCAACAAGTTATTTTAATATCCTTAAATTAATTATTAATACGCTTTTTAATAAAGAAATGTATCAAGATAAAATTGCCTTTAAGGATATTAAAAAATGTGAAATTGGATGGTATAATCAAACATTTAGAATACACTCATTTGGAAGTGAAGTCGCTCATCCAATTTATTTTAAGATTAATGAACAGATGGTTATTAAAACGGATTTAACTTCAAATAATGAGCATATTATTGAGTTAGCTAATCTTCTTAAAAGTCATGTAAAAGACTTTAAAGATCCCTACCATTTAGTTTTAGCAATGAACGATCGCAGTATTACTGTATACGAATATATTGAACGTATCATTCATAACAAAATAATCAAACCAAATCTATATAAATAGACGTGCGAATATTTCACACGTCTATTCTTTATTATTCAAAATTTAAATAATATATCATAAAACTATCCTGCTCACAGTTTTCCCAAGACTACTTATACAAAATTGATAAATTTTATAATTAAATAGCACCTTTTCAAACACCCTATTACTATATTCAAATTTTGATTTGAACTTTTCATAACAATTCTTTCCAATCAATTTTCAAACTTATCTAAACATATATTATTACTATTTCTTATAAATTTCCAGTATTCTACAAAAGCTTTTGTTTCACACGTAATTACTCTATTTTCTCCTCAATATAAGCCCACAAACAATCCTCATTATCATTTTCTATCGTATAGTTCAACAACCATATCCAATAATTTAATCTTTTTTATACGTTCCTTCTTAGTTTCCCATTTTTCTAACAATGTGGGGGCAAATAATCTTTTAATGTTTCATGATCTTGATTTGACCATGACATTTAAATCGCATAATAACGATTTTCTACTTTTTTTTATTCGTTCCTCATTCCAAAAATTATCACTGCTATCTAAAACTAACAATTGTTTTTTATAAGTCGATATATTTTTAGAGCTTTCATTTGATGTTGAAGTGCCACACTAATAAATGTAACAATGAAAATATCAGCAAAAATCAGTACACTAATCATGCATAATAATTCTTAATCATCATCCCCTCTTAAATGTTAAATTATTCAAATGGATAAATCATTCCCCATTGAGTCCGAATTTGACTTAGCAGTGAACTTACATCCCGAGTTAACTGTAATTCATATTCACCAAGATTATTTATAATATAATCTTGCATATCAATAACTTCGTATTGTAGTCCCTGTTTATCATCACCACATTCAATGACTTCCTGATGACCATCTTTAGTATAAGTTATCGTTGCTTGATTACTCCGCGGATAATTATTAATTTCTATATACCCCAATTCTCCTGATATGACCCCACGCTTCGGTTGTTTTGCACGCATTGTTAGAGCCATTACAACCATTTGACCATCTTGATTTTTCATAATGATTCCTGATTGTTCATCAACCCCAGTTTCAAAATAATCAGCAGTTGTAATTACAACATTAGGTTTTGATGATAAAAAGTACCGGGCAAAACTTGTTGCATAAACACCAATATCTAATAATGCCCCACCAGCTAATTCTTTTGAAAAGAAACGATTATTAACATCATATTCTTTACAGCTGCCAAAATTGACTTGAATCATTTTTACATTTCCAATTACTCCTGCAGCAACCATTTCCTTTAATTTTTTGTATAGCGGCATATGGAAAATTGTCATAGCCTCTTGTACAACAACATTATTTTTCTTAGCTAAAGCAACAATTTCTTCCAATTGACGATCATTTACAGTAATTGCTTTTTCACATAAAACATGCTTTTTCACTGCTACAGCCTGTTTCATGATTTCATAATGACTATTATGGGGTGTTGCAATATAAACAACATCAACATCAGGATCATTTAATAATTCCTCAACACTTCCATAAGCATTTTTAATTTTATATTTCATTGCAAAATCAATTGCTTTATTCATATCACGATGTCCAACCGCATATATCTCCCCATTTACATCCAACAAAGCCTGAGCCATTTCATTAGCAATTACACCACTGCCAATAATTCCCCAATTTAATTTTTTCATTATTATTTCCTCCGTCTAATCTTCATAGATATATTATACATAGATTACAAATAGAAAAACTAGCAAGAAAATAATTTTCTCACCAGTTTCATAAAAGCCTATCTTTCTGACATTTTAAAATCTCTTAAAGCTTAATAAAAAACTCAAAAATTTAAATAAAGTATTCATTTTCCCTAGGTGTTGCCAGTTTCTTGCTAAAGCTTTCTGCAAATGTTTGATATTCTTGATTGTTATTCATACTCTTAGCATGGACTGGGCAAATACGAATACATCTAAAACAAGCAATACAATCATTATTAATTGTCTTACAATCTTCTATATCAATAGCATTTGTAGGACACATATTGATGCAAACCCCACAGCCGCTGCACTGTTCATTAGTTTCTGGGCGAAATTTTCCCCCAGTTCCTCCTTCTTTATATGGGTATTTCCCTGGTACTGAAACAAATGAAAAATTATCATCTTTAATTTTTAGCCGCACCAAACTACCAAACAATTCATCACGATATAAGTCATCACGATTAGGACGACCCACTTGAATTTGACCATAAGTATGTTCACCCACTAAAGCTGCACCAGCAATAGGAATAAATCCTTGCTCCTTAACAGTATTAAATAATTCTAATAATGCATCATCATAATGACGGTTTCCATATGTAACAGTAATTACACATGATGTATGATCACCCCGAAATGATTTTAACCGTTCCAAAGCCTCGTGAAGAATTCTTCCACCGTAAACCGGAAAACCAAAAACTACAATATCATGACGACTAAATGTCATCTCTGGAATCGTTCCTTCTAGTGTTAAATCAATTTCACTTAACTCTCCCTCAAGTCCACGAGCAATACTAACAGCTGACTTCTTGGAAGTGTAAGTTGGTGAAAAATAAATTGCATATGTCCGATCAATCTTCATAATATATCCTCCCACCTTTATTTATTCTTTTATTATATCATTAAAATATGTACTATCTATTAATTAAAAATAGATTATCACAATAAATTGTATTATGATTAAACTAGAGGTGATGAAATGAGTACCTATTTTATAAATCGTATAACTATTGATCATGATTTAATCGAGCGAAACAGTTATCTAAATACAATTGCTACAATTAAATACTTTGATTTTTGATAATCCGATTACCTTTTTTGTTGGAGAAAACGGCACAGGAAAATCCACTTTATTAGAAGCAATCGCTATTAAATATGGCTTTAACCCTGAGGGGGAACTTTGAACTTTAATTTTCACACTAACAATACTCATTCATCTTTGCATCATACAATAATCCTTGATCGTGGTTATCGTCGTACTGATGAAGGCTTCTTTTTAAGGGCAGAAAGTTTTTATAATGTCGCAACACAATTAGAACGATATAAAAAAATGTTTTTAATCCCTATCGCTATTATGGTGGTAAATCATTACACCAGCAATCACATGGTGAAAGTTTTTTAACATTGATTCAAAATCGTTTTAATCAGAATAGTCTATATATTCTTGACGAACCTGAAGCCTCATTATCACCCCAGCGCCAGCTAACTTTATTAATTACTATTTATGAATTAGCAAAGCAGGGCTCACAGTTTATTATTGCTAGTCATTCACCGATCCTATTAGGAATCCCTGGGGCAAAAATACTTAATTTTGACTCAAAAGAGATAACACCTATTGATTATCAAGATACTGAGAGTTATCAAATAACAGAACTCTTTATTAATAATCGTGCCGGTCTATTAAATAAATTATTAAATAAATAAGATCATCTACCCTTTCAATATGATTTTATTTTTATAAAAAAACTAGCTGCATAAGCAGCTAGTTAAGCCATTTCTGTTAAATCATCTTTTATTTCATCAAAAGCAACGGCAATGTTTAAACCATGATCACCAATTCTTTCAAAATCAATTAATGTTTCTGTATATAATGCACTATGTTCCGGCGTACATTTTTTATCTCGCAAACGTCTTAACTGATTAAGTGAAAATTCATGTGTTGTAATATCAATACTATCTTCAATAACATCAACTTTTTCAACAATGTTATGAAGTTCATCGCGATTTAAGACATTTAATTCCTCTAAGATATTTCTTGTCAGGTCATTCATAATTTTAATTTCTCTCATCGCTTCATCTGAAAAATGTTCATCTTCACTATATAATTTCTCAGCACGTTCAGCAATATTAACCGCATGATCTCCAACTCGTTCTAAATCTCCAGCCGTTTTTAAGAATAAGCCAATTGATTTAGAATCATCGATTGGAAATTCATTAGAAATAGCATTGGTTGTAAACTGAATAATTTCTTTGTTTAAATAATCAATATATTGTTCATCTTTTAATAATTTTTCATGTGTCTTTTCATCATACTTAATAATTAAATCAAAAGCTCTTTGAACATTTTTTTGAACTATATTTAACATATTTTGTGTTTCATTAAATAATTGTGTGTTAGCGATTGCACTAGTTCCAATGTGATAATCATTGGTAAAGATACTATTATCCAAGAACTTAACAGATAATTTATCTTCAAAACCTTCTTTTTCAGGTAAAACCAAATATGACAATTTAACTAACTGCGCCCCGAATGGCAGCAATAATAATGTTGTAACAACATTGAATACCGTATGTACATTAGCAATTTGTGCCGGAATATTTGTTGGCGTCAATGACTGCATAAATGATGCAAACGGTGTTAACATACTAATAAAAACAAAGACGATCGTTCCAATAATATTAAATGAAAGATGAATGATCGTTGTACGTTTTGCATTACGCCCTGTTCCAATACTAGCTAAAACGGCAGTAATACATGTACCAATATTTTGACCAAATAATACATATATTGCTGATGGTAAAGTAATTACGCCACTCATCGCTAAAGCTTGCAAAATCCCAACCGAAGCTGAAGAACTTTGAATTATCGCTGTGAATCCAGCACCAACTAAAATACCGATTAATGGATTTTCAAACGTAGTGACAAGATTAACAAATTCCGGTGAACTTCTAAGCGGTACCATCGCACTAGACATCATTTCCATTCCCATGAAGAGAATTCCGAGTCCCGCAATAATACCACCAATTGCATCAAGTTTTTTACTTTTGAAAAAAGCAATTAAAGCAACACCGACAAATGCAATAACTGGTGCTAAAGCTGTAATATCAATTGCGATCAATTGACCTGTAATTGTAGTACCGATATTAGCACCCATAATTACCCAAACCGCATTTTCCAATTTCATCAACCCAGCATTAACAAACCCAACAGTCATGACTGTAGTTGCAGATGATGATTGGATTACTGCAGTAATAACTGCTCCTACTCCAACGCCTAGAAAGCGATTCGTCGTAAGTTTTTCTAAAATTGTTTTCATTTTGTTTCCAGCTGCTAATTCGAGACCATTTGACATCATCGTCATCCCGTATAAAAATAGCGCTAAACCACCAAACATAGCAAAGAAATCTGTAAGTTCCATCTTATTCCCCCTGTTACACGGTTACTTTAACATAAAATTTACATACTGCAAAGATTGTTAACAAATTCTTAACTTTTCTTTACATATTTTTACGCATTTTATTAAGTTTATTCAATTTTCTTGACAATCCTCCAATTTAAGATACTATTACTATAGACAGTTCATTTGTACCATCCTGTCTATAAACAAAACTAGGGCTATGCTTTTTATGTTGTTTTTAAGCAGGCTTTTTAGTGAGCCTGCTTTTTTATTTGATGGTATAGAAGGAGGAAAGATGTATTTTTTAAAAACGGAACAAAGTTTTGATAGTGCACATTTTTTAGCTGGTTATCATGGTAAATGTGCTAATATTCATGGTCATCGCTGGAAAGTCATTGCAACTATCAAAAGTGAAAAACTGCTAGAAGATCCCCAAAATAAAGGAATGGTAACTGATTTTGGAGATTTAAAAAAAGATTTAAAAATTATCGCAGATAGTTTTGATCATGCTTTAATTATTGAAACAGGCAGTTTATCAGAAAAACTATACCAAGCACTGATCGATGAAAATTTCAAAATAATCAACTTACCATTTCGTCCAACTGCTGAAAATTTAGCTAAGTATATTTACGAGGCTTTAAGTAAAAATTATTTAGTTGATTGTCTTGATGTATATGAAACCCCAAATAACTGTGCAAGTTATCGAGGTAAATTATGAATAATTATAAGGTTGTTGAAAAATTTATTAGTATTAACGGTGAAGGAAGTCGTGCAGGTCAATTAGCCGCCTTTATTCGTTTTCATTATTGCAATTTAAATTGTAGTTATTGTGATACTAGGTATGCTAATGATTCAAATAGCAATTATGAACTTTTAAGTGCTCAAAATATCCTAGATTATTTAAAAGCAAATAAAGTCGTTAATGTCACTTTAACTGGTGGTGAACCATTACTTCAACAAAATATTGATTATTTAATTGATTTACTGCTTAAAAATGGTTTTAGTGTTGAAATTGAGACTAATGGTAGTATTGATATTAAACCCTTTATTAAAGAAACTCGACCAATCTTTACTTTAGATTATAAAGTACCTAGCAGTACAATGGAAAATGAAATGTGCTTAAATAACTATCAATATTTGACTAAAAATGATGTTGTTAAATTTGTAGTTAGCAATCTCAGTGATTTAAATAAAGCAAAAGAAATAATTGATACTTATGACCTTGTCAATCGTACCAAAGTTTATTTTAGCCCAGTCTTTGGTAAGATTGAACCACGGAGGATCGTCGATTATATGGTCAAACATCATCTAAATGGTATTAATATGCAACTACAAATGCACAAATTCATTTGGGATATTAATCAAAGAGGTGTCTAAAATGATTGATACTAAAAAAATAGAGGAACACATCTACGGTATTCTTAAAGCCTTAGGTGATGATCCAGAACGCGAAGGATTAAAAGATACGCCTAAACGAGTGGCGAAGATGTATGGCGAAGTTTTTGCTGGAATGAACTATAGTAATCTAGAAATTGCAACGATGTTTGATAAAACATTTGTTGACGATTTAGACTTCGATAATCAAGAGGTTGTTGTAATCAAGGATATTGATATCTTTAGTTATTGCGAGCATCACCTCGCTTTAATGTATGACATGAAAGTTACGGTTGCTTATATTCCTTGTGGTAAAGTAATTGGTCTTAGTAAAATTGCACGGATTGCTGATATGGCAGCGAGACGTCTACAACTTCAAGAACGAATCGGAACAGATATTGCTGAAATTATTAGTCTAGTAACAAACTCTAAAGATATCGCTGTAATCATTGAAGGTAAACATAGCTGTATGTCATCTCGTGGAATCAAAAAAGTTAATAGCACTACTGTCACAAGTACTCTAACCGGTCGTTTTAAAACTGATAGTAAGCTGCAAATTTATTTACATTAAGGAGTAGTAAGATGAAAGTATTAGTATTATTTAGTGGTGGAGTTGATTCCACCACTGCATTAGCACTGGCAATCCAAGAACACGGAAAGGACAATGTAGTTGCTCTTTCAATTAGTTATGGTCAAAAACATACCAAAGAGATAGAAGTCGCAAATAAAATTGCCCAATTTTATCAAGTTGAACACTTGTATTTAGATTTAGCAAAAATCTTCACTTATAGTAATTGCTCATTACTACAACATTCAGATAATGAGATTCCCCACGAATCGTACAATGAGCAATTAAATAAAACAGATGGCAATCCTGTTTCTACTTATGTGCCTTTTAGAAATGGTTTATTTTTATCTAGCGCTGCTAGCATTGCCCTTTCTAAAGGCTGTAATATTATTTATTATGGTGCTCATAGTGATGATGCAGCTGGAAGCGCATATCCTGATTGTAGTAAAGTTTTTAATAATGCGATGAACCAAGCTATTTATGAAGGCAGTGGCCATCAATTGGAAATCAAAGCCCCTTTTGTTGAAATGACCAAAGCAGATATTGTTAAAATCGGTCTTTCATTAGGCGTACCTTATCAATTAACTTGGTCATGTTACGAAGGAAATGATACCCCTTGCGGCACATGTGGTACTTGTATTGACCGCCAAAATGCTTTTTTGAAAAATGGAATCAAAGATCCATTATTAGGAGAATAAAAATGACAAAAAATTTAACCTTATTAGGTAATCAAAACACTGTTTATAAAGATGATTATGCCCCTGAAGTATTAGAAACTTTTGATAACAAACATCCTGAAAATGATTATTTTGTAAAATTTAATTGCCCTGAATTTACTAGTCTATGCCCCATTACAGGACAACCTGATTTTGCTACTATCTATATTAGTTATGTTCCTAATCAAAAGATGGTAGAGAGTAAATCATTAAAACTGTATTTATTCAGTTTTAGGAATCATGGTGATTTTCACGAGGATTGTATGAATATCATTATGAAAGACCTGATTAAATTAATGAATCCTAAATACATTGAAGTTTGGGGAAAATTTACACCACGTGGAGGTATTTCAATTGATCCATATTGTAATTATGGAAAACCAGAAACAAAGTGGGAAACCATTGCTTTCAACCGTTTAGCTAATCATGATTTATATCCTGAGAAAATTGATAATCGTTAAATATAATTATTAGAGACCTTTTTCAAGGTCTCTAATTTGTTTTCAACTTTACATCAAAGAGTTAGCTCAAAAAAATAATATATTTTAAAACCGTTGACATCATATTAATCATCATTTATACTTACATTAAATACTTTTATAAAACTATTTTATATAAGATGTCTGGAGGAAGAAAAATGAAAAGTGCAGTATTTTACGGAAAACATGATATTAAGGTTGAAGAAGTAGAAATGCCACAATTAGGTAATCAAGATGTATTAATCAAAGTTATGGCCTGTGGAATTTGTGGTACTGATGTCCATATTTATGAGGGTGATAAAGGAGCAGCAAATACTACTCCTCCTACTATTTTAGGACATGAATTTGCTGGAATCGTCGAAGCTGTGGGACATGAAGTAAAACATGTAAAAGTTGGTGATCGTGTCTGTGTGGATCCTAATCAACTATGCGGAACTTGTTACTATTGTCGTAGTGGTATTGGTCATTTTTGTGAAGATATGATTGGCATCGGAACAACACGGGATGGTGGTTTTGCCCAATATTGTGCAGTCAACGAATCTCAAGTATATAAACTAGCCGATACAACATCATTTGAAGAAGGGGCAATGACCGAGCCAGTTGCCTGCTGCTTACATGGTCTTGACATGTGCAACATTACTCCGGCTAGTACAGTTCTTGTTATTGGTGGTGGCATGATTGGTTTGTTAATGGTTCAATTAGCAAAATTAGCTGGTGCTCATGAAATTATCTTGTCAGAGCCAGTTGCTGTTAAACGTGAAATGGGGCTTAAGATGGGTGCTACTTTAACCGTCGATCCAATCAATGACAATATTCCAGCTCTTTTAGCTGATAAAGGAATTCATCGTATCAACACTGTTATCGAGTGTGCTGGTCTACCTGCAACAATTAAACAAGCAATCAGCTTAGCTGGTAATAAATCTGTAGTAATGATGTTTGGGCTAACTAAACCTGATGATGAAGTGGCTATCAAACCATTTGAAATTTTCCAAAAGGAAATTGAAATTAAAGCTTCTTTCATCAACCCATATACTCAACAACGAGCTTTAGACTTAATCAATAGTAAAAAAATCGATGTTAGTTCAATGGTTTGTGATATTTGCAGTTTAGATAAATTAGCCGATATTCTTTCAAAACCAGAATTAAGAAATAAAGGTAAATATATTATTAACCCATGGCAATAAGAATGTACAATTTTATGTACATTCTTTTTTTGCCATATATGAAAAAAAATGGACATTCGCCATTTTGTCGGTTAAGATTTAACTGTAAGGAGAACGAATATGAAAGATATTGAAAATGTATGTTTAGAAGTTGATGAGTTAGATTTCGACAACTATAGTCCAATTAGTCCAGATATTGTTTTAACATCATCATTTAAATTTAAAAATTTTGACCACTATGTGAAAGTGAATGCTAAAGAAGAATTTGCTTATACATACACACGGGACGGGAATCCAACACTTAATTTACTAGAAACAAAATTAGCACGTTTAGAAAAAGGCGAAGCAGCTCAAATGTTCGCCTCAGGAATGGGCGCTATTTCAGCATCAATTTTAACCTTAGCAAAAGCTGGTGATCACATTATCATTGTTAATACAGTCTATAGCTCATCAGTTAAATTAATCAAACAATTATCAAAATTTGGAATCGAAAGTACTAAAATTGATGTCAGTGATACTTTAGAAATCTTTGATTATGTCAAAAACAATACCAGTATCATCTATTTTGAAAGTCCATCATCACAAAAATTTGAGATGTTAGATTTAGAACTAATCAGTAAATTTAGCAAAGATAAAGGTATCTTCACGATAATCGATAATACTTGGTCAACACCATTATTACAAAATCCATTAGTTCATGGAATTGATGTTGTTATTCACTCATGTTCCAAATATATTGGTGGACATAGTGATATAGTCGGTGGAGTCGTAATTTCCAGCAAAAAAATTATTGATGAAATAGTTGAATTTGGACAAGTTTTACTAGGCGCAACGATGTCACCAATGAATGCATGGTTAGCACTTCGTGGTCTAAGAACATTACCGGTTCGTCTAAAATCACAACAAGAAACACTTCAACAAGTAATTAATTTTCTACAAGAGGATCCTCGAATCGAACGAATTTATCATCCTCTTTGTAACGGAGAGCAACAAAACGAACTTGCTCATAAATATCTTAAAGGATATGGTAGTTTATTAGGGGTTGTCTTAAAAGATGCAAATCCAGAAATCATTAAACGTTTTATCGATTCATTAGAACATTTTACTTTAGCCTATAGTTGGGGTGGTTTTGAAAGTTTAGTAATGTCAGTTTATAAAGGAAACAATATTAATGAGATAAAAGAACGTGGTCTATCTTTAGGACAACTTCGCATGTATATCGGACTTGAAGATAGTGAATTATTGATTAGTGATTTAAAAAATGCCTTGGATCAAGCATATCAGTAATAAAAATAAGGGTTGAGCAATATTACTCAACCCTTTCTTTAAATAAATTGACCTTGAGGCAAATCCAGATAAATTCTCGCATTTAAAATTTTTTGTCCATTAACTTGAGCTTTATTTGAAAAAAGATGTATTAGTACAATAACTGCAAGTTTATTACTAGATAGAGCATTATTATCACGATTAGCAATTAAAACAACATTATTTGCCACCTGCCATTTGCCATTACAAGCATAAAAATCTTCAAGCTCTCGTTTACACGTAAAAATTCCAAAATCTAAATTATCCTCAATCCATTTAGTCGCTGTTTGAACTATTTTTGAACTTAATCCCTGCCTACGATAATTTGGCAAGGTAGCAATACAACTCAATCCACCAATTTGATATTTTTCATTATCTATCGTTGTTTCCATCCGAAGAACTGCTCCGTAACTAACAACCTGATTATCTTTCATGATATAGAATGACTGCACTGTAAGTTCTTCGTTATGGGCATCATTACAATCATCACTAGGCCAAACAACATGTAAAAGATGTACAATTTCTCTTTTTATTTCTTTGGACATTTGATAATAGTCCAAAGAATAAACAGTAATTTCTTCCATTATCCAAGTAATTCTTGCAATGCATTAATGTCTGCAACTAAATAATCACTATTACAAGCCATCAATTCTTCTTTTGTCCCATAACCATACAACACTCCGATACAAGGTAAATCATTTTCATGGGCTCCAATCACATCATGCTTTCGATCCCCAACCATAATCGCTTCATCTTTATCAATCATATTTGCTGTTAAAACATAATCAATTACTTCAGCCTTTTTTTCTCGTCCATTAAACTCACTACCGCCAACAAAATCAAAATACTTAGCTAAACCAAAATGTTCTATAATTTCTTTAGCAAATTTTTCTGGCTTTGAAGTAGCAACTAACAATACTTTTCCCTGATCTTTCAAAGTTTGCAAACACACTTCAATTCCCGGATATACTTTATTATCAAAAATTCCCTTGGTTGAAAAATATTCGCGATATTTAACTACTGCCTCTTCGGCTTTTAAAGCATCAAAACCATAAAATTCTTGAAAAGAATCTCTTAAAGGTGGTCCAATAAAAGGTAACAAATCATTTAAGTCATTAACTTCGATTCCATAATAATTTAAAGCATAACGTACTGATTTAGTAATCCCCTTCATCGGATCAGTTAAGGTTCCATCTAAATCAAACAAAATATATTTTTTATTCATATAAGTCCTCCACTACACTAACTTATATTTTATCCATTATTCCCTACATTAGCAACTATATATGCCCTTTTATCTGTAGTAATTAATAAATGTTTTTGATCAATGATCATTACTTCTTTTAATTGCTCATCTAATTCTTTTTGTGGATCCAAATCAACTAACTGATTACTTTCAATATCATAAAGATAAAGTTTTTCATTATTAAATAAAACAAGATAATCTATGCTACAATAAGTTCCCATATAATTAGTACCATAAAAATGATAATCAATTCTTGAAACAGCGCCTGTAATAATATTTGTTAACTTAATCGTTTCATCACTATATTCAATATTGACAATCGTTCCTTCCAAAGGATATTTATCTAACGTTCTAACTTCATTTGTTAAAATATTAATTAAATAAGAATGTCCATTTTCATCATAAGTAACAACAGTCTGTTCATCAATAAAACTAATACAATTACTATGCATATATGGATCGATATTTTTAATGAGATTGGTTTCTCCAGTTTCAATATTATAATTTTCCCACCCCTGATCACTCTTATTAATTAAAATATTAGTTTGTTGTGGTGAAGTAATTGGATTTACTGAAATATTATCATTAGTAATAAAACTTATTTGCTTACTTTCTAAATTAATCTTAGCAATATTTAAAGCACGCTGCTCTCCATCATTAATATCGACACAAACATAAATATCATTATTAATAATTTTAGGCAAAACACTATATATACATCCATTAAAATCAAATGCAACTATTCGCTCTTGATAATCCGCATATTTAAAACTGAATTCATGACCAGCTATACTCCCGTAATACTCATTAATAGGACATTCTCTTATTTGTTCATTTTCTAACGTAAAAACTTTAAGAAAATTATAATCCTCATCAATGATTCCAAAAAATTCATTTTCAGCACGCCAATGCCCATAATCTAGTTTTAATGTGGGAGTATTTTTGTTGATTGAAGAAAATTCAAGAGCTGAACTAATTTTCAAATTACTGCTAAATCGCTGACTCAACCAAGTACGAAATGAATCAGAAAATGCATAAGTAATTCCCAATGAAGAAATTCCTATTGTCATAACAATTAAAACAATTGCAAATATATACTTAATTCTAATCACCTTCGCTCTTTTTGTCGGTTCAAAATTAGTTGCAGTCACTTCATCGATCCAGTTTCTAGGAGTTTTTATTAAGTCAAATTCATTAAATTTATTCATAAAAATCATCTCCCAACTTTTTCTTTAACAATTTTCTTCCCCTAATTAATTGTGATTTTATCGTATTGTGATTTTCTTTTAAAATAGATGCAATTTCATTAGTTGAATATCCTTCATAATAATACAAGTATAAAACATTACGATATTTACTTGGCATATTCATTACAATTGGTAGAATAATTAAACGCTGATCTTCTTGACCTAAAATCAACTTATCAATATCAATTTCCCTTTTCCAAAATTGTTTTTGATAATCTTTACATTCATTGATAGTTACCCTAATCAACCAAGCTTTTAAATGTTCCTCACTTTCAAATTTCTTGTTGTAACAGTATAATTTCATAAATACATTTTGATAGCAATCCTTAGCATCATCATAATTTTTAACATTCATAACAGCAATTCTAGTAACCATGTCACTATACTGATATACAACTTCTTCATATCTTTCTTTTTCCATAACGATCCCTTCCACTATGAATACGATTAAAAACGTTCAACGGGTGCATTAATAATTATTTTTTATACTTTCATTATAATCGATTGTTTTACTTTTTTATCGATTTAGTAAAATAAAACAGCCCAAAAGGCTGTTATTGAAGAAAATCGTCTTTACGCTGAACTAATTTTCTAACAAATTCTGTTTTAGGATGTTCTAAAATTTCTCTTGGTGATGCTAATTGTACGACTTTACCTTGATCCATTACCATAACCCGACTACCTAATTTCAAAGCTTCATTAATATCATGTGTTACAAAAATAATCGTGATATTTTCTTGATGATGAATTCTTAAAATCTCATCTTGTAAAGTAGACCGTGTGATTTCATCAACAGCACCAAATGGTTCATCCATTAAAAGAATATCTGGGGAAGCAGCTAGTGCTCTAGCAATCCCTACTCGTTGCTGCTGCCCACCACTTAATTCACTAGGATATCGATGAATTAACTCTTCATCTAACCCTACTATTTTCATCCATTTTGATAGTGCTTCATAAGTTCTTTTTTTATCATTTTTATTTAATAAGTTAGGCACATAAGCAATATTTTGAGCTACTGTCATGTGCGGAAATAAGACACTTCCTTGAATTGCATAACCAATTCCTCTTCTTAATTCAATTAAATCAACTGCCTGTGTACATTGATCATGTACAAGAACTTGTCCTTCATCAGGAATTATTAAACCATTGATCATTTTTAGAATAGTGGTTTTTCCACACCCTGAACTACCAACTACAGTTAAAAACTCACCAGGTGTAATTTTTAGATTAAAATCATCAATAATTACTTTTTCACCATAAACCTTTTTTACATGTTTAAATTCAATAGCTGTATCCATATGTTCCTCCTATTTCACTAAATTAATGCTAACTAAAAATTCGTGAGCCACATCTTCAGCATCTTGTCCTTTTGTTTCAACCAAATAGTTCAATTGTGCCATTTTTGTTTCATTGAGAATACCAGTAAGTTTATCAAAAACATTATTTAATTCTGGATATTGTTCAAGAATTTCATTGCGTACAACTAAGGCCCCCATCGAAGTTGAAAAGAATTGTTGATCATCTTCAAGGACAACAACATTTGCTGTTGATAGTTGACCATCGGTTGTAAAGACATCCATGACATCAACCTTACCTTCATTTATTGCCTGATATTTTAAACCAATGTCTAAATCCATAGTATTCTTAAAAGTAAAATTATATTTTTGGCATAGTGCATCATAACCCTCAGGAATTTCATAAAAATCATATTCAGCTCCAAAAACTAATTGATTAGATATTCCTGCTAAATCTGAATAAGTTTTTAAATTATACTGCTCAGCAATCTCTTTTCTTACTGCTAAACCATATGCATCACTAAACCCTAACAGCCCTGTCCAGGTAAATTGATATTTTTCTTGATATTCTTTAACTAGCTGTTCATACATTGTTTCATTATAAAAACCTTCATGTTTTAAAACTGTATTCCAACCCGTACTCGTATACTCAGGATATAAATCAAACTCACCGCTAACCATTCCTGGTTGAATATTTGAAGTTCCTCCTCCTACTCCTTGAGTAATCTTAACTTTAATATCCGTATCTTGTTCAATCATTTCTTTCAACATTGCTCCAATAATATATTGCTCCGTCATAGGCTTAGTAGCAATATTTAAAGTTACTGTTTGATTAAGATTGCCTGAAATCATTGATATGATCAAGACTGCACAAGTTGTCACAATCACTACTAAGCCATACTTTCTTTTAGATTTTAAAGTAGCTTTTCGAATGGTAAATAACTTTTCAATAAAGCCTAATACTATATCTGTAATTAATGCAAGTATTGCAATCAATAAACTACCTGTCAAAGTCATTGCCGTGTTATTGGTAGTAATTCCTCGATATATCGCTACCCCTAAACCACCGGCACCAATAAAAGAAGCAATCCCTGCTAATGCTATTGTCATAGTTACCATATTTCTAAAACCAGACATAATTACTGGAAGTGCCAACGGTAACTTGATTTTGTATAAAATTTGCCAACGTGTTGATCCCATCCCCGTTGCAGCTTCAATAATATTATCATCAATATTAATAATTCCAGTATATGTATTTCTCACCATTGGTAATAATGCATAAACACTTAATGCAATGATTGCGGTACTATTACCAATTCCAGAAAAAGGAATTAAAAAACCTAATAGTGAAATAGAGGGAATCGTATACATAAAATTAATAATTCCTAAAATTGTTTTAGAACTTTTTTTATATTCACTGATTATTACTCCTAAAATCAAGCCTATAACAGTCGCAATAATAATTGCAATTAGCGATATCTGCATATGTTCAATTAATAATTTTAAAAAGAAATCCCCTTTTTCTTGTAATAAAGATAGCATATCTCTTAACATAATCTAACCTACTTTCTCAATTGCCCGCACCGGACAGTTTTCATAACATAAACCACAATGTAAACAATGATCTTGCATTATTTTATACTTGCTTCCACTTTTAATACATTGTTGTGGGCATTCACGCTTACAGCGATCACAAGCAATACACCTATTACTAATCAGATATCCTTTATTAAAAATTCGATTATCACAAAGATCATATTGTGAACGTTCAATTGGTACTTTTGATAAATCAAATATTTCAATTTCACCATCAAAAATACAAAATACTTCTAAAATATTACGACTATCACCTGGATAAACCTCATTCATACTCGGATTATCAATAAATATTTTTTCTAACCATTCTTTTTGATTACTGACTTTTTTAACTTTTCCTTTTAAACGAATCGATGCATAATCTTTTGTTAGCGCAACTAATGAAACGAAATTTTTATCAAGTAATTCTTGATAAAAGTTTTTCCCCCGAGCAGTCAAAAAATACAAATTATTATTTTCCACAGCCATTACATCGATGATTCTAATTTGTGGATAGCCGTCACTGTCTACAGTTGCCATTGCTACATCTTTTATTTTTCTAAGTTCATTTAAATAATCATTAACTTTCATCACTCTTACCTCCGCTCGTCTTTAATATACACTAGTTGATTTTTATATGAAAGAAGGCACTTTTTTGTAACCTAGTTACTTTAACGAAACTAAAAAACTATAGCTAGTCGTGTACAACTTCATAGCTATAGCTCTAATAATAATCAAACTTATACTCTATAATATTGTATTAGGCACACCATAAGTATACTGTTCTAATATCAAAATAACAAATCATATGCCTAAAATAAACTACTTTGCAAAAAACCTGAAGTAATCGTCAAAGACTGTGGTACTGTCCTTAAAAGTGCTTCAATATGACGATTTTCTAACCAGTCATGATTTAAATGCTCCTCTAAAATCAATGGCATTCGATCATGAATCTCACACATACTTTTATTTGCTTTTGTTGTAACAATAGTCACTTCTGTTTGCCCGTTAACATTTCGATAAATTCCTGTCATTAACAATAACGATCGTTTTTCGTTTTCAAAAGTGAACTTATGTTTATGACCGTCCCATTCATAGAAGCCACTAGCTGGAATAAGGCAACGATGAGTAATCACTTCTTTTTTAAAGAATGGTTTTTCCAATAAAGTTTCACTTCGCGCATTAATAATTAATTTATTATCAAAAGTACTAAAGCCCCATTTTGCCTTTTTTAATTCTAATTTATTATCTCGATCAATAATGATTGGTACAATATTACTTGGATAATAATCTTTAGCAATTAATAAATCACGTTCAAATGTATAGTCAATTCTTTCTTCCAATTCCATCAAGGCTTTTAATTCTAAAAAATATCTGCCACACATAATAATCTCCTATTTTACCAATTCACATTTTAAAAACTCTAAGATTTGCGCATTTAATGAATCATCATTTTTTATCTCACTTAACATGGCAACTTCATTACAACATTCACCACATATATCAATCCCAATAACATCGCCACGTTTAATTAAATCTGCTAAAATTAATTTAAATTCAATTAACCGCATCTGCCCCTGCTGCCAATCAGTCGTGACTACTTGTTCACTTAAAACATCTTTATCAATTGAAAAATAAACAGGATATTGTTTCAAAAGTTCATCAATTATCTTCCAAACTTTTAAATCACCAAGATTATTATCACACAAATAAATAACGCGCTCCCTATACTTAGGATCGATTAAATCAACTTGTTCTTGTGCAATTCCAATCAAAATGATCTGTTTTAAATATTGATTATTTTTTAAAGCATTTAAGATCCATGATCCACAGCTTAAAATATCCCCAAACATCGGTTTAATCATATCACTATGATGATCAAAGACTATTAAAATAAAATCATAATTTATCTTCCTTATCCAAAATTCACTTACATAATGAAAATTACCTGAATCAATAAAATGTATTCCTGCAGGCAGATAATCACCTATTCTTTTAATGATCTTCGCTTTTGCCTCCTCACTGCAATAACCACGTGTCCCCTTAATATCTAAACAATCAATCCAATTAATATTTTTATGCTTATAAAAACTTTCTAACTCATAAATACCAGTAAAATCCATGACAGTTAATTTCTTTTCATTTACAATACTTACCCCATAAAACCAGCTCCATTTAATGCTTATAACAAAAACATTCTAATTCATGATCATCAACAATACCTATTGCTTGTAAATATGAATAAATAGTTATTGAGCCTACAAAACTCATTCCTCTTTTTTTTAAATCCATCGAAATATCATCAGATAACTTCGTTGTTGTTTTAAAATTATTATCCTTATTTTTAATAATTTGATGGTTACTAAAACCCCAAAGATAGTCAGAAAAACTACCAAATTCAGTTTGAATACTTATAAAAATTTTAGCATTATTAATTGCTGCACCAATTTTTCGTTTACTTCTTATTATTTTTTCATTTGCTAATAACTCCATTACTTTTTTATCATCATAGTTAGCTATTTTAATTACATCGAAATTATCAAATGCCACTCTAAAAGCTTCTCGTTTTTTTAAAATAGTTATCCATGATAATCCTGCTTGAAATGTTTCTAATAAGAACATCTCATATAATTTTTCATCATCATAAACCGGTACACCCCATTCATGATCATGATAATTTTTATAAATTTCTGACTTTTCATCTACCCATGAACACCTTTTTACCATCATCATTCTCTCCTTTTTAACTATTTTATCATGCTTATAAGAATAAGCAAATATTACACAAAAAAAACTATCCCAGTTAAAATTACTCATTCATCATATTTAACTTTTTAAATATTTTTTCCAGCAGCTAAAATAATAAATTATATTACTTTTAATATTGTTTAGTTTTTAGTACAATATTTCAAGATGTTAGAGGAGATTTAAAATGAATAACAATAATAATGATGTAACAAAAAAATATGGATTATTTACAGCCATTACAATGATTGTTGGAATTTGTATTGGCTCGGGTATATTCTTTAAAAGTGATAATGTTTTAATTGCTACAAACGGCAGTATTGCACTAGGCGTGCTATCATTTATCTTAGCCGCAATTTCAATCATTTTTGGTTGTCTTACAATCGGTGAATTAGCATCTCGCACTGATAAAGTTGGAGGGCTAATCTCATATGCTGAAATGTTTTTAACTCGTAAAGTTGCATGTGCTATGGGCTGGTTTCAAACCTTTGTTTACTATCCTACAATTACTTCTGTTGTAGCTTGGGTCATTGGAGTTTATATAAACATATTATTTAATTTACAAGCCAGTTTAGAATTTGAAATTTTAATTGGTTATATCTTTTTACTACTTTGTTTTGTTTACAATATTCTTTTACCAAAATTTGGTGCTTTTATCCAAAATAGTACAACCCTAATAAAACTGCTCCCCTTATTTATTTTAGGAATATTGGGAATTATTTTTGGTGATCCTATTAATGGTTTAGCAAATACTAGTATCAATACACTAAGTGGTACTGGGTGGATTTCTGCCCTTGGTCCCATTGCCTATTCATTTGATGGCTGGATCGTAACAACTTCTATATCTCATGAACTAAAAGATGCTAAGAAAAATATGCCTAAAGCATTAATGCTAGGCCCATTAATCGTTTTAAGTATCTATGTTTTATACTTTATTGGTATCTCATGTTATGTTACACCTGAAGTAGTTATGACTTTGGGAGATCGTCATGTCAGTTTGGCAGCACAAAATTTATTTGGTCCAGCCTTTAGTAAAATGATTATCATTTTTATAGTTATTTCGGTTATTGGAACTGTTAATGGTTTAGTCATTGGCTATATTCGCATGCCATATTCATTATCTTTACGTAAAAATATGTTTCCCTTTTCTAAACATTTGCGTAAAATCGATAAACGTTTTCAAATGCCCTTAAATTCAGCTATCTGTAGCTTGATTATTTGTACGATTTGGATGTTCGTCCATTATTTATGTACTAAATACAACCTATTATATAATAGTGATGTATCTGAGGGAGCTATCGGAATATCCTATATCTTCTATACTTTATTATATATAAGGGTATTTAAAATGTATCTTGATAAGGAAATTAAGAGTAAATTTAAAGGTTTAGTTTGCCCGATTTTAGCAACTATCGGCTCATTGATTATCCTATCTGGAGGTATTCAAAATAAACTATTTATTTTCTATATTATATTTTGTATTTTACTTTTTCTATACTCATTATATTACTATCAAAAAAATAATCACTAAATAATAAACCATCTCTTAGAATCAAGAGATGGTTTATTATTTATAAAGTTGATTCATTCCATAAAAATTCTTCTATATCTTCATAACTTGAAATCTCTCGATCAAAAACATAAGCAAAAAATTGCTGCAAATTCGGTATATCATATTGTTTAAAATCCACAATATACAGCATTTCATATACTTCTTTCTTCAAAATCCGTAAATCTGAAATAAAGTAACACCGCATAAGTTTTACAGCATCTTCAAAAATATCTTTTTGCATAATTAACCATCCTTTCAAGTCATATATCTATTTCTTCTCTTTATCCTAACTCCGCTTGATTTGTAATTTCCCATTGACCTTATTAACTTCAAAAATAAACGGATTTTTCTGGAACCAGACTAAATCAGCAGCCTTTAAATTCCACTGTTCATAAGCAATAATAAAAGTTTGATAAACCAGCTCTTCAGCTTCTCTTCGAGTCTCTAGAGCCGATTCGAAATTTGAATATGTTCCTAAATCAAAACGTTTACCTTTAAAACCAATACTAGCTCGATATTTATTATTTTTCAGTTTATAAATACCGCATGCTCCACTAGTATTATTTCTTTTTAATTTTTGTGAGTTAATAAACTCTATACATGTACCATCAACCAAATGAAGATTATTATAAACACTTTCAGTAATCTCTTTTTTCTACACCCACAACCGACATACTGCCCGTGCATTAGCCCAGTTTCACTAACTTCTGTGTTCTTTTTTCTGTTGGAGAAATTGCCATAAGTCGCCAAACTTCTGTCCTTTTTTAGCCTTGTTTTTAGGAATACAGCTACAATTAGTGATTGTCCCTCGTTTCAGTTTTTTTGTATTAACAAATGTTATTTCTCCACACTCACATCTACATTCCCATACTTTATATCGAGCTTCTAATTTATTTGTTTCAGCCAAGACGAGTAATTTACCGTATTTTCTGCCAACTAGACTTTTAGTCTTTTTCATTAATTGAATTTACTTTAAGCTTAGAAGCAGATAAACAAATTTATAATTGAACAACATAACTGTGTCCTCATTTATTCGTTCATCCCTCCTCAATAATTCTAGTACTAATAATGTAAAATTGTGTTTATATTTGTCTTGCACATAGTACAAATTCGTCCGCATAAAGTAGACTTATTCATTCGAAAAGATAAAGCTTTATTTTTAACGAAAAAACTATAAAAACACACAAATTTCTTTCTACTATGATTAATTTTGATGTACTATCTGTCAATTTTCATTATACATTTGTTGAACGATAAAGTCTACTATTTTCATAATAATCATCACTTCAAATGAACCCATCTTAAAAATGTATCTTGAGAAACATTAATAGTAGTGGCTGCTTCCCTTGAGGTGATTTTTTTATTTAACCATTTTTCCTTTAAATCATAAAACTCTTCTGGAACAGGAATGCACGGTCTACCAAATTTTACACCTCTTTTTTTAGCAGCCTCGATTCCTTCACGCTGTCTTTGCTTGATACTTTGTCGCTCGGTTTCGGCTACATATGAAAGAATTTGAAGTACTAGATCTGCAATAAATGTCCCTGTAAGATTTTCTTTTCTTGTTCTAGTATCTAGTAGTGGCATATCTAAAACAACGATATCTGCTTTTATTTCTTTTGTAATGACTCGCCATTGCTCTAAGATTTCTTCGTAGTTTCTACCTAGACGGTCAATCTCTTTAATCACTAAAATATCTTGCTCTTTCAATATTTTAATTAATTCACTGTACTTGGGTCTATCAAAATCCTTACCGCTAAACTTATCAATATAAATATTTTCCTTTTTTACTGGAAATTGTGATAAAGCAATAATTTGCCTTGCTTCATTTTGGTCTTTTGAAGAAACTCTTGCATAACCATAAATATTTGTCATAAACTAAAACCTCCTAAATTTATGCAGTATTATAAAAATATCTGCATAAATATTATTAACAAGTTATGATAAATCTATATTACTGAATGTAAAAAAAGTTAGTAATAAGTCGATGTTACTAACTAGCTAGAAATATTATTACTTTATAAATTGATTTTAATGAATAAATAATTTATTAAAATCAAAACAGGAAATATCAAGATAGGAGAAAATTATGACTAAATCAAATACAATTATTGAATTAAAAAACAAGGTGTAGTTGCAGTAATTAGAGGAACAAGTTATGAAGAAGGTCACCAAACAGCCACCGCTTGTATTAAAGGAAATTTAAAAGCTATTGAGATTGCTTATACTAACAATAATGCTGACATGATTATTAAACAATTATCAAGTGATTATCAAAATAATAATACTGTTTTAATTGGTGCTGGAACTGTTTTAGATGCACCAACTGCAAAAAACGCTATTATGGCTGGAGCTAAATATATAGTATCACCAGCTTTTAATCAAGAAACTGCTATAATTTGTAATCGCTATGGTATTCCTTATATTCCTGGCTGTATGACCATTAAAGAAATCATTACTGCTATGGAATATGGCTGTGAAATTATCAAATTATTTCCAGGAAGTGCTTTTGGTCCTAACTATATTAACGCAATCAAAGGGCCCTTACCGTATGTTTCCTTAATGGTAACTGGTGGTGTTAACCTAAATAATGCAGCTGAGTGGTTTAATGCTGGTATTGATGCTATTGGCATTGGAGGAGAGTTAAACAAACTGGCAGCTAAAGGTCAATTTGAAACAATCAAAGAAATTGCACAAAAATATGTAAATACTAAAACTAGAAAATAATTCTTATATCTCAATAATATAATAAAAAACTATTATTTAATATTTTGTTATAAAATTAGATTATAAGAGAACTCCCAATATTACTAATAATTCAAAATAAAAATACTTTTTGCGGCTATCTAACACTTTGTGTAATCAAACTTATCAATTGCAGAAATAAAAGATTTCTGCAATAAATTAAATACTAATATAAATTAAGGAGTAATTTCTGAATTGAATAGAAACTACTCCCTTTAATTTGATTGTAATTATTTAAATAGTATAATACTTGACATAGTCTTATATTCTTATCTATAAAACACTTTTTATGATTTTAAAAATATTTTTATAAACGAATTATTTAAATAATTTTTACATATTAAGATGCACCCCTTTCATTTGAATATACATGTCCAAGATTCCAAGTATATATCAAACTTTGGGGTGCACTTCATTTTAATAAGAACTTTTTAACTGCGAGATACCTATAATCATAAATATTACATTTCACAAAAACTATATTTTTTATTATAAGTTATTAGAGACTCCTTTTTTAGCTAGTCTATTGCTACACCTGCGCTTACATAACCTGCAACAGTGTTGACTAAACTCAATCCAGATGCCCGTGCAGTTAAAACAAGCATTAATCTTGTTCCCGCCGGAACATTAATATTTAAGCCAGTTAATATTCCCTTAGAAATCGTTCCTATAGAAATTACACCTGTTAGTGAAGGCGTTAATGTTACAGTTGTTCCAGGCACTACAGTCATAGTGTTGTTTGGAGCAATTGATTCATATAATTTTGCTTCAATCGTAATTGTACTTCCCACTAATGATAATGCTGCTGTTGTTGAAAAGAATACATCGATTGAAGTGATGACTCCATCTCTTGGCATTGTAAAAGCAAAGTTTGTTAACGTGCCAGATGGATTGGTTAAATCAATTGTATTACCAATGATTGATATTCCTGGTGCTGAGCTACCAAACCCTATAAATGCAGGGGTACCTACTAAACCACCAGCAATAGTTGTTAAAGATACAGGTAAACCAGATGCAAATGGTATTATTGCTGAAGCTCCAGCTGCTCCTGTTGATCCAGTCGGTCCGGTTGACCCTGTTGCTCCGGTTGCTCCTGTTATCCCAGTTGGTCCTGTCGGTCCTCTATCTCCGTTTGCACCATTTGTACCAGTCGGTCCGGTTGACCCTGTCGCTCCTGTTGATCCAGTCGGTCCGGTTGGCCCTGTTGCTCCATCTTCTCCCGTTGCTCCGGTTGGTCCGGTTGGTCCTGTCGCTCCCGTTGCTCCAGTCGGTCCTGTCGGTCCTGTTGCTCCGTCTTCCCCCGTTGCTCCGGTCGGTCCAGTTGGTCCTGTCGCTCCTGTTGCTCCGTCTTCTCCCGTTGCTCCGGTCGGTCCGGTTGGCCCTGTCGCTCCTGTTGCTCCTGTCGGTCCTGTTGCTCCTGTTGCTCCGTCTTCTCCCGTTGCTCCGGTCGGTCCGGTTGGTCCTGTTGGTCCTGTTGCTCCGTCTTCTCCTGTTGCTCCGGTTGATCCTGTTGGTCCTGTCGCTCCTGTTGCTCCGTCTTCTCCCGTTGCTCCGGTCGGTCCTATCACGCCTGTTACTCCGGTTGGTCCTGTCGCTCCTGTTGCTCCAGTCGGTCCTATCACGCCTGTTACTCCGGTTGGTCCTGTCGCTCCTGTTACTCCGGTTGGCCCTGTCGCTCCTGTTGCTCCGGTCGGTCCGGTTGGACATCTAATAATAATTGGTGGCCTGCATCGGCAACATGGACACCATATACAACCATTATAATTACAGTCTTTCATCTTATCACCTCCTTTATGTGATCTAATATAATATACGCAAATATTTTAATAACTACTGTGTCAATAATCTCATAAAAAATAAAAGACTAATTTTTTCATTAAACTTCTAAAGTAATTATCTAAATAAAAAAGTTACTAGATACATATGTAAATCGTATACCCTTAACGCCTTATAAAAAATAATAGTTTATCATATTATAATAAAAGGACTTACTCCTTTATTAAGGATTAGTCCCTTTTAAATCTTTTTTTACTTCTATTCATCATTTTCAATACGATTAAAATACAATTTATTATGCAAATATGATGGATCATTTGGTTTACATTTTCCTGCCAATTCATTGTAATATTTTGCTGTTTTATAATTACTTAGCTTATCATAACATAAACATAATTGCATATAGGGAATATAATCATAACAATCTGGAGATATAAATGCTCCAGATGTATCATCACGCTCACACGATAATGCTACTGCACTCCAATAGATAGATTGCTCATACTGCTTCAATTCAAAGAAATACTTACCTAAATCACAGCATATCTCTGCTCTTGGCAAATCATAGCAAAGACTATTTAAAAGCCAGGTTATTGCTTCTTGCATATCACCAAGATTGTAAAAACAATAGCCTAAAAATTGACAGGCAGAAATGTTATTTTCTTTCCATCCCTTCTTGGTATTTAAAAATCTTTTAAATTCAGCTACTGCTTCTTGATACAATTGATGATAAAACAGCTCCCGAGCATAATAGAAAATTTCTCGTGGACTAAACATTACCCCTTCATTCAATTTTTCTCTAAATATTCTTAAATTACGATTAACATCACTATTTTTCACCTTACTATGTGTAATTGCAAGATCACTATAAAGCACCTTACCTCTAGGACTTATTACTTCATGTATAAATCCTTCCCAATAAAAATTATCCTTTCTTCTTAATAATCTTTCACGATAATACGTAAATGTCGGCTTATTATTCTGATCAAATTCTGCATTATATTTCATCATAACTACAGAAGTATCTTTTGATAAAGTTTTTTTAAGATTAATCAAACCTTCTTGATCGCTATCTGAAATAATATCATCCGCGTCTAACCACATGCAGTAATCCATAGTTGCCTTTGAAAATGAATAATTCCTTGCTTTAGCAAAATCATCACACCATACAAAATCATATACTTTATCAGTATATTTCAATGCTATCTTTTTAGTTCGATCAGTCGATCCGGTATCCACAATGATTATTTCATCTGCAATCCTTTCAACCGATTTTAAAGCTCTCTCTAATACCATTTCCTCATCTTTTACGATCATACACACACTAATAGTTATCATATATTTCACCACTATAATATATGTCAACAACCCTTAAAATGTGAAAATATTTAAAACAAAAAATGTTCTAAATAAAGAACATTTCTAAATAATCTTAGTTGAGCATTCTTCTAAATTAATTACTTCATCAACAATTGGTAAATAAAATTCCGGTTCATGACTAACTAAAATAACAGCTCCTTTAAAAGCCTTGATTGCGCTTTGTAAAGAATCTTTAGCATCAACGTCCAAATGATTTGTCGGTTCATCTAACACCAAAACATTAGCTTCACGATTCATAATCTTACATAATCTAACTTTGGCATTTTCTCCACCCGATAAAACTTTCATTAAAGATTCAATATGATCAGTTGTTAAACCACACTTAGCTAACATAGCTCTAATCTCACCATTGTTTCGATCTGGAAATTCCTCCCACAAATAGTCTAATGCAGTTTGGGAAACTGCAGATTCTTCTTGTTTAAAAAAACCAATTTCAACAAATGGATCTTTTTCTACTGTTCCACTATAAGGTTTTTGCATCCCAATCAGCGTCTTTAGTAGAGTTGTCTTTCCCAAACCATTGACACCTTTAATAGCAACTTTCTTATTTCTTTCAAAAACAAGATTCATTTCTTTCGTTAAAGGACTATCATATCCAATCACTAAATCCTTACAATCAAATAATACTTTACCTGGTGTTCTAGCTTCTATAAAAGAAAAAGTCGGTTTTATTTTTTCCTTTGGTTTAGAAATAAGATTCATCTTATCTAATTTCTTTTGTCGTGAACTAGCCATATTACGAGTAGCTACCCGTGCTTTATTACGTGCGATAAAATCTTCAAGATCAGCAATTTCTTTTTGCTGCTTTTGATAATCAGCAGCTAACTGACGTTTTTTCAATTCAACTTGTTGTAAATAGTAGTCATAATCACCTTTATAACGAGTCAATACACCATCTTCTAAATGATAAATAATATTAATAACTTGATTTAAAAAACTAACATCATGACTGACTAAAATAAAAGCATTATCATAATTCTTTAAAAAATTGATTAACCAATTGATATGCTGCTCATCTAAATAGTTAGTTGGTTCATCAAGAATTAAAATCATTGGATTCTCTAATAATAATTTAGTTAGTAAAACTTTTGAACGTTGCCCACCAGATAGCGCATCAACCGGTTTATCTAAACCAATATCATTCAACCCTAGACCACCTGCAACTTCTTTGATTTTAACATCAATTGTATAAAACCCGCCATGATCTAAAATTTCTTGAATTTCACCAACTTCTTCCATCAACTGATTCATCGTTTCATCATCACAATCAGCCATTTGTTCATACATCGATAACATCTCCGCTTCTAGATCATAATAATATTTAAAAGCATCTTGTAATGTTTCATATATAGTTTTTCCTGGGTGTAAAGCTGTGTGTTGGTCTAAATAACCTGTTGAAATTCTTTTACACCATTCAATCTTTCCTGAATCCGGAGCAATCTTACCAGTAATAATATTTAAAAAAGTAGATTTCCCCTCACCATTAGCACCTACTAAACCGATATGTTCGCCATTTAATAATCTAAAACTTGCATTTTCTAAAATAGTTCTTCCACCAAAATCATGACTGACATTTTCCACACTTAATATACTCATTTTCTACCTCAACTTGCAATATTAAAGGAAGATTATCATCTTCCTAATTCAACTATATTATACATTAAAATTACTAACTGTCGAGTCTAAACAATCACTCAATTGAAAAGCCATAGTATCCATTCTTTCCATTCTCTTTAACATAATATAAATAATAATCTGCATTATTAATTAATTCCTCTTTAGATAAACAATTACTAAAAGAATTATAATATCCAGATGAAATAGTGATTTTATCATACCCATATAACTCAAATTTACTATAAACTTGTTCAATAAAACTAATTATCATTTGCTCATTACAATCTACACAAATACAAATAAATTCATCACCGCCAAAACGACAAGAAATTATTCTATCATCATCTTGTTGTAAACTATCAGCAAAATCCTTTAATATTTGATCACCAGTTAAATGACCTAAACTATCATTGTATTCTTTAAAATGATCCAAATCAAAAATAATAATTCCTAATAGTCGACTTTTATTTTTAAACTCACTATATTTATAATGAAAATATCGTCGGTTATAAATCTTAGTTAAATCATCTAGTCTAGACTCCTTAACGATATCTTTTTTTTCTTCCATTGCTTTAAATAGTTCAATTTTATATAAAACACTATTTAAACAAAAATCAATACTTTCTTTTTGATTTTCATGCATCAAATAATAATATTGTTCATATAATTTAGGCAACTGTTCTTTTTCTTCAAAAACAATACAATACTTTATCTTCATTTCTAACATTTCAATTTGATAACGCATTCCAGTTTTACCAAAATCATTCTCCTTTAATAAAAGATAAAGACATTTTGTCCGCTCCTTATCCTTGATTGCAAAAGTAATATACAATAAAATATGATGAATAAAATAAATTGCTTCATTTGCACGAAAACCATGAATCTCATTCCCTAATATATTATCAATAAACTCTAAAGCTTTTGCTACATCACCATGCCCATAGCAAATTAATGCTTTTAATGCTTGCCATAACCGATCAATCGGATCAAATGAAGTATCATTAAATAAATCCTTATTTTCTTCCATTAGAGCAATTGCTTGATCCAATCTTCTTTTTTCACAATAAATTATAATAAGATAACATAACACAAAACGTTTTATTTTATATTCCGGCAGTTTAGGAGAAATCTTTTTGATCTGTTCAAGCGATTCTAAAAAATAAGGTAACGCTAAATCAAATTGACCTAAATTAACAAAAACATCTCCTAAATTACAGTTAAATTTTGCTTTCATTATATAGTCATTTAACTGCTCAGCTAACTTCAATCCTTTGAGATAAAAACCAGTAGCAAGAGAATAATCATTATTACATACTGCAATAGCATATAGGTTGTAAGCCTGCATCAATAAATCTGGATACCCTTTTTCTTCATTTAGAGCCAACATCTCATTCGCTAATTTAACTGTTTCTTGTTGCGATTTACAAGAATAATAGTAATCGATTATGTAATTACTAGCTAAACATAATATGTAATCATCTTTTTGTTCTAGTGCTATTTCTTTTAACTGCAAACATTTTTGATACATTTTCTCGATATCATCAAACTGTAAATGACGGATTTCTTCGACTAAACGATCTATCTCACGCATTAATTTCTCCTTTCTTTAAGCACTTTGATTTCATTATAACATAAGATAGTTCTAATATTGGTTAAAAAATTCCTAGTTTTAACTAGGAATCGTATATCTAATTATTTAAAAAATGTTTTATAATCTTCATAATTTTTTTTCAACAATTCAGGTGTATTTAATCCATACGGACAATGCGACATACATTTGCCACAATTAATACAATTTTCTATTTTTTTCATTTCTTCTTGCCAATGTTCTGACAACCAGCCTGCACTAGGAGCTCGTCGTAACATCAAAGACATTCGAGCACACTGATTAATTTCTATTCCCATTGGACATGGCATACAATATCCGCAACCCCGACAAAATTCACCAGATAACTCTTTTTGATCATGAGCAATTATCGCTTTGATTTCTTCACTCATAATTGGTGGATTATCATTATACTCAATAAATTCATCTAACTCTGATTCTTTTTGAATTCCCCAAATCGGCAATGTATTATCAAACTGCGCTAAATACGCATATGCCGCATCAGAACGGTCTATTAAACCACCTGACAAAGCCTTCATACAAATAAAACCAACATCTTTTTCTTTACATAAATCAACTAGTTCCTCTTCCTTTTTTGAAGCCAAATAACTAAAAGGAAATTGTAAAGTATCATATAAACCACACTCAACAGCTTCTCTTGCTACATGTAAACGATGATTGGTTAAACCAATATATCTAATTTTTCCTTGTTTCTTAGCCTCTAGCATAGCTTCATATAAACCTGATCCATCCCCTGGCTTAGGACAAAACGACGGATTATGAAATTGATAAATATCAATGTAATCTGTCTTTAATAACGATAAACTTGTTTCTAAATCCTTCCAAAAATCCGTTACTGTCGTTGCCATCGTTTTTGTTGAAATATAAATTTTTTGGCGTACCTCACTAAGAGCCTCACCAATCTTTTCTTCACTATCACTATAAGCCCGAGCAGAATCAAAAAAAGTAATTCCATTATCATATGCTTTCTTTAAAATAACTTTTGCTTCTTCCATATTTACTCGTTGAACAGGTAAAGCCCCAAAACCATTTCGATTAACAACAATATTTGTTCTCCCCAATCTTACTGTTTCCATTTTCATCCTCCTACAATTCGACATTTCCTATTTTTATTATACTCCCTTGAGTAAACTTTAAGTCAAGTAAAAAACGAAAGGTTTTAACCTTTCGTTTCATCAAAATTATGATTAATAATTTCTAATAATCTGAACTCATTATCTTCAAATTCAAATTTTAAAATACAACAATTCTTCAAGCCGCCTTTTTGGTCAACTTGACTAGTTTCCTGCCAATATCTCATAAAACCACGACATGCCCCACCATGAGAAACTGCAAGCACAACTTTATGATCTTCCTTCTGCATAATTTCTAATAATGTATCAGCAATTCTTTGGCGCATCTGTAATTCTCCTTCACCGCCATAATTGACAAAAAAATCACCATATGGCAGCGGCGGATTTAAATCTTCACTTTCACCTTCATATATTCCAAAATTCCATTCCTTTAGTCCTTTGACTCGGTGATAAGGTAAATCACAGACTAACTCTAAAGTATCACACGCCCGCTCAGAAGTTGAACTATAAGCATGATCAAAAACGATGTTATTGTCTTTAAAATATTTTCCTGCTATCTTAGCTTGTTTAATTCCTAACTCTGTCAAAGGGGCATCACACCACCCTTGAATTTTTTTACGAGCATTAAATAGCGTTTGCCCGTGACGCATTAAATATAGAGTCTTCTTCACCCGATCAGTCTCCTATTTTTACTATTTTATTTGTGGAAAAACCACAACCAATAACATTTTAAATGCTTCTTGACCATATACAGAATGCGGTTTATTAGCCGGCATAACTAATGTTTCACCACGCTTTAAGACATATTCTTGACCATCAACTGTAAACTTTCCAACACCCTCTAGCACGGTTACCATCGCATCTCCGCTAGAGCCATGCGTTCCAATTTCTTCACCTTTATCAAAAGAAAAAATAGTAATACTTAAAGCATCATTTTGTGCTAGTGTCTTACTAACTACTTGTCCCGCTTGAACTTCCACTTGCGATGCTAATGTAGTTATTTGTTCATGGGGAATATTTTTAATAAATATATCGCTCATATCTTACCTCCTATCAATATTTATTCCCAAGATATGTTTATATTATAGCATAAAAGTTAAATAAAGCGATTAACGATACTGCTTCACTTTAAAATGATAGTTTACTATCTTATTAAGATAATCTAAATCATTTAAATCCTGAATAAATCTTGTGGTTAGCTCTAAGTCAAGATAAAATAAAAAAGTGTAATCTCGTTTTTTATTTATATAAAAAGCGAGGATTGATCATTAATAAGAAGTTATAATAAAGAGGGTAATATAAATGGAATGGATTGAACGGCTAAATACAACAATTGAATATATCGAAAATCATTTAACAGAAAAAATTGATTATGAGCAGCTCGCTAAAATAGCTGGCTGCCCTAGTTATCACTTTCAAAAAACTTTCCTTTACATGACTAATATCTCATTATCAGAATATATTCGCAAACGACGTATTTCTTTAGCTGCAGTTGATTTACAAACAGGAGAAGACAAAATCATTGATATAGCTTTAAAATATGGATATGAATCACCAACCGCATTCAACCGTGCTTTCCAAGCAGTTCATGGAATTGCACCCTCACTTGTTAGAAAGAAAAATGTTCAAATCAAGTCATTCCCAGCTCTAAAATTTACCTTTTCAATTCAAGGTCTTGATGAATTAAGTTTTAGAATTGAAAAAAAGGATAGCTTTAAAATCCTAGGAATCAGCTCTCTTTTAAGTAAAGAATTACTAGAAAACTTTGTCCAAATCCCTAAGCAATGGGACAAAGCATTAAATGATGGAACCCTTAACCAACTTTATCGACTTAATAATCAGACTCCGCTAGGATTATTAGGAGTCAATATTCATCAACACGAAGACTGGCGTTATTTCATTGCTGTTAGTTCAACTAATCATAATCAAAATTTTGAAGAATATCATATCGGCAGCGCTACCTGGGCCATCTTTTCTGGTCACGGAACAAATAGAACTCTTCAAGAGCTTCAGCGTCGTGTTATTACAGAGTGGTTGCCTACTTCCGGATATGAATATGCTAATATCCCAGATATAGAAGTTTATCTAAAAGCCGATCCAAATGATGCCATTTACGAATACTGGTTACCAATTATAAAAAAATAAGGAGTTATGTTATGGTAATTACAAATATTAAGGCCTCTTTTCCTAACGATATAAAAACTATTTGGAATATTGTTACTTCCCTAGATAATTATACTTGGCGCAGTGATCTTTCAAAACTGGAAATTATCAAATCACAAGAGCAATTTATCGAATACACTAAAAATGGTTATCCAACAACTTTTACGATTACCTGTTTTAGACCCTACCAGCGTTATGAATTCAGTATGGAAAACAGTAATATGAAAGGTCACTGGATAGGATTATTTTCATCTCACAATGGTATTACTTCAATTGATTTTACAGAAAATATCACACCTAAAAAATTCTTCATGAAACCCTTTGTCAAAAGATATTTAAAAAAACAGCAAGCTGCTTATATTCGTGATTTAACAGCTGTCTTAGAAGCAATAGAACATCGATTTTAATAACAATCCCAATTATACAAGACTTTTGAGAAATTCTTATTCTCTAAGTCTTTTTTTGTTATAAAGAAATTACAAATACCACTATCCCCCCACATAATCTCTTTATCACCAATACCTACACTATCAATTTGTAGTAATAAAATATAATCATCGTACTTTTCACTACTGCGGGGGTCTTCTTGAGTAAATGCAGGATATCCAAACATTTTATGCCCAAAACCGCTAAATTCATTAAATTCATCCTCATACAAAATTTCATCTGGTAAATCATAATATGATGAAATTAAATTATTTGGGTATAAGTTATTCCATTCTTGTGTAAATAAACCATCAAAATGATAATCACCAATACTTATTCCTTCTTCGCCACCAATAAAATGCAGCTTAAAGTTATCAACTATTGGAAAATAACCCTCACCTTCAGGATGATATTTATTAAGTATCTGACTTTCAGATACAGTTTTATCAATACTTGAATAATAAATAACCCGACTTTCTGCTTGCGATATCATATTCTCAAAATCTAAACCATAAAGATCATTATCCATAGCCCAAAATTGCAATAACCCTGCTTCTAATTGATAACTATTCATCGGTAAATCAGCAAAATTAATTTGCCCCAGCAATCGCAATTGTTTATTATCTGTACTTAATGGTACTTCGTCATCTACTCCTAAGTATGGTAATCCCCCAAATTTACTATCAAAAATACTACACTCATCATTACTTAATTCAATTTTAATAACATCTCTTTGAGTATAGTCTGTAATCACCTTCATCGTACTTAAAAACATTTCTTTATTCATTTCTAGTTTTCCTGACTCTTCGACTGGATCTTTTTTCTTTTTAAAAAAATCAAACACTCATCATCACTCCTTTCACTAAAACATAAAACAGCAGCTTCCATTATCATTTCTTTATTTAATTTTAGCACCTTCTTAAAAACAAGCAAACAAAAAACATCTCGATAATTTATAATCCGATTACCGAAATGCTTTTTAAATATCTAAAAATTATAATTTTAAATCATGCATGGCAATTACTTCGACCAATAAAGCAATACCACCAACAAGTAAATAAGCAGCTACAATATAATTTAATACGACGGTTGACATCAATGGCGCAATAATAAATGCTAAAGCTGCTAAAACATTGATTATACCCGTAAATATAACCCAACCATAACTTTCAATTCCAAAAAAGCTTAATTGATGAGCAAAACTCAACTTATTAAGCCCATAAACCATTAAAATAAATCCAAAAATAAAAGCAAATGTATTAATTGTCATTTCAATTGGTGAACATATCAACAAAAGACCAATTAATAAATTACAAATAGCGCTTACAAGGCCACCTGGACCACGAAATAATGGTGGTGCCGCTATATAATCAATGATCTGATAAATTCCTAAAATAAGAATTAACCCGGTTGCAATCGTACCAATTATAGTAACTGATTTTACTGGATAAATCATGCATAGAATAGCACAAATAATCATTAAAATAGCAACAATAATTCCTGCTACTCTTAATGAGTGAATCTTTTTATTCCACTTTCCAACAAATTCACTTCGAAAATCAAAATCATCATTAAATCTTAACATCTCTATCACCTTCTATACTTATATTATAGTCTTCAAAAAATAAAATAATATAAACAAATTTGTCCTTTTGTCTAAAAAATCCTATACTATAATTGGTTTATTATGTTCAGATACGGTATATTAAGCACTGCTTCAATCATTGATCGTTTTATTGCAGGGATTAGAGAAAGCCAAGATAGCTATGTTCAAGCAATTGCATCAAGAAATTTAGAAACTGCCAAAAAAGCAGCAAAACGATTAAACATTGAAAATTATTATGGCAGTTATGGTGAATTGCTTTGTGCAAATAATATTGATATTGTTTATATTCCTACAGTTAACAGTCAACACTATGAAAACTGCAAAAAAGCTCTAAAACACCATAAACATGTTATTGTAGAAAAACCTTTTGCTTTAACTGTCTTAGAAGCTAAAGAATTATTCACATTAGCTAAAAAAATAATTGTTTTTTAATGGAAGCACAAAAGGCTCTCTATCTTCCCACAACAAGTAAAGTTAAAGAATTAATCAATAGTGAGATAATCGGAAAAATTAAATACTTAGAATTTAAGGCTGGGTTTCCAGGTCGCTTTACTTACGATCACTGGATGTATGATCTATCATTAGGTGGTGGTGCTCTTTATGGAAGTGCTACTTATACAATTGAATATCTCCAATATCTTTTTGATCATCCAAATTTAACAATTGATGGTACATGTATCAAGTGCTCTACTGGAGCAGATGAAATATGTAATTTCCAATTGAAGATAAATAATAGTATTCTTGCTTCTTCAACAATCGCTATGAATGTGGCATTAAAAAATGAAGCTGTTTTTTATGGAGAACTAGGTTATATCGTTGTTCCTAATTATTGGAAATCTAATCAGTTAGATCTTTATCTCGATGATGGCAGTCATAGTCATTATGATTTTCCTTATCAAAGTGAATTTGTTTATGAAATTGAACATATTCATCAATGTATTAATAATGGTCGATTAGAAAGTCCTATCATGAATAAAGAAAAAACTATTGAAACAATTAAACTTGTTGAACAGTTATATCAAAAATGGAAATAAAAGAATCTTTGCCATAATAAAATGAACCTCCATTACTTGTAATGTGTACCCTCCTTACTGATTTGTTCAGTAAAGAGGGTACACATCATTGGGTGTCCAAATAATGGAAGTTCATTTCAAATTAGAACTAAAACTTTTTATTATTAGTAACAGTGGCATAAAAAGCCACCCCCAAAATAATCACTCCTCCAAGCAGTTCCTTTACTCCAGGAATCTCATGTAACAAAAATATCGCAAAAATAATGCTATACACACTCTCCATTCCCGATATTATCCCTGCAGTTTGCACCTTTACTTTCTTTAAACTACTGACATAAATGCTATGAGCAACAGCCGTACATATAACTCCTAGAAAAATAAGCGCAAATAAATCAAGTTTTGTTATTGAAGCTTTAACTATCAGCAATGACGGTAATAATATAATCGCAGCAATTCCTTGTTCATATAAGCAAATCGTTCTCCCTGTATATTTACCTGCAAAATAGCGATTCATCAAGCATAACACCGCATAACTTAAAGATCCGATTAATCCAATAAAGATTCCCAGTGTTATTTGATTGTTAAGTGAGAACTCTGGAATTGTAATTATTACCCCAGCAAACATTGTTAGCGCAATCATTATATTTTTTATTCTAAGCTCTTCATGATATACTAGCGGTTCTAAAAAAGTCACAAAAAGTGGAAAAGTTGAAAAAGTAATTGTTCCAATTGCAACAGTTGATAATTGAATTGCTTGTAAAAAAGTGAACCAGTGAAGTGCCATAACAATACCAGCAGCGATGATTAGAATATAATCTTTTTTATTACTCAATCTAACTTTCTCTTTTTTTATTAAAATTATTATTAATAGAAAAATTGAAGAAAAAGATACTCGTCCAAAGGTAATCAAAATAGCTGGTAGTGTGACAAATTTTCCAATTACTCCGGCTAAGCCAAATAACATAACAGCCAAATGTAATAATCCAACTTCTTTTTTCATCACTTTCCCCTCCTATTTATAGTTAATAATAGTTTAGCTCATTTTTAACAAGAAAAAAAGATAAACCACCTATATCATCGCTGTCCATTTTCTAAACTAAAATGCAAGGCCAATAACTACTTAAAAACCTTCATTATAATTAGTTATTAATAAAATATTTAATTCGTTCAATCGTTGACTGAGTTTCAAGATATTCAGGATACAGAACTTCAAAAACATGTCCTAAATGTTTTCCTTAGAGCAACACACGGTTCAAACATACCAGTTATAAGCCTTCAATACATTTTTAGCCTTTATTGACTAAAAATGTAAGTTATCTCACTACTAATAATACGTGTTGAAAGTGGCGGTAACTATCAATTACATCAATAAGGCAAGCTTTTCGATATATGTCTGAATCTTCATTGTTAACTCCCTGAACCATAACACTAACCTACTGATAAACAAAATTTTTACTGTTAGTCAAAACTTATTAAATCATCTCCACCATGTAACAAAACTCTCTAATCATAATTTCTGGTGGCTGAACATTATATACTTTACAGAGCTCAGGCTGTTTTATGATTGCATAAACCAATCCTGCTAAATGCCCACCAGCTGAATCACTCAGTAAAAATAATTTGATCAATATTCCAAAAATATTTATTCTTTGTTTTAGCAACAAACTTTAAAGTCATAATAATTTCCTGAACTTACTGCTTCAACGAGGCTTGTGGTATTAGAGTATAATTTATATTCACAACAGTAAAATTTTTAGCAGCTAGCATAACTGCAAATTTTTATTTACTCCTTTATCACCATAAATCCAGGCATCACCGTGAACATCAATGATCATAGACAATGGCTTAGTCGTGGATTAAGGATAATAAATATCTAGTAAATGATTATGATTCCTGTCATCTTGATAAGGAATATCAACTACTTAGTGGACATTTTCGAGAATAGTAAAAATATCATTACTTTTTGGTTGCATTTTAAAACGAGCAAACTTAATAATTGATGGATAAAATAGATTTATACCTATCATCTCCTCATTGAATTATTAATACCACACTATTATGATACTCTTTAGCCCCATTTTCTCTATATTATCGTAAAAAAAGCATCATTTTTAAAATGATACCTTTTAAATAACATATAAAATTATACATAAGAAATGTAACACACTTCCTAATAAGATCCATAAATGCCAAATACTATGCATATAGCGATACTTATTTTGCAAACCATAAAAAACGGTACCAATCGTATAAGCTACACCACCAGCCACAAGTAACCAAATTCCATTATATCCAATAGCTTCCGGCAATAGATTGAATTTAAAGATAATACACCAGCCCATCGCTAAATAACAAATCATTGAAAACTTTTCATTACTTTCAATATCAATTGCATTTAAAATGATTCCTAGAACCGTACAGCCCCAAACAACAGCAAAGATCATCCAAGCCCAAAATGAATCTACTGGTCTTATCGAACACAACACAATAGGTGTATAAGTACCAGCAATCAATACAAAAATTGAACAGTGATCCATAATTTGAAACACTTTTTTACTCTTAGTATTTGGGGAAAGCCCATGATAAATACTACTCATTGTATATAGCAAGATCATTGATATTCCATAAATAATTCCTGAAGCTATACCATAATTGTTATGGCGCAATACTCCAAAAACAATACAAAGTACTAATACGGCAATTCCAAAAACTCCACCTACAATATGAGTAACCATATTAAAAATTTCTTCACCTCGAGTATATTCGGGTAATACTCGATCATCTAATTTTGTTCGTTTCATTGAATACCCCCAATCTATATGTATGAATATAGCCCTATTTCATGTTAATTTCAAGAACATCATATAATAACTTCTTATAAATTTCTTTGATAAAACCAAACTTAGTCACAGTATTTGCCTGTCGATTGCAAAAATATTGTTTTGCTAAAAATCTTTAATTATCCATTTTTAGCTTACTGCTATAAAATATTTAGATATTTAACAAATTACACTAAATAATCATATTTTCTAACTTTATTATGACAATGTATACAGCTAAAAGATATGTGTTCCCTCCCCGCAAAATAAATAATAATTAAAATTACCATGCTGGATTCCACAATAGCGATAACCAGCTTTTTGTATTTGTTTAAACAGTTTGATTTATTTTCATCCTTCAACAAATAGTTTTCAATAAAATCATTTAAATTTCTATGATAAGCACTAATATAAAAGTTCCCCTATTTTTATTCCATATCCCAGTCTTGTCCTCAAATATATAACTGTTTTGAAGATTTTCTACTATTTTAATTTCTTTATTAAAATTATTTATACTGTAACTCTCTTTTAAATTTTCTAATTTGACTAATAAATAGATCATTATTTTGTAAAGAAATATAAAAATCTTTTTGCTCTGTAACAATATTGAGCCGATCCAAAGAATTAGCTGATGATGCAATTGCATCACGACTTTTCTCTATTCTTATAATTTGTTGATAATAAATTCCAAAATCTTCAGTAATCCCCCTTTCCTTTTAATCCTGATTAAAATAGTCTTTAAACAATTTAATTTATTATAACACCCTAATTAGCTGATTCATCATTTCTATCACTTAACGATTCTTCATCATAAAAATATATCTTAAAAAGACCATTTGACTCAAATTCTCATTTTTCAAATTACTCCTTTATCGATATAAGTATATATTGCTAATCATAACAAAACAAAGATATTCTAATTTTGTAAGTAAAATTACCTTGCTTGATTACTTTACCATCCTTAGTTAATTCTAAAACAAAGACAATCACTATCCATATCCTCAATCTAATTATATTATCTCATAATCAATAATCTATCACGAATTAAAAGATGCCTAACGGCATCTTAAACTGCTAAATCAAATTATCTAGTCTTTTCCATCAAATAATTAGTTAAATAAACATTATCTACTTTGACTGACTGTTCTTTAATAACTTTATATCCTCTTTTTTCAAAAAAAGGCTTAGCACTTATGGAAGCATGAACTGTTAAACTTTTTACATCTTTACAATACTGTTCTAACTTATCACATAGCTTTGTTGCAATCTGTTTTCCTTGATAATCTTTATGTACGTATAAATGATCTAAATAACCTCTCTTATCAATATTACCATAACCCAAAACCTTTTCATTTTCAACAGCTACAAGAGTATACATAGAGTTAAAAAAGTCATCTTGAGTCAGCAGAAAATTACTCCGATTTGACCATACTTTGATTTGATCATTATTGTAATCATATCTATTTATTGTATTAATCGTTTCATAAAACAATTCACAAATTACTTTTAAATCCGAAGACTGATATTTTCTAATTTCCATCGATTTCACCATTAATAATTTTATAAACTCTCTTTTTTACTTCACCTAAATCTTCCTTACGTAATAAAGGGAGAGATCACATAGTTTTTCTTATTCATAATCTTATCATTTTAACCATCCCAACAATTCGATCATTTCATTACCAAAACATTCTTGTCTAAAATGAGCCGAATTCTCTCCAATAACAGAATATGCTGAAATATCTTTCATTACAACTGAATGAATTACAATAATCCTTCCATCATCATTTTGGCGCATAATCATATTTAAAATTACCATTAAATATTTATATAGTAAACTGCAATTATATCATTCCTTTTACTTCTTTAATTAAATTAAAATTCCATTACAATGATCTATTTCATGTTGAATGATCTGAGCTGTATAATTACTAAAAGTTTTTATTTTCTTTTTGAAATCAACATCATAATATGCTACTTTTATCTTTTCGTATCGCTTTGTCTTTTTCACTCCAATATGTGATAGACATCCTTCTTCTGTTTCATATAAACGTCCCATAGTTTTTATAATTTCTGGATTTAACATTACTAAATAATTACCATCATCGTTTACAATGATAATATTTTTATTGATACCAATCATATTAGCTGCCATTCCTACACAACCTGTAGCATGAGCTATAATCGTATCTAATAAATCTTGAACAACCGGTAAATCCTCTTTAGTAGCTGGAAGTGATTTTTGACTTAGTCTAAATTGATCACTAACTATTTCTCTTATCATTTATTTTCCCCTTTATATTGTCTTAGCAAAGCTTGATGTTTCTTTAATAATGAAGCTGAATATACTTTCTTTCCTGGCTGATCTCTAATAACCTTCCACAATATCGAGGCAGCTTTCAATTTATTATAATAAATTTTATTATTTTCATCACGACAAAAATCTTTTAAAAACTGATTCCACTGACAAGCTGAATTATCATATTTAGCATAATCACTTTTTCCATAATACACATCTAAAAGATCCTTGAGCGTGAAATTAACATTCCCCTCACTTCGAACCCTTCTCAATGCAGTTGCCATATCTGCGGTGAACTTAAAATTAGGTGTTTTTGTAATTTCGCCAAAGAATTCACGAAAACGTCCATTAAGAACAAAGCCACATTCTAATAATTTTGTTTCTAAGGTTAAAGGCACATCTTGCTTCCTTATTTTCATTCGTTTTACTGGTTTAATTATTTCACCATTAAAATAGGCTTTAATATTATCATTCAGTTCCGTTTTAGTACCTGTATGAGTAATTCCGTGTTCTTTACAAATTTGTTTTAGTTCATCACGATACCAATAATACTGTTTAAATTCATCAAAACTTTGAATATCATTAAAATTTGGACGTGTCATTTATATTCTCCACCCCTGTCTTTTAATATCATATCATCTATAGCTACTTATCTCAATAAAACCATATATCATCTTTATATAGTTCACCCCTTAGTTGGAAATCCAACTAAGAGGTTCAATTTCATTATTATTAAAAATCATTTAGATAAACAGATTAGCACACATAGTGAAGATAGAACAGATTATGATTCCGGTTACAGCTGGAACTAAGAAAGATACAATCGCCCATTTCCAACTATTAGCTTCTTTTTTTATTGTTAAAAGTGTTGTCGAACAAGGCCAGTGCATTAATGAAAATAACATTACATTAATTGCAGTGATCCACGTCCAGCCATTTTCTACTAATAAACTTTTTAACATTACTAAATTATCCATTTCAATCAAACTACCACTAGCGAGGTATGCCATAATCATGATAGGAATTACTATTTCGTTAGCGGGAAACCCTAAAATAAATGCTAACAAAATAACGCCATCTAGACCAATGCATTTAGCAAAGGGATCCAGAAAATTAGAAGTAATATTTAAAATTGTCATACCATCAACACTAATGTTTGCCATTAACCAAATAATAAGACCAGCAGGAGCAGCTACTGCCACAGCTCGAGATAAAACAAATAATGTTCGGTCAAAAATTGATCTAACAATCACTTTGCCAACTTGAGGTTTACGATATGGTGGTAATTCTAAAGTAAATGAAGATGGGACTCCCTTTAATATAGTTTTAGATAATAACTTTGAAATAATCAAAGTCATAGTTATTCCTAAAACAATTAACATTGTTAAAAATATTGCTGATAATAGAGAATTTTGCATAGTTGCTTCGGTTCCAATAAAGAACATTGTTAAGATTGCTATCAAGGTTGGAAAACGACCATTACATGGCACAAAATTATTAGTAATCATTGCAATTAATCTCTCTCGTGGTGAATCAATAATCCGACATCCTACTATTCCAGCAGCATTACATCCAAATCCCATACACATCGTTAAAGCTTGTTTACCACAAGCGCTGCATTTTTTAAATGCATGATCAAGATTAAAAGCAATTCTTGGTAAATAGCCTAAATCTTCCATCAAAGTAAACAATGGAAAAAAGATTGCCATTGGTGGCAGCATAACACTTACAACCCAAGCTAACACCCTATATACCCCAGATACAAGCATATCACTAAGCCATAACGGCGTCCCAATAAAATGAAAGAACTGATTAAAAGGTACTTCTAATCCAAATAAGAAATCCGATAACCACTGCGATGGATAGTTTGCCCCTGTTATAGTTATCCAAAATATTAAAGCAAGTAATAAAATCATGATTGGATACCCCGTCCAGCGATTTGTTAAAATCTTGTCTATCTGACGATCCCTTTGATTATAATCTTGCTTTTGATAGTGAACCACTTTTTGACAAATCAAATGAGCACTGTGAATAAATGAAACAACAATCTTGTCTTGTAAATTATCCTTATTTATATCATGTTGTGCTAATAATTCATTTGCTTGGTCGATAGCTTCTTTAAGCTCTTGATCATCGTAGTCCAGTCCTAATTGATTTGACATTTCAATCATTAAGGAAGGATCGTTTTCAATCAATCTTAAGCTAAGCCACTGATAACTTAAAGAAGTAGTTACTTTCTTTTGCAATACTTCCTCAACAATTCTTATTGCTTGTAATAAAATATCACTATAAGCTATTTTTAAGGATTTGTAATTAACTGGTCTATCGATTGCTTGATCTAAAGAATCAATAACTTTATGCAAATCTGTCTTTTTTCTGGCAGTAATCCCAATTACAGGAACTCCCAAGCAAGATGATAATTGCTCAAGATCAATATCAATTCCTTTTTTCTTAGCTTCATCTAACAAATTAACACAAACTATTACATTTGTATGAATTTCAATTGTCTGAATTACTAAATTTAAGTTACGTTCTAAACAAGTTGCATCACATACAACAACAATTATATCTGGATGCTCAAAGCAAATAAAATTACGTGCTACTTCTTCTTCCGCTGAATGTGCTAATAATGAATATGTCCCAGGAATATCTACTAAAACATATGAATTTTCTTTTCCTCGACAATAGCCTTGAGCATTAGTAACTGTTTTACCAGGCCAGTTACCAGTATGTTGATGAAGGCCTGTTAGCCCATTGAAAACAGTGCTTTTTCCAACGTTAGGATTACCTGCAATGGCAACAACTTTATCATTTCTACTTTGTTTTTTTATTACTAACTTTGTCTCACTTGCATTAATTCCTGTAGATTTGTTAGTTAAGCCCATAATTCACATCATCTTTTCTAATTAAAACATTTTGACAATCTTCATTCCGTAAAGCAATTACTGCACCCCTGATCAAAAAAGCTTTAGGATCTTGACTTGGACTATTCAAAATACATTGTACTTCCGTATCATCAACTAAGCCAATATCTAAAAGTCTTCTTTTAATACTCCCTTGTGCCATTAATGAAGTAATCACTCCTACTTCACCCATTTGTAAATCATTTAAACATCTATTTTCTATCATAATAAATTTCTCCTCATCGTATATTAGATTAAGGAAACTTTGTTTCCTAATACTATAATATTAAATTACTAGTAAAGCGTTACTAAAAAGGAGAAAAAAATGAATAACGATGAAAATGCCTATTTTACTTTCAAGGGCTATCAATTGAATAATGACAGTAACTTAACTTCTTCAATGGAAGATTATTTAGAAATGATCATTCGCTTAAAAGAAAAACAACCCTTCGTTAGAATCAACGAATTGGCCAATAATCTTAATGTTAGACCCTCATCCGCCTCTAAAATGGTAACTAAATTAAGTCAAGAAGGCTTTTTAGAATATCAAAAATATGGAATTATCACGTTAACTGAATTAGGTAAACAATGGGGTGAATATTTTATATATCGTCATCAGGTATTAAATAACTTTCTCTGTCTACTCAATAACAGTCATAACGAACTAGAACAAGTTGAGAAAATTGAACACTTTCTTAATAAAAAAACAATTGATAATTTGGCCTTGCTTACTAAAGAACTTCACAATCTACAATAAAAACAACAATATGGGAACAAATCCATTACCATACTGTCGTCTTACTTTTTATCGAATAAAATTAGTGAATTTATGCTCCTCTTTTTCCGGTAATCCAAATTCCTTTTTACCTAATTGAATACTTTTAATTAAAAAAGCCATATTCTTACCAAGAGTTCTCATCGTTTGTAGTCCTTCAAGGTCCTGCTGTACTTCTTCTGGTGAATTACCATGTACCATATTCCAATATTGGCTAGAGGCTATCGGCATTTGAGAAATAGTAAAATATTTATTTAATTCATCAAATGTAGCACTATTACCCCCTCGACGACAACTAACTACAGCCGCCCCAACTTTCATTGTTTTATCAGCAGTCATACTATAAAATAACCGATCAATAAATGATACTAAGGTTCCATTTGCCGACGCAAAATAAACTGGTGAACCAATAACAATGCCATCACATTCTTTAAATTTTGGTGCAATATCATTAACAATATCATTAAATACACATTTCCCTTTCGTCTTACATTGACGACAACCGATACATCCACGAATATCTTTATGACCAACATGAATAATCTCAGTTTCAATCCCTTCACTCTTTAAGGTTTTTGATACTTCCTCTAAGGCTGTATACGTACATCCTTTAGCATTTGGACTTCCATTAATTAAAATAACTTTCATTTTTCTATCCTCCTTGATTTCTCTTTTTATTTATCTTACAATTATATTGTAATACTCGGTAGTTACTACCGGTCAATAATTTTTTAAAATAAATCAAAAATAGGGGTATTTATTATGTGTACGATGAAAGAAGTATGTAAAGAAATTGGTATGAATTATGAAACATTAAAGTTTTATTGTAAAGAAGGTCTTGTTCCTAATGTAAAACGAGATAAAAATAATTATCGTAATTTTGATGAGAAAAATATTGCCTGGTTAAAAGGAATTCAATGTTTAAGAAAATGTGGATTAGGCGTAAGTGAAATAAAAATATATATGAATTATTGTTTACAAGGGCCAACTTCAATTCCCCAACGTAAAGATATGCTTAGCCAAACAAAAGAACATTTGTTAAAAAGAATTGCAGAAATAAATGAGTGTATTGAATATATCGATAATAAACAAAGCTTTTACGATGACGTACTTGAAGGAAAATGCAGGTACACAAGTAATCTTATTGAAATAAATGAGTAAATAGCTTTGATAATTACCACTTTAAGAAAATAAGTCTTTATCTTTTGTCACTAAAAGATAAAGACTTATTTCTATATTAGAAATATCCTACTCTTCTTCAATAAAATCAACACATAATTTTGTAATTCCGCTTAACATATAAGAGCTGGCTTCTTTAATATAATAAAATTCAGGTAAAAATTCTTTATCAATAAAAGAGGATAGCACATTTTTTACTTCATCCATATCCGGTGTCATTGGTGAACTTATCACTACAGCTTCGGGTCCAATGAGCGAAATAGTTGGAAGTAACGATTTTGTTACGAGCTCTACGGCTCCATGCTGTGTCCAAGCCAGTTTATGAACATCATCAGATAATTGCATCCGTCGGATAAAATATCTTATCTCACCTGCTATACCATTTTTCCCTCTAATTACTTTACCATTAGAAATTATTCCTTGTCCCCCTACCCCAAATCCAAATGGCTGTGAATGGAAAATAATATTATCATACTCTGGATGTTCTAAAGAAAAACCTACAACTGCTGCATTTGCATTATTATAAACAAAAACATCAATTCCATATTTATCTTCAAAATCAGCTTTTATATCAATAGTTCTTCCATCTGTTGGTTCTTTCAACTGCTTTTCATCTTTAACAATACCCGGTGTCGCAATTCCAATCATATCAATGTAAGAATGTTTTAATAAAATGGTATCAATAATATCGTAGAGATCGTATATATTCATTGTAGGTTTAATGACAAGGTTACTATCAATTATTTCACATTTATCATTTAACCGATAATAAATACGTGTCTGCTCTCTACTAATCAAAATAACAATTGATAAGATACGATTTTCATATTCTGCACAATGGGTACATTCATGCGCTTGCTCATTACTTTTTTCTTGGCGGAAAATCTCAAGCTCACTTTGAATAAACTTTAAAGCAGCTAAAGCATCATACGAAGCAAATACCGATGTTGGTATTTGTAATACCGGCTTTTCTGTGATACTCTCTTTTAAACGTTTGAGCATATACCCAATTTGTGGTGCAATTAAAATTACATCATACTTTTCTGCTTCTTCATAAATACTCATATAAGATACTGCATCAAAATGGTAATCTAACCCTAACATTCCTGCTACAGAATTTAAATTATCAGCAAACATAGAAGTTGTAAGTCCTGCCGAACATGATAATAAAACACGCAAAGTTTTTTCTTCTTTTAACCCAATCAATGTTTCAACCATCTCATCATATAATTGCTTTGCATGATTTTCATCATTGAGTTCAAAATGAAGATAGAATTTAACAGAATGATCCTTATTTGAAACAATACTAAATTCAACGATTGTATATTCCTCAATTACTGTAAATTGAATCGATGCCTCACCGTATTCAGTTACTAATTTAATAAGATCATCGTTTTCTAAACGAATCTCATATGGAGTATTATGATGCTCTCGAATCCAACCTTTAAAATCAAAAACCGCCTTTTTTTCAGTCATTTTATCCCTCTTTTCTCTTTATAATTTTATTTTAACATCCATAATAATGAACATCAAATAACATTATCTTTATGACCAAATAAAAAGACGATACAATATTAATTAACTTAATTGTAAAGTCTTTTTTATTCAACATATTTACGATTGTCTTTGCCAAAAGTAAATGGCATCATCTATCCAACCTTCAGCTATTGTTCCTGTGCCTAAGCCAAATCCATGTGATAGACCCTTATAACAATGAAACTCAGTTGGAATATTTAATTTATTTAAGTGCTCTAACCGTTTTTTCATAAGAATATGATCTGCAATATAATCGTTTGTTCCAATACATGCATAAGTTGGAGCATCTTCATTTGAAACATAATCATACCCTGTATACTGCATAATGACAGCTTCGGCTGAAGGGACAGCAATTTCACTATATGAAGATAAAAACTTTTTATTTCCCAATACTGCTGCCATTCTAGCACCAGCTGACCCACCCCAAAGTGAATAGTGTCTTTTATCTATTTTCAGCATATTCGCATTATTATATATAAACGAAATAGCCTTAGCTAAATCTTCATACGGATGCTCAACACGATAAATCAAAGCAAAAGCATTGTACCCACGCTTACTTAACTCTAAAGCATGTGGAAAACTATCATGCATTGCTCCTACATATACAAAACCACCACCAGCATTGCATATTGCAAAAGGCGTATCTTTACTTCCTTTAAAAAAGAACAATCCTACATCTCTTTTTGAAGCATCATTTAATAATTCTTCTTTAGAATAAATGTTATAAAATATTGAATGATTTTGAGCATCGTGATTGAGTGTATTTATAATCTCAATTGTCTTATTCACATCTATATAATTATACCATAAATAAATTTTAGACGAACTTAATTCTTTAATCGTCATATTTAGAGCTATCGGTCTATTGATTGGAAATAGTAACTTTCCCCATGTTTTAAAGGCTGGAAGTTCTAATACTTCTTGAATAGTAGTATTTTCACTTATATTCATTTTTAATGTCCGCCGAAGACATCAAAATCAATTGTATCTAATAAAGCATCAATTTCTTTGATTTCATCAATTGTAACTTCAATTTCCCCTGCTCTAAAATTTTCTTCTAAACGTTCTAATTTTCTGCTTCCCGGGATAGGCACAATAAAATCCTTTTTTCTTAGCATCCATGCTATTGAAAGTTGAGCCATAGTACAATTTTTCTTTTCTGATAATACTTTTAACAAATTCAATAATTTTTTTGCTTTTTCATACCCTTCTTTTTGATATTGAGGCATATTATTTCTAAAATCCCCTTTTTCAAAGGTAGAATCTGGTGTAAATTTCCCTGAAAGTAATCCATTAGCCATTGGAGAAAAAGCTACATAAGTTATTCCTAACTCTTTACAAACAACGAATAAATCTTCATACCATCTAGCCATCATTGAATATCTATTTTGAATAGCTGTAACTGGGCAAACAGCATGTGCTCTTCTTAAATATTCTTCTGTTGTCTCCGAAATTCCCCATGCTTTAATTTTACCCGCTGCAATCAATTCCTTCATAACTCCAGCCACTACTTCAGGTTCAACTTTAGGATCTATCCTATGTTGATAATATAAATCAATATAATCAGTCTGTAATTTCTTTAATGATCCTTCTATCGATGCATATATTTTTTCTGGTGAGGAATCTAATTCTAAATGATCCCCTTTATGTTCAACTCCAAATTTAGTTGCAATAACAACCTGTTCTCTTACCTCCTTTAATGCTTCACCTACAAGCTCTTCATTATAAGAAATAGTTCCATCAGTATTCTCACCAGTATAACATTCAGCCGTATCAAAAAAATTATAACCCATTTTATAAGCCTGCTTAATAGTTTGAATTGCTCCCTCTTTATCTTCAGCTAAGCCATAAGCATGAGAAAATCCCATACAGCCTAATCCTATCGGACTGACATACATATTCGTTTTCCCTAACTGTCTTTTTATCATCATAGCATTATCCTTTCTTATTCAGTAATCATCCCACGATAATTCATTCCATATAAATTTGCAAAACGCTGCATTGTATATTCTCCTGCTTCTAATTGTTGTTTCGTTGGAGCATAACCTTGGAAGATAAAATACATGTTTTTACCCTTTAATAAACTTTCATCAACATGTTGATAAAACCGGTCTAATAGATTACGAACAGCTCCAGACATACTATGCCAATAAAGCGGTGAGCCAATTACAATTGTATCAGCTTTACTCATCGCTAAAACAACTTCATCAAATTGATCATCTGTAAAATGCTGACCATAACTATAAATCTTATAATCTACTAAATGCAATGTCTGATAATTTTTACCCTTTAGAAATTGCTCACTTAAAGCAACCGTATTACCATTTTTATTAGGACTTCCGTTAATAAATAATATACTCATTTTTTTCACTCCTTTAATAATCTATTTTTTATTCATGGATTTTCCTATGAACAACCATCCTTACAAAATCAGGTTCAAAGTGTTTAGCCCGTGAACCACTATATCCCATATCTAAGGATGAAATTTTTTTCATCTCATCCTTATTCAACTCAAAATCAAATACATTAATATTTTCAATAATTCTCTCTATATGAGTTGATTTAGGGATTACAACAACATCTCTTTGAATATTCCACCGAAGTAATACTTGACCCACTGTCTTATGATATTTTTCAGCAATTCCTTTTAACATCTCATCTTCAAAAGGATTATATCTACCGCCTCCTAATGGTGCCCATGCTTCAGGAACAACATCATAATATTTCATTGTCTCTATTGCTTGCTCCTGAGTAAAATATGGATGCAGTTCTATCTGGTTAACCATTGGCTTAATTTCTACAATTTCACAAAAATTCGTTAATATATTTGGATAGAAATTAGAAACACCTATAGCTCTTAACTTTCCTTTATGATATGCATCTTCCATAGCCCGCCATGCAGCAAAGTAATCTCCCATTGCTTGATGAAGTAAATATAAATCAAAATATTCCAATCCACTTTTTTTCAATGAATTTTCAATTCCCTGTTTTGCTGTTTCATATGTTCGCATATCTTGCACCCATAATTTTGATGTAATAAACAGCTCTTCTCTCGTACAGATTCCCGCTTCAATAGCTTGCTTAACAGCATTTCCTACAGCATCTTCATTCATATAAGAAGCTGCTGTATCAATTAATCGATACCCCGCTTTAATTGCTTGAAATACAGTTTCTTGACATTCTTTTTTATCCGGTACTTGAAATACCCCTAAACCTAAAATTGGCATTTCTATTTGATTATTTAAAATAATATATTCCATAATCTTATCCCCCTTATTATTCCTCACCGTCAACATCTGGAATTGTTGTTGCCAGTATATGCTGTGATTTTTCAGTTATTTGATAAAATGGACAATGTTTATTTAGTTTTGCTATTTCATACATTTCTTCATTTGTTAGTACAAAATCAAATAACTCGATATTTTCTAAAATGTGATTAGCACTTCTACTTCCCGGTACTGCACTAAACCCCATTTGCGTGTGCCATTTCAAAATAATTTGAGACGTTGTCTTATGATATTTAATTGCTAATGCTTTAAATAACGGTTCATTTAACAATTCATTACTACCATGCCCTAAAGGATACCATGATTGTAGAATAATCCCATTTTCAAAACAAAAATCTTTTACCTTTTCAGCCGGATAATAAGGATGACATTCAATTTGCATTACTACTGGTTTAATTTCACAAATATCCAAAATTTCTTGAATTTGTTCAACCTTAAAATTAGATAACCCTAGTGCTTTGATTTTCCCCTCCTTATAAGCTTTTTCCATCATTTGATAACCCGCAATATAATTATTTAAAGGGTGATGCAACAGCATCAGATCAATATATTCAACTCCCAACCGTTCTAATGTTTGCTCAACAGCATTACTTTTTTCATAAAACGTCGGAGCTAATTTTGTCTCAATAAAAATTTCTTTTCTATCCAATCCACTTTTACTAATACCTCTACCTACACTTTTTTCATTAGTATAGCGATTAGCTGTATCGATCAAACGATACCCATTTTGTAAAGCAAAAGAAACATTATCTTCTACTTGTTTACCAAACTGTCCAATTGTTCCAAAACCAATGATCGGCATCTTCACACCATTACTCAATTCAATTATTCTCATTAATATTTTACCTCCTAGTATATTGTAGATTCTGACTAGTTCACTATAAAGCTATCTAGCTTTCATCTTGCTTTAATAATTTATCTTTTTAAACCACAGATCATCTCAACAGTTGCTGGATCATAGTGAGAGAAAAATGAACTCGTATCTTTATTCATATTTGTAATAGTTTTCATATCTTCTTCACTTAATTGAAAATCAAAAATATCAATATTTTCTAACATTCTTTCTTTTCTCACCGTTTTAGCTAATGGCACAATTCCTCTTTGGACTAACCATCTTAAAATTACTTGACCTACTGATTTGTTATATTTTTCACCAATTTCCATTAATGTTTCATTAGTGAAGATTCCCTTCTTTCCCTCTGCAAACGGTGCCCATGCTTCTAATTGAACACCATATTTTTGATTATATTCTAATGCTTGATTCTGTTGATGAAATAGATTTACTTCCACCTGATTCACTGCAGGAACAACATCTGTATCTAAACATAAATCTACTAAACGGTCCGGATAAAAATTAGATACACCAACCGCTTTAATTTTTCCTTCTTTGTATAAATCAACTAAAGCCCGATAAGCACCATGATAATCTTTAAAAGGCTGATGCAATAATACTAGGTCAATATAATCGAGTTTCATCTTTTCTAAAGATTCCTCCACCGATGCCTTAGCTTTTTCATAGCCATAGTTTGTAATCCAGACTTTTGTTGTAACAAACAACTCTTCTCGAGGTACATTAGTTTTTAAGATTGCTTCTCCTACAGCTTCTTCATTACCATAAGACTGTGCTGTATCAATTAAACGATACCCAGTTTCAATTGCCTCCAGGACAACCCTTACACATTCTTCTTTATCCTTGATTTGGAAAACTCCAAATCCTGCCATGGGCATTTTTACACCATTATTTAAAGTTATATATTCCATTATTTTTCCCCCTATTCTAGCCATATATTTTTAGTCTCAATAATCTTGTTTTAATAATTTGATTTTTAAATTCAAGATTCAATCATAATCTTTTACATTTAAATATATTTAGTTTATATACTAAAAATCTTTATCTGATTAACAGTGCACTATAAATTATGCACTTGTATCGATAAGAATAAAAAGTTAAATATGGTTTTTTAAATAATTAAAATTTCCATCTCACCTTATTTATCTTTAAACATAGTATAAATCTTAGAGTTAACTATAAGTCAATAAAAACTTAATGTTATTAATTTAAAATATCACTAAATAAAAAAAGAGGTCTCTTTCAAACCTCCTATCCAATCATAAAACTATTTTTAATAAACAAATCTATAACCCAACTATAAAATATATTACTCGACTGCACATATACATTTATTTTTATTAGTATTTTTAGCTTTATATAAGGCTTGATCCGCCTGCTCTAAAACTGCTTGCCAACTTTCTTCTCCATTTAAAACACCTATTGCCCCACCAATACTTACAGTTAAATATTCACGACTTGAAGTATTTGGCATTAATAAATGCAGACGTTCAACAGTATGACAAAGTTCTGTACCAATTCTTTGCATTTCTTCTAAATCTGTATTTTTTAATAAATAAACAAATTCTTCTCCACCATAACGAATCAAAAACCCTTCACTCAAACATAAATTTAAAGCATTAGAAACTCTCTTTAGACATTCATCACCTTTAATGTGCCCAAAAGTATCATTATAAGATTTAAAATCATCGATATCAATTATAAAAACACCTGTTTTAAGCTGACTATCGCGACTCTCTAAATAAATATTATTTAAACAATTAGCTAAATAACGTCGATTTTGAAGCCCCGTTAAAGAATCATGATGGGCAATAAAATCTAATTCCGCACTTTTTTCTTCAATCATCCTATTTTTTTCTAGAATAATACTCTGATTTAAAAAAGTTTGTCGCATTGATTGATAATGATAATATCCAACAAATAGAGCCATAATCGTTAACCAGGTACTATTAACATAAATACTATAATGACTCCCCAATGGTTCACCATGTTTCACTAATTCAATTCCAGTAATCAAAATAATATCAGAGAACAAATACAGAGGAACAAATAATTTTGGCGGTAAATAAACAAGAATAGCAATACTCAACATTGTAATAATATGCACACTAATGTTATTAGAAACACGATTATCATATATCGTTACTGCTAGCGACCACATGATTAAAAAAACAATATAGTAATTTTGAACTTTCAACAATAAACCCTTTTTAACATTCTTTTTATGCAATAAAATCAACCCTAAGACACAGATGATAAACATGAGTGTGTATAAAAGCATATAAATCTTACTTGACTTGGTATAATAGGTAAAATCCGTATAAACACTTACATAGACCATATTATAGATTTGAAATAACATAATAAAAAATATCGGGATCCTAAAATACTTCTTAATATCATCTTCGAGAACATCAATAAATTCAAGTTCTTGCTGTTTAGTTAGCTTTATCTTTTCAGTTAATGACAACAACTTCATAATTTGTCCTTTCTAAATATCTATTTATAATTCTTATTGACGATGTAAGAACAAAATTGGAAATGGATTCCCTTGTTCATCTAATTCACTTCGCCGATAAATAGTAAACCCCATATATTCATAAAAAGCTAGAGCTTGAGGATTTTGCTCATTTACACAGACTTCAGTGATCTCATAATCATTTATTCCTATCTCTAATAAATTCCTACCAATACCTTGTCCTCGACGTTGTGCTGTAATAAATAACATCTCTAATTTATCCTCAGCAATCCCCATAAAAGCCAATGTTTCTTTATTATCAACAGCAACTACTAAAATTGGAATTTCTTCAATTGCTTGAAAAACATACTTTTTTATTTCTCGAATATTAGTTTCACTAAAAAAATCATGAGTTGCTCTAATCGAACTTTCCCAAACAGTAACAAGTGAACTAATTAACTGTTCGTCTCGTTCAAATACTCTTTTTATTTCCATTAGCTCCTCCTTTATTACTCAAAGAAATCCTTTAAATAAATATACTGCATTATAAATTTTTTAAACACCCATAGCAACTACACGTTTAATATATTTTTTCATAATCTTTTCAATTCCAACATTTGTTAAAATGATTTATCATTATTTCTTTCAATATATAAATAGTTATTATTTACTTTATTTTACTATAATCACATAAAAAAGATAGTTATTTAATCAATAACTATCTTTTTTCATTAAGTTATCATTTGTATTTTTTGATTTACCTCTTATTAATATAAGTGCAATAATATTTGCAGTCAACATCGTAATTACATATATTGTAAGAATTGTAAACATTGACGGTACTACATCCAATAATGCTGACCAATCTTCATGCTTTACCCAATTACTTACTAATTGATACCCTGCTAAAAGAGTAAGCACGGTAAAAACAAGTCCTAAAATCGAAAACCAATAAGCCCTCAGCTTCTCTTGACTTTTAAATATAGACAGACAGCTCATCAAAGTACAGATAATACTCAAGCTTCCAAAGATAATCCACATACTACATTATTCTCCTAGATATAAAATTTAAGATTATTTTAAATAAGCTCTTGATCAATAAACTCTATATAATTTTTCTTAACAACTTCATCTGGATGATCAAGGTACCACTGATATGATTCCTCTAATCCTTCGAAAAGACTTTTTTGACTTGGCAACAGCTGATTTTGCTTAGTTACATCAAGAACATAATTATAGTTATGAAAACTAAAATAATCACGTTGATTATCATGCTTAGTTACATATACTTTATTTAGCGGTACTCCTACAACTTGATAACATAACTCAACAAATTTATTTATATCAACAATTTCGCTATTTCCAACATTCATGATATGATCATGAGGGTGCTTTTTAATAATGGTTTCCATTAACTTGCATAGATCTTCAACATGAAAAAACTGTAATAACATTTTACCATCATTAGGTAAATAGAAAGAACGTTTCTTTAATGCACATTCAAACACAAAAGGTTCGCGATAAACATTTTGCATTGGTCCATATAAATATGGTGGCCTTAAAATATATGCTTGAGGAATATGACTTAGTAAATAGTTTTCAGCTTCAATTTTATTACTTCCATAATCTCCCCAGATAGAATTTCTTCCAACCTTCTGCTCCTCTTTGAACGGTTGTGATAAACTTTCCGGATAAACAGCACTGGAACTAATCAAAATATAATCTTTGACCCCATTTAGACCTTCTAACAAATCTTTGACATCTTGTTTAGTATAAGCAGTAACATCAAAAACCACATCAAAATCATATCCCTTTAACAAATTTCCTAAATGATGTCGATCACCTTTAATTAATTTTACTCCTTCAATCTGTTTTCGATTTCCACGATTCAAAACATAAACATCATAATCATGATTTTTAAAATAAGTTGCAACAAATTTACTTACAAAAACTGTTCCTCCAGTTACCAAAATCTTTTTTGTCATATTCTCTCCTTACTTTATAATGATTTAGCACATGCAATTAAATAATGACGAGCATTAGCAGATGTCACTTGTTTAGCCCGCATCAATAAGGCTCGTTTTTTCAGTTCTATAATTTGTAATGAATTATCTTGCACCATCAATAACTCAATTAATTGCAATGCCATTTGATAATCTTCTTGTGCCATATAATTTTTAATAGCTGATATTAGTTTATCATTATCACCAATTAAAGCAAGTACCGCCTGATTATAAGCCTCAGTTGGATGTGGCAATAACTTCACAGGATCCCCATCAAACCATCCTACATAACCATTATAAATACTTTTCACTGACCATTCTACAGTACCATAATACTCACCTAAATATTCTTTATCCTGATATATTGGTGCTAATTTAACATTTTTAACAGTTTCTTCCAAAGACATTCCCTGATTCATACAATCTAATGTTTTAAATAAAATATCCTCGATGGCATTCCTAAAAGTTCCCACTATTGCTTTAATCTCATTTTGCCATAAAACTCGTGTATGTCCTGGTAATAATGCAACAGCTGGATAATTTAAAATCTCATTTAAAGTATCAATCCATGTCGCAACATCGCGATACATGGTTCCTCTTATTGCATAAAGATTAGGCCAGCATCCATAATAATTATCTCCACAACACATTATCTGATCATCTTCTAACCAAACATAGATTTCATCATCTGCTTCACCTACAGCACTAACCATCTTTAATTTAATTCCATCAATTACTCGTTCAACCACTTTTTGCTCATAATATGTCGTCGGTTTTATAAAATCATATTTTCCTTCTTTAATTTCTTTTCCTTCACGGATTCCAATTCCTTGACTAATCGCTTCCTGATCTGTTAATCCATAACCATGCTGATAAATCCCTCGTTGATTTAGTAGTTTACTAATTCTATCGTAGTATTTTAAAATTGGTTTTCGAGGTTTAAATGCTATTACTTCTACAACTGTATCCCGAAAAGTACCTGCTCCTCCTAAATGATCAGGATGTCCATGAGTATAAATAATTGTTTTAACCGGTTTATCACTAATTTTCGCTAGTTCATCTTTCATCACTTTTGCACGATAATCAGAATCAAGAGTATCAATTAATATAATTGAAGTTTCCCCAATAATCGCAATTGCATTACTATGTCCATAGCCCAAAAAATGATATACCCGTTCATTAACTTTAGTAATTTTCTTTTGATAGTTTGTTTTCGTAAAATTAATTAACTTTTCTTCACCTAACATTGCTTATTCCTCCTTATATATCATTATATTGATTATCTAGTCTTTTAATAGTAGGCACCTTTAGGTAACTGTCAAAACCGTAGTCATTTGGACTACGGTTTTATTTAATCATCTAAAATAAATGACTTTACTTGATTCTTTTTTAGTTTATTATTAGTCTTAACTATCTCTTCTTTTAAATCAACAAAATCTTTAAGATCATGATTTAAAGAAATTAAAACCTCTTTATTATTAGTATTAAAAGTTCGATAAATTAATTTATTTGAAGATTCTGCCTTTTTTAAAACACTTAGTGTAGTAAGTTCATTATTTTCATGAAGCAGAGAGAAAGTATATGGAGTGTTAAAATCAACCTCATTTAACTTCATCGCATTGTACGGCATTTTATTATAACTAATTAATGGCGTTAAATAATCTTTAGCTAAACGTGATAATTTAGCGTGATCATTTTCAATAACAAGCGCAAATCTAAACTCTAATGGTTTTAATAATTGTGAATCTGGTGTAGGCATCTTAATTCCTGATGGTCGTCCCGGACGCCGAACTAATTCTTCTTTACCTAAATAGCCAACTGATCGAAATAACGTAATTGCCAGGGTATTATAATTATCCCCAATTACTTCATATTCTCTAACTGAATTAGTGAGTAAAGCTAATGGACAACCCTTGATTGCAACGTAACTAAGCATTGGATAAATACTATCTGGCCGCTCGCTCCAATTATCTTCTTGCCATGATTCTATCGCCATATCTTTTACTGGGCGTTCAATTATCCCAAACTGATTATCACTAACTGAGGCCTGAGCCCAAATATCAGTTGGAAGAAGTACTCTAAGTCGATGATCTTTAGCTGTATTATCAATATTAGTTGTAATGTCAAGATTTCGTTCCCCTTGTTTTAATTCTATTTGAAATTCAATTTTTAAACTTGTATCACATTTCTTTTGTTTACGACTTGTTAAATCTTTTGGTACTTTCATTTCGACAATTATATGAGCTGTAGTAGAATACCTGGATCTATTGATTTGATAATCTGCCTTAGCATCTTTAGAAGTTATGATATAATCTTCCAATAATGGTGAATAATCATAACCATCACCCTCATCACTACCATCTTCAATCAATAAAACGGAATCATAAGTATGATCATTAACTAAATCATATATTTTTAAAGTTCCATTACTATTAATTTTAATCTGATAGTATTCATTTTCCAGAAAGTCCACTTTATCTAATAAAATTTCTTTTGGCTCTACTGCTTCTTGAATTAAATAAGCCTGATATCCCATCGCAGGAAAATTATCTTTAAATTCAATTGTATATTTTATAAATGGATCATAATTCCCATAATGAACAATCTGACGATCAATTAACCCAGCATCAATGATTTCTTTATTAATAACTTGATAATCTATTTCATGACCCTCACTAGTAACAATTTTAAAACTTTTCATTCTCGTGATAACTTCACTGCGAACCACTCGATTTCTTGGATAAGGGAGTAAATTAAAGACCGTTAGTTTATCAAGCGCAATATCTTTAGGCATTGCATCAGTAATCTTTCGTTTATAAAAGTCAATCATTCGCTCTACTTTCTCATTAGCAATCGTAAAACGGCTGCTTATTTCTTGATGTACTTTATCACTACAACAACATCCAATTGAATCATGGGCATGATTTTTCATTATCTCTTTCCATATCGATTCCATCATCCCATCAAAATACTCAAACCCTAATTTAAAAGCAATGGAAGCCAATGGCTCTAGCAGATTGGTAATTTTATTTTCAATTACGGTATTCATTGTTTTGATATCTGCCCGTGATGAAAAAATCGAACGATGTACACGCATATATTTACCATCCAGCAGTTCACCATGAAGGATATCATAGTTATCTTTTTTCTCTAATTCTTTAAATATCTGATCATAGTTACTTAAAAAGAAGTTTTTATCTGGATAAAGTCTTTTTAACTGCTCAATGACATCAAATATATTTTTTTGTAATGGCATTTGGTCGTGACCATTAGGAATTAATATATGTTCACTAGTTGCTCCTTTTTGTAACACTGGCATATATTTATCACAACGTTTTTTTAATTCATCAAGATCTGTGGGTAAATATTTTCCAATTGCATAACCAAGTGGTAATAGTTGAGTTAAGACTTTTGAACCATCGTCACTAGTCCAATAAAACTCTGTCTTATTTGAACCCATTCGCTCACTCGTTCCCCGCCAGAATATGCTTCTTGTAATTCCAAAACCGTTTAAAATCATTGGCATTTGGCCTGACTGACCAAATGAATCTGGTAAATAACCAATATTCATAGGTTCTCCAAAAGTCTGACTATCTTTATGACCGTATAATAAATTACGAACAATCGACTCTCCACCTACAACCATCTCATCAGTTTGAGTGTACCAAGGCCCAATAATTAATTTACCTTTTTTCACTAAATTAACTATTCGTGATAAATTTTTTGGTTTTAATGCTAGATAATCCTCAAGTACAGCTGTTTGTCCATCGAGAACATAATAAGGATAATCCTCATTATTTTCTAACATTTCTAATATTTCTTCCATATTGTTTAGTAATAATAACTTTGATTCTTCGGCTGAAAAATACCACTCACGATCCCAATGCATATGGGGGACAATGTGTACTTGATTTGCCATGCTATTCCTCCTATTTTGCCTTAGCTAATTTCTGTTTTCGAGTAATTACAAGTAGCACCGCTGAAATAATCGCTCCAATTACTGCCGCTCCAAACCAGACGATCATCGCTAATGGAATATTATCAGCAGTTAATACGAAAATAGAGAATATTCCTGCCCCAGGTACATCAAGACCAATATTAAACATCGCTACAATCGCTCCACAAACTGCAGAACCAGTACATAGGGATATAATTACACGAATTGGATCTGCCATCATAAACGGAATTGCCCCTTCTGTGATTCCTGCTAAACCTAATAGCCAGGTTGAATTTCCTACTTCACGTTCTTCTGGTGTAAATAAATCTTTTCTAAACTTTGTCGCAAATGTCACCCCAAATGCACTAACCATTTTAATTGAAGCAAAAGCACAATATGGCATTAAAACTCCTTCCGCCATTGCAGCAACACAGAAAGCATATGCAGCTTTATTTACTGGTCCACCTAAATCAAAAGAAACCATGATTCCTAAAACAGCCCCTAGTAAAGCAGCATTTGTTCCTGCCATTGATCCTAAAAAGTCAACTAATGCTGTATTGATCATTGCAACTGGTTTACCTAATACGACTAACAATAAGACTCCAACAATCAAACAAGACAATACAGGATAAATTACAAAACTCACAAAACCGGCAAATGTTCCTTTAGCTGGAATCCATTTCTTTAAATAGCGTATTGAATACCCAGCAATGATCCCACCAAGCATCCCGAGTAAGAATCCACCGCCAACGGTATTAGCACAAAATCCAGCCGCAAACCCTGAAGCTAAAGCTGGTTTATCCCCGATTGAATAAGCCATATAAGCTGATAATACCGGTACCATCAAGGTTCCTAACAATCCACTTCCCATTGATTTGATCAAATAAAGCCAACTTCCTTCGGTATTCATCAAATCTGTAAAACCAAAGGTTCTTGCAAAGATTACACAAATTGCTGCAATCATTCCGCCAGCCACGATCAATGGAATAACATGACTAATTCCTGTCATAACCGCTTCTTTAACTGTTTCTAAAAATCCGGCTTCTTGATGTCGTGAATGTTCTACATACTCACCACGAGCAGTTTGTTCTGCTTTAACTAACGCTGTTTCGATAATCTTTTTAGCATCCTTTAATGGTGCAGATACTTTTGTTTTAATCGTTGGTAAATGACTAAAACGTTCCTCCTCTTTAACCGCTACATCGACAGCAAAAATAGCTGCACTTGCATTTTTTAACATCTCATTAGTATGACGATCTTCAATTCCATTAGCCCCCTGCTTTTCTACATATACATTTACTCCCAACTCTTGCCCAGCTTTTGTTAATGCTTCTGCTGCCATGTAAGTATGGGCAATACCAGCGGCACACGCAGTAACCGCAACGATTGAGCGATCAAAGGATTTTATTTCATCACTATTAACCCCATTATCCAGATTTTGATAAAATTCTTTTACTGTTTTAGAAGCATATAATTTTTCTGTATATGTATGATTAGCCATCTTCGTCATCATTTCTGCTAATAATTGCATTTGAACCGAATTCTTATCATTTTGGGGAATTGCAAGTAAAAAAACATATTGTACTTTGTTACCTTCAACAACACTTTCCCAATCCTTCACAGGTTTCTTTAAAGTTACAACCGCAAAAGCTGCTTCTCTAACTACTCCATCTTTTCCATGAGGAATGGCCAGACCATTATCAATCCCTGTTGATGTTAAGCTTTCACGTTCTAATACTGCTTGATAAAAATCTTCCTCATTACTAATTTTTCCTGCCTGATATAATTTAGAAACTAAGAATTTAATTATTTCATCTTTTGATGACAAATCACTATTTAAAGTAATAAGCTGCTCACTTGTTAATTTAGATAATTCCATTTCTTCTGCCCTCTTCTTTTAATTTTATTAATCACCGACATGTCTTTCCCTGATTACAAAAATATCATAGCATATTATTTTGTAACCCTTTTCAATTTGGAAAATCATACACTTATTTTTAAATAAAAAATGGATGTACCGTGTATTTATACACAGTACATCCTCCAAAATACCTCTGTCAACTCTCGAAGCAGCATCATCATCCCTGTTCGATCTGCAACATTATAGCCATTCAATTTTTGTTCATCACCCCAATAATATAATGGAATATGTGCTAAACCAGCCAATCGATTTTCATTAAAATGGGTAACCGAAATAACAAAAATTCCATTCTGTTTTGCTTCTTCTACCCAATTATTCAAACGACCATTCTCACCACTTGCACTAATTACAAACAAAATATCTTTTTCTTCACAATGCTTGATTCGATATTCAATTTCACGATAAGTTTGATAATATTCAGCTCGATAATCATAACATCGCAAATTATCGACCATCATTTCACAAAAATATAATGACTCACCGACACCAATAAAGTGACATGTTCGGGCATTCTTGATCTTAGCGGCAACTTCTTCTAACGTTTTATAATTAATTAGTTCCATTGATTTATACAAATTCTTTGATAATAATTTTTGAATATCTAAATTTTCTGATACTTCGTTATTAACTAAAAATTTCATCTCTGCAAAGCCTTTATACCCTAACTTTTTACAAAGACGCATGATTGAGTTGGGAACAAGATAAAGATCTTCGGCTACCTTTTGAATTGATAAATGTTCCAAATTTGCTTTATTTTTACGAATATAATCAACAATTAGATCATCTGTATCGTTTAGTGTAAACTCTTGTTGTAAGACCCGTTCTTCAAATTTCATTATATTATCCTCCATGACAAGATAAATATCAACTCTCTCAATATAACTTATATTCTAACATTATTTTTTGATTTCGGTGCATAATCTTTCAATTCTGGAATTGCTCCCGCAGCAACTGCCCATAAATACAAACTGGCAATTGTTGCATATGGTCCATAGCGACGTTTATATTTAGTGAATAGTTGAGGTGTAATTCGCCGATGATGATAGACCATGCGCATTCCCCGTAAAATTGCTAAATCGCTATAACTAATTATATCTTTACGTTGTAATGAAAATGTTAAAATCATCTCTGCTGTCCATCTCCCGATTCCAGGTAACTCACAAAGCTGTTCTATAACCTCTTCATTTGATAGATCAGCTAATCGCTCCAAATCCAATTGATCACTAATGATCCGTCTCGTTATTTCTTTGATATAATGTGCTTTTTTCATCGTAATGCCACATTTTTGTAATTCCTCAGCTGAAAGTGATTTAAAATTTGCTGGGGTAATCGGACTAAAAGAATTGTTGATTCTCTGCCAAATTGTTTGATGGGCTTTAGTAGAAATTTGTTGACCAACAATCGAATTAACTAAAGCTGCAAATAAATCAGGTATTACCGCACGTTTAATTATACCAATCTGCTCGATTACTTGTTTTAAAACAGGATCCCTACTTTTCAAATATTCAATTTCAATATCGCTATATTCAAAATATTCCATTATATACTCCAACCTATAATCTTATCGCATAGTTACAATACCATCATTTTAAAACAATCAAATAACTTTTTTGACTATATTGATTAGCTTTATTAATTTCAAGTATACTTGAAGTACTAAACTTTGTAAATAAATGAAATATTATATAAATCAAGCATGTTTCCTTACGTAATCAAATAGTTTATATTACCGCTTTTATTCTTATGATTATAAATTGTTAGTTCATAATTATCTAATAAAGCACAACGATAAAAATACTCTAGTAAGTTTTTACTAGAGTATTTCATTTATACTTTAAATAACTCAATAATGTCATTAGTAGACATTGTTGTTATACTACCTTCATTATTTTCCACAAAACTATCAGCTAAGTTTTTCTTTTTATTTTGCAGTTCTAAGATCTTTTCTTCAACACTATCCTTCATTACCAATTTATAAACCGTTACAACATTTTCTTGCCCGATTCGATAAGCACGATCAGTCGCCTGATTTTGTGCTGACATATTCCACCAAGGATCAAAATGAATAACTGCTTCAGCAGCAGTCAAATTCAATCCTGTTCCCCCAGCTTTTAATGAAATCAAAAATACTGTTGTATCATCATTTTGAAATTGATTAACTAATCGATGACGTTCTTCTTTTTTTGTATCACCTGTTAATTGATAATAAGTAATACTTTCTTTCTCCAATTCTTTAGCAATTAAATCAAGCACGGAAGTAAAAGAAGAAAATAATAGCACTTTTTGATTATTTCCCAGGAAATTTCGGATTAAATCAAGACATCCCGATAATTTTGATGAAATATTCGAAATATTATCATATATTATCCGTGGTTCACAACAAATTTGTCTTAATCTTGTCAACATTGCTAAAATAGCAATACGATCTACATTATCATAATTAAGCTGTTCTTGCAGTTCTTTATTGACCTGAATTAAATTAGCTAAATACAACTTATTTTCTTCTTCATTAAATTCAATTGATAATGTTTTTTCAATCTTCTCCGGTAATTCAGTCAATACATCTTTTTTATTACGTCTTAAGATAAATGGTGTAATTAATTTTTTTAGTTCCTGCTGTTTGTTTTCATCATGATTTTTAACAATCGGTGTTTCATAATTAGTTTTGAAATAATGATAGCTATACAAATACTCTGGCATTAAAAAATCAAAAATTGACCATAACTCCGCCAAAGAATTTTCTATAGGAGTTCCGGTTAAAGCAAAACGATGTTTAGCTTTTAACGATTTTACTGTTATCGCATTCTTAGTTTTAGGATTTTTAATATATTGCGCTTCATCCAAAATAATATTTTCAAATTGATAACCATCATAAAGATTAGCATCACGACGCATATAATCATAAGTAGTAATTAGCACATCAACCTCATTAAATTTTCTAATTGCTTCTTTTCGTCGTTTTAGACTGCCGTGAATACAAGTACAAGATAAAGAATTAGAAAATTTATGTATCTCATCTTGCCAATTCAATAGCAATGATGATGGACAAACAACTAAACTAGTTTTTTTATCATCCCGATTTTGATCCAGTAAAACAATCATTTGTAAGGTTTTCCCAAGCCCCATATCATCGGCCAAAATTCCTCCAAAGCCATAAGAACTAATTGATTGAAGCCATTGATATCCAAATTTCTGATAATCGCGTAAAATTTCTTGATAATTAGGCGCTAAGGGATAACTCTGTTTAGCTATATTTTTAAAATTATCAATAATTTCTTTAAATACGGTACTACGATCATATACTAAATAATTGCTTGTTTCGGCTTTATTATCAAGACTAGAAGCCCGATAGACATCCATTTCTAAATGTCCATCCTCAAGCATCTTTGGTCTAATTTGATAATCAGTCATAAATTCATTTAATTCTTCCAGCTCATCAGAATCAAGATATAATAGTTGACCATTTTTTAACCGATGAAATTTCTTCTTCTTTTGATATGAGTTTAAGACTAACGCTAATTCATCTTTAGGAATATCAATACTTTCAATGTCAATTGCCAATAAGTCATTTTCTAAAGTCACTCCTACAGTAATACTAAATTGACTTTTCTTCCCAATCTTTTTAAGTGCATCACTAACCATCACTTCACAATAATTAGCTAAAAAAGGCAAACCTTCATTTAAAAAGGAGTAAGTTTTTTCACTTTCTAAATTCAAATACATACAATGTTTTTCAAAATCAACTACATCACCAATCTCTTTTAAATAATCTTCAATTAAATCAAAATTAATTGATGTTTGCTTTCTCGGCTGTTGAAATGAATAAATCGTTTCTAGGCCTTGTTTACTTTCAAGATAAACTTTGATTTGTTCCAATTCATTAATATCGCCATAGAGTGTCAATATTTCTGTTTCGATAACTTCACTTGTTAATAAGTCCCCAGTATAATTAAAATATTGCTTAATATCATTTAAAATATATTTAACAAAGTCATTTACATCTTCTTTTGCTAATAATAATTTGTCTTTACTTTCGCAATTATGAATAAATTTGATTGCCTTTCCTTCATCGTCCAGCTTAACCATACCTATTTCATTTTCAGTAATCTTATAAAGATTTTTATAACCACAAAATTCATCAAAATCCTTTAATTCAAGCGAATAATATTTTTCAAGTTTCCTTATATGTAAAGTAGGCTGATAATTATATTGATAAATTGATAAATGTTGATTAGTTTTTTCTAAATCTTTTAATACTTCATAGATATATTCAATACTTTCGGGAATAATCTTTATCTCATTTGTCACATGCGATATATCGTAATAATATTCCTGTTGATACCGCTCATAAGTGATCATACAAAATTTCATTAATTCAATAATCTTCAGTGCTTCATCACTAAATACTTTTTGATTATGAACAAACGCTAATTGTTTACCATATTCAACATATTCATTATTTGCTAATGCACTTAAAAAATTAGGAATATTTTTTATTATATACTTTTTATCACTTCCTACTTTGAATTTTAAACATGGGTGCCCATAATTAATCTTGATCTGGACTTCAAGATCATACTTTTGATTTAGTTTAACCTGATTAAAATCAATTGCTTTAGCAGTCTTAAATGATGCTATTAGGTTTTTTGTTACTGCTAATTCATTTTTTAGCAGTTCTTCTTCCTGCTGCTGACGAATTTGTACTAACTTGTCGAAATAACTTATCTTACCATTTTTACTTTTATATTTAAATGGAAAATCATCAGGTGATAACTCTTGAACCTTCAGCAAAACAGCCCCAATATGACCGCAAGCCGAGAGTTCATCACACCAATAACAATTACAACTATAGTCAGTAATCTTATTATCTTGATCAATAACGATTTTACACACATTTTCATAACTACCATTATCAACAATGCCTTCAATTGTATAATCATCAAAAAGTCGATCATAAGTAATTGTGATTTCTCTAACATAATCTTTTTGATAATATATTCGTCCTGTTCTTAGATTTCTAACACTGCTTACGATTCTATGTAATTCTTTGTCAGTTACAAGCACTTACCAGTCACCTCCTAATTTTCTTTAAAATTATAGCATATATCGAATAATATTCATTAGTATTATGACTAAACTAAATACATAGAGTTATAAAGATGTAATCTTGCAGCAAGTATTTATTTCAATAAATTTCTTATTACTGCCATAATCAAATTTTTAAATAATTAAATACTCATTTCCACAAGCATTAATAAACAATAACAAATCATCATAGGTAATTGATATTGTTGCTGTATTAATATTTGGGTGAATTAATAATCGTTGTGCTCTTAATTCACGATCAATCAATATTTTTACTCGCTTATTATCATTAATTATTCCTAATGGTGTCACTGATCCTGGAATTAACTTTAACAATTCTACAAGTTCTTCATCACTAGCAAAGCTTAGCCGCTTACTACCAATTTGTTTAGCTATATATTTCAAGTCAGCACGCTTTTCAACCGTCATCATATAAATGAAGAATTGTTTATCACTACTTTTTAAAAATAGATTTTTACATGCTACTCCATCAATTTGCTCATTAATAAACATTGCTTCTTCAACAGTGCTAACTGATTGGTGATTAATTTTTTGATAATCAATACCCAACTGTGTTAAAAATTTATATATATCCATTGTTAACTCCTCTTTTTATGATAATGATTTTAACATATTAAAAGTTTAATTGAAAATAATAAAAGCATCCAAAGGATGCTTAATCAATTTTCTTTAATTCATAATCAAAACCATATTTTAAAATATATTCTTCTAGAGTCCAATTATTATCATAAATTATTTTAGCTGCTTTCTTACCAACATAACGTAAATGCCATGGCTCATTAGCAGTTCCAGTAATATCCGAACGATTTTTAGGATAACGAAGAATAAAGCCATATTTATAAGCATTTTTAGCAACCCATTTATACTCATCCGTATCACCAAAAACCATTCTCTTTTTATCAATTACACTTTGGCTAGTTAAATCTACTCCTAACCCTAATTGATGTTCACTTGAGCCAGGTTTCGCAACTAAACCACTAGCAGTGACTTCATCATAACGGTTAAAATAATCATTATAAATTTCTACTTGTTCATCATATGAGCGATATCCACTATTTAAAACTAAATGATAATCTTCTTTTAAAGCATCTTTATTCATATCTTCTAATGCTTTAGCTGCATCTTTTCGAAGTTTATTATGGTTATTATCAGGAGCAATTGGTATATCAGGTACAACAAGATCAGCAGGGACATAATCTTTAGGTAACACAAAACCCTTTTTAATCAACAGAAGTGTATTACTAGGATCTAAAACTTCATATTCTGATCCAACAGCATTATTAGCATCAATAAATGGGTAAGTAACCGTAAGTACAGCTGTTATTGGCTCTTGATTACTTGCAAGATACTTAGGCAGATCCTCAAAGACCATTCCATTAATCTTTAAATAAGATTTAATTTGCGAATATGTATATTTATTATCGACGATTACCTTAAAATCAGACAGCTCTGCAACTTTCATTAAAGATAATACTTGTTTATAACTATATTTTAAATCCTTGAGATCTTGATAATAATCCTGATAGAAAGTATCAATATATTTTATTACTTCTTTTTTTGAATAATCTTGATGTTCTTTTTGATATGTCTGATACTCTAAATAATGTTTTTTATTTTTATATTCATTCCAGGAACTTAGATCACTGACCTTTTCCGCATCCAAATAACGCTCAATCTCATTATCATTTAGCTGTAAAATAATGCTTTGTTCAGACCAACCATAGCCCTTCGTCATTAACCGAATTCTTGTAAAATTAAATGCAATCAATGTCCCAAGTATTAACATAGCGATTAATACACTAATGATTACTTTATAAGGGATTTTTTTCTTTTCATTGTACGACATGTAACTGCTTCTTTTCAACCTATTATCCTCCTCGATATATTCTTGGCAGTCGACTTCCTAAACGACTCAAAATCTCATTACTAATTGTATTAGCTTCAAGTGCAATTTCTTCTACCCTAATTTCTTCTGTACCATCTTGACCAATTACGGTGACTAGATCATTATCACTGATATCACTAATCTCGCTAACATCTACAAGCATTTGATCCATACAAATTCTTCCAACGATTGGACACTTTTGACCTTTGATCAAAACACTTCCATTTGAAGAAAGTATACGTGGCAATCCATCACCATAGCCAATTGGAATAACGGCAATTACACTATCACGATTAACCTTATAAGTCAAGCCATAACCAAGACTCGCGCCTTTAGTCAAATAATGCAGCATTGCAATTTGTGCTTTAATTGTTAAAGCTGGTTTTAAATCTAATTGTACTTTTGAATAATCATTGAACGTTGAGTACACTCCATACATTAAAATCCCAACCCGAGCATAATCGGCATTGATTTCAGGATAATTTACTAATCCATAACTACTTTGAAGATGAACCTTTCCTATATCATAATGTCTTAATTTTAATTCATTAATTAAATCATAAAAAGCAGCTATTTGTTTTTGGGTGTATTCTTGATCAACTTTCCTTTTACTATCACAAACACAAAGATGTGTAAAATAACCCTGAATATGAATAAACTGGTAATCATATATTTCTTTAATACTCTCATAATCGCTTAAATCAAAACCTAAACGATGCATTCCAGTATCAATCTTAATATGAACATTGATCATATGCCCACTTTCATTTAATTGCCGAGCATGCTCACGATTTACAATGGTTTGAATCAAACGATAATTATGTAATTCAATTGCACGAATGGGATGACTATAACCAAGTACTAAAATTTCGCCATATATCCCATGTTCTCGAAGTTTGATACCTTCATCGATAGTAGCAACTGCAAAAGCTTCAATTCCCATTTTTTGACAATGTTTCGCAACTTCTACTAACCCATGACCATATCCTTCTGCTTTAACAACTACCATTAATGAACTATTTTTATTTAATAATGAACTCAATTCATCAAGATTATGCGTGATTGCATCTAGATCAACTTCGATCCAACTGCGACTTGTGCGAATATTCACCATACTTCTCTTTTCCTTTCAATAAAATCTCTGAAAATAAAACAGTTATTATCAATACACTAATAAACTGAATCAGCGGGTCAACAACTAAATGATCACACTTCAATAATTTACCTATTCCACGAACAACAACAATCATCAAGGGATGAAAAAGATAAATAGCTAACGATAGATCTTTACATTTAGATATTCGTTTGCCTGATATTCGTAAAAGTCCCTGATATAGCCAAAACATTACTACCGGCAATAAGATATTCATTGAATCATGACGTACAAAAACATAATCTGCTGCATCTTGATAACCTTTCAATAGTGATATTTCTATAAACATCAAACTTATTGCTAATATCGTGCTAATAACGATTACTCTTAAACTAAAGTTAAATTGCTTTACCGCAAGAAGTTTTCCAATCCAAATGAATAACGGTGCAAAGAAAATACCATTTCGTGTATAATCACTTATTAAAAAAATCAAGTCATACCCCCATTTACAATATGGGTGTATCAAACCATAATACGAATCACCACCTAATCCAATTAAATAAAGTAGTACCACAATTGAAAAACTCGTTAATAAAGATACCCGTTTATCTAATACTGCAACAATGATCAATCCTAGAACTGTTGCTGGTAAATACCACAAATGATAGAAAGTTCCATCGAACAAAACATCTTTAATTATTTCATAAATCAGATTACTTTGATTAAAATAATGATTATAAAGATTTAATGGTAAATAAATAATTATTGCTGCTAAATAAATCAATAGTGTCTGTTTAATAATCTTATATAGTCGTTTTTTACTGGGATTAAGAAAATAGAAATAAGCAGTTGTGATAAAAAAGAATGGTACTGCAATACGTCCTAATCCACGAGTTAAATAAAAATCTAAAGTTGGGCTAATTGTATCTAATGGTGAAGTATGAATCGTGACAACTAAAATTGCAGCAATTATCCTAAAACAGTCGATTAAGGGATAACCTTTTACTTTAGACATATGGCCTCCATGATGTAATAATAAAACCATCACAATTATTTCCCGATATTTGATAACTACCATGATCACTTAAGTTTAACTTAGTCTGTTCATTAACTGCTGGAACATAAAATACTTCAACTAACTTTCCTTGGCATTCTAAAACATATGGATTGAAAATAGAATGATTTTTTATATATAAATGATATTCTTCAAAACACCACTGATTTTCTTCCATAATTTTTGCATGAACAATCCCAACATAGCGAAAATGCCATGGTTCCTCACTAATTTTGGTAAAATCAATTTTATTTTTAGAATATCTCTGAATAAAGCCATAATCACTTGCAATATCACGAAATTGTTGACAGATTTCCTGACTTGTAAAATCAGGACAAAAGATATCAATTGTTTCATTTTTTACTGCTAAATCAATGGCTAGACCTGTTTGATGCTCACTACAGTTCACTCTAGCAACAAACTTATCAACAAACTCTTTTCCATGATTTTGAATAGCCTGATTATAGATCATAGCTTGTTCTTGACCGCTTCTTAAACCACTGACTAAAACAATCTTATCTTCTGCTTTAATTTCCTGTAATGCTTTTGTTAGCATCTCCATAGCCGTTTTTTCTAATGATATTGTTGAATCCTTGGCAGTCGAACAGTTAGTAATTTGATAGTTATTTGCAATTGGATAATTATGATTAACCAATACTAATGGACCTTGGTAAATATCATCTTTATTTAAAGTTACCATCTGCATACTTAAGCCCTATCGCAACAATTTTATCTATTAATTCACTAAATTCAAAACCTACTCCTTTCATCATCTGGGGAAAACGGCTATGATCAGTAAAACCAGGAATCGTATTAACCTCATTAAAAACTATTTCATTGTTTGGCGTTAAAAACATGTCTACCCTAGCAAAATTCTGACAAGCTAATGTCTGATAAATAATTTTTGCAGTTTCTTGAATTTTCCTTGCCGTTACTTCATCAATTCTAGCGGGCATATGAATTGTTGAAGTTTTCAAAGTATACTTTTCATCATAATCAAAAAAACCTCCCGATAATTCTATTTCATCTACCTCACCAACAGTCAATTCATCGTTGCCAATAATCGCACAACCTACCTCAAACCCTTCAACAGCTTCCTCTACAATTACTTCATTATCGTAATTAAAGGCATATTCAAGTGCTTTTGTTAATTCTTCCACTTTGACAACTTTACTAATTCCATATGATGATCCAGCTTTTAATGGTTTAACAAATAATGGAAAATTCAATGCTTTAACATTAAAATCATTTATATTATGTACAAGCACAGACCTAGTAACCTTTATCCCTGCTGCTTTGACTAACTGGTGAGCTCGATATTTATCCATACATAATGCTGATGCTAATAATCCGCAGCCAAGTACTGGTATTTTTGCAAGCTCCATTAATCCTTGAACAGTACCATCCTCACCATTTTTTCCATGCAAGACCGGTAAAACCGCATCAATTTGCTGATAGATTATTTTATTATCAACTATTTCCATCACTGCTTGTCTTTCTGGTTCTAAACATACCGTCACTGGATTAAGCAGTTCTTGATTCCAAGTATCATTACTAATTTTTTCAATTTCCCCATCATAATGAAACCACTGTCCTGCTCTCGTAATCCCGATTAAATAAAGATCATATTTTTCTTGCGGAAAATTCTTTATAATCGCAGCTGCTGATTGTAGCGACACTTCATATTCACTTGATTTTCCTCCAAATAAAATAGCTATTGTTTTTCTTTTCATATTATATCCTTCCTTACTACTCCTTCGATAAATCTATAATATAAAAAAAACGCTCTTCATTTTTTAATTTCTTCATAAGAAAAAATCACAAAATTCCCACTTATTTCTTACATTTTTCTTACAAAAAAATCAGCATTCTGCTGACTTTACTGTTAAATATTAAAATGCTTTTTAAAACTTTGAGCAATCCCATCATTATCAACACTATCAGTTATTTCACTTGCTACACTTTTTAATTTAGGAATAGCATTCCCCATAGCAATACCATGTTTAACCAATTGTAACATCTCTACATCGTTGATACCGTCACCAAAAGCATACGTGTTTTCATAATCAATTCCTAATTTTTGATATAAATATTCACAAGCAGTTCCCTTAGTGAACCCTTTGCAATAAACATCCATTCGAATCAAACCTGTATCATACGGAATCATCGTAAATTCATCTTCTAATTCATGATAAGCTGCCCACAACTGTGCTGCACTATCAAATAAAACACAACAGCTTACCGCTTTAACATCACTAGTTTTAAATACCTCATTAACATCAGTTGGTCTTTCAGTTGTTCCCTGAAACATAGCACGATGTTTTATAACCAATTCATCATCAAGAAAACTGCACCATGCACCACCGCGACCATTAAACATTGAACGACCATTATATTTTGCATATACATCTAATTGCTTCTGCACCATTCCATTATCAAATTGTTCATCAATCAAAATCTCATTATTAAAACGAATATAATGTCCATCATTACAAATATACCCATCAAATTCAATGTTTGCCACACTTTCAGGTACTTCACCCCGAGCTGTTGCAATGACGATCTTATTACCTTGATTTTTAAATTCATTTAAAACCCTTATTGTCTCATCAGTTGGATGTAACATCCCATTAGGTACATTAACTAATGTCCCATCAATATCAAAAAACGCTATTTTCGTATTCATAATGCTCCTCCTTCTTTTAAGTATAAAGAAATTCATATCTTTTATGAGATATTTTAATATTATGAAAATAATTACTGAATCACATAATCTTTTGCATGATCACTGTAATAAAGAGCATTGTTTGTATCAATAAACACAGCTTCTATCCCCGCTAATTGATTTACTAATGCTAACCCCTGCTCTTTACCTAAAGTAAAACATACTGTGCTTAATGCATCACCATCAACTGAATGATTACTAATAATCGTAACTGAAGCTAACCCATTATCATAACTATATCCCGTCTTCGGATTTAAGATATGATGATAATACTTCCCTTCAACTTCAAAATAACGTTGATAAATTCCTGAAGTTACAACCGACTGATCATTAATTTTTAATTTTAAAATGTCACTACTTCCTTTAGGATCAGTAATACCAATTGTAAAATCATCACTATTCTTTTTCCCTACACAAAGAACATTACCACCTAAATTGATAATTGCACTGTCTACTCCCTGCTCAATTAAGTATTCCTTAATTTTATCAGCAATATATCCCTTTGCAACAGCCCCTAGATCTATTATAGTATTAGGATTACTAAAACTAATTGTACTATCATTTAAAGTAATTCCCCTATATCCAATCGACGTCAAAGCACCGGCTATTGCTGAAGTTTCCGGCAATTTTGGAGTATCAGCTTTAAAATCCCACAAATCAATCAATTGTCCTACTGTAATATCAAAAGTACCATTAGATAATTTACTATATTCCAAACCAATATTTATAACTTTAGCAAGTTCCTTGGATATTTTAATTGGTTTAGTTTTATCTTGATGATTGAGCTGATATAATTCACTTTTGGGATTAGTCCGGGAAAAGAGAAGCTCGTAGTCCTTGCAAATAGCAAAACATTCATCTAGAATATTAGACGAAGCACAATCATATAAAGTAATCGTAACTTGCGTATCTAAAAGAAGCTGCGTTTGACTTAGAGGCTGTTTATTCATACATCCACAAAATATAATTAAGATTATTAAAATTTTTATAAACCAACGTTTTTTCATGTCATTTCCTTTCATTCTGGAGGTAGCTATGTTTAAGAAGAAAGACTTCATTATTATTTTCATAATTTTTGTCGTTATTATCGGGGCACTACTTTTTAATCATTTTTATTTCAGTCAAAAAGCTGCTTACGTGAAAATCACCGTTAATAATCAAGTATATCGTACTGTTCCTCTAGAGATTGATCAGACAATTAAGATTAGTGATAAAAATATGATCGTGATCAATCACGGAAGTGTACATATGAAAGATGCTACTTGCCCTGATAAATTATGTATCAAACAAGGAACGATATCTAAAAATGGTGAACAAATTATTTGTTTGCCTAATCAAGTTGTTATTGCAATTGTTTCTAATCAATATAACGATGTTGATTCATCATCCAAATAGGAGGCCCCAATGACTAAAAGAATTACCTATTTATCTTTACTAATCGCAATCGCAATTATTCTCGGTTATCTTGAAACCTTTATTCCTATTAACTTTGGAATTCCTGGTGCAAAACTCGGCCTTGCTAACCTCATCGGATTAATTGCACTATATCGCTTTGGATTTAGAGACGCTTTAATCATCACTCTCCTGCGAGTTTTTATTATTGCCAGTGTTTTTACTAACTACTATATGTTTTTATATAGTTTAAGCGGTGCTTTATTAAGTTTAGTCATTATGGTTCTTTTAAAAAAAACCAAACTCTTTTCAACTTTGATCATTAGTATTTCCGGCGCAATCTTTCATAATCTAGGACAAATCCTAGTAGCCTTAATTTTCTATGGTTTTAATATTATTTATTATCTACCTTATTTAATAATCTTATCACTTATTACAGGTAGTGTCATTGGTATCTTAGGCCAAATTATTTTAGCCAAACTACCTAAACAACTATCATAATGAATTGTTTTTTACTAAAAAAAGGAATTTCTTCCTTTTCAAACAACAATATAACTCTCATTTTTAGCAGCAAATGAAATGATCATGTAATATTTTATATTGGGAGAGAAAAATAATCTACATGATCACTTACTTTGCTACGATAGTACTATACTCCTTAAACATTACTTTAAGTCAATCTTTTTTTATTAAACTAATTGCCGATTCATCCATTTTCCACTAAAATAGCGCCAGATAAAGAAAATACAACGAACTCCCCAATCAATAAACATTGCAATCCAAACACCAATTAATCCAAGATTCATATATTGTCCCAAAACATAACTAAAGCATAATCTAAATATTAGCATTGATGCAGCTGAAACTATCATCGTAAACTTAGCATCATTTGCTGCTCTTAAAGCATTTGGAAATGTGAATGACGTAGGCCAGATTAATGCTGCAATAATTGCATGTAAAAAGATACATTGGTATGCAAGGTCCGTCGTTTCTTTTGATAATGAATAGAATGTTAAAATTGAAGGTGTTGCAATAATTAAAACTACAATTAATCCAGCCATTGAAAGATAAGTAATTTTTAATAACTTTTTAACATAATATTTTGCTTGTTTATAATCATTTGCACCTACACATTGACCTACAACCGTCACCATCGCCAAAGACATTGCCATCCCAGGAATAATCTGCATTTGAGCCAAGTTATTCGAAACAGCATTAGCTGCAATTGAATATGTCCCAAAAGTTGCAATTAAACTTTGTACTAAGATTTTCCCTAGCTGAAACATCCCATTTTCTAATCCCGAAGGTATCCCAATTGCTAAAATCTTTTTTATATACATAAAGTCAAATTTCCAATGAAGATAATCATTTACACATACATCATTATCCCGATGACTTAACATCTTTAAAATTACGATACAAGCTACTGCTCTGGCAATCAGCGTTGCTAATACGGCACCAAATACCCCCCATCTAAAAACGAAAATAAAAATTGCATTTAAAATAATATTAATAACATTCATGACTGCACTATTAATCATCGATATTTTAGAGTTACCAATTGCCCTAAATAATGCTGCTCCAGAGTTATATAATGCAATAAAAGGATACGACATTGCTGAAAATAAAAAATAGATTTCTGCATTTTTCATTACATCTACTTCAACATTTCCAAAAACCATGTGTAATAATGGCACATTAAATGCAATAACTATCACCATGATAATTACTGACAATAATGCTGTAATCAAAATCAACTGTTTTGCTGAATACTTTGCCTTATCTTTAGAACCCTGTCCAATAAACTGGGCTGCAACTACTGCTCCCCCTGTTCCTAATGCAGCAAAAATATTGATTAATAAAATATTAATTGCATCAACCAGCGAAACTGCTGATACTGCTGCTTCGCCGACGCTAGCAACCATAACAGTATCTGCAAAACCTACTGTAATTACTAATAATTGTTCCACAACCAAGGGAATAATTAATTTTTTTAATGCTTTGTTATCAAATAACATTCCTCACGCCCCCTACAGTTACCTATTATACGCCCATATTCTTTTGAACAAAGTAAATTTCATTTTCTGGAAAAGCAAAAAAACCTCACAAATGAGGTCTAAAAACAAATTATTAGTCTAACAATGCTTAAACAAAGTTATCAATTCTGTTGAGGTCAAGTCTCGATATTCCCCTAAAGCTAATTTTTGATCAAGTTCTATTCCTGCAAAAGCAATTCGTTTAAGTGTACACACTTCATTTTGACATGATTTAAACATTTTTTTAATTTGATGATACCTCCCCTCATTGATAGTTACTAAACAATGGTATTCATCAAGTATTTCCAATAAACTAGGTAAACATTGAACCTTGTGATCAATCACTACACCATCAGAGAATTTTTTAATCAATTCATCTTTAAGCGGAAATTTAGTAGTCACATAATATTTTTTATTAACATGATTTTGTGGTAATAATAATTTTTTTGATAGTGAAGTGTCATTAGTAATTATCAATAGCCCTGTTGTATCAATATCTAAACGCCCTAAACAATAGCAATCTTCTCGCCCAATCAGATCAATTACACACTGATGATATTTATCATGATTTGCACAAAGATAGTCAGCCGGTTTATTCATCATATAATAAACAAATGGCTGGGCATTCAATTGAATATGATGATACATAATAATATCATCCGCCTTTACTGGATAACGAACATCTGTAATTACTTGATCGTTCACCCTAATTTCCCCATGCCTAATCAAGGTTTTACATATCTTGTGATTCCCTAGTTTATTCTTCATTAAAACATAATATAGATCTTTAATTCGACTCACCTCCATTTTAGAACTTCTTTAGCAAACTTTTTAGCTGCCTGGATATCCTTTTTATCAGGATGTCCAAAGTTTTTAAAAATAAAAGCACTTCCTTTACATGAAAACACCGGTCCATAAATTATTCCCTTTTCTTTAAGCTGTGCTTTAACATTAGTAAATTGATCTGTTCCAAAACCGTTAGCAGAAAATAAAATAACCTTCTTAACTTTATTAGCATCAAGTTGTGCTACAAACCTAGTTACTTGTTCAGGAATATTTCCTCCTAAAATTGGACATCCTAAAAATAAAATATCTGCTTTAACATCTTGCACTTGTTTAATATTTTTAGCATCGACTTGAAGTTCGTCAGCAATTGCCTTCGCAATTTTCTTATTATTCTTTTTACTTTTATATATTACTTCAATCATCCTTCTGCCCCCTTTTGACGATTTTTAAAAAATACTTCTAAATGATCGATCCCATGCATTAATTTAATTGATAACTGATAATACTGAGTGATTTCTTCATTACTAAATTCACTAAATAAAGCTTGATGTACCTCATCTGTTAATTCTTCCATATCTTTTCTAAAGCGCAATCCCTGTTTACTCATTACCACACATAACGAACGTGCATCTTTGGGTGACTTCTCTAAAATCACATATCCCTGCTTTTCCAAACTCAGTGCTAATTTTTTTACATTTTGTCGTGAACACCCCATCACTTTTGCTAACATGCTTAAATCAGGAGCATCAGTAAATGAAGTCATCGTAGCCATTAATAACCATTGTTTACTCGTCATTTCATTGTAACGATCAAATATCGCATGTAACTTATTCTCCTGAATAAACACACCCGCAAATAACAGTTTTTTGACCCATTTAGGATCCTGTCCTAATAATTCATAACTTGATTTTTTCATCATTCTCTCCATATCCGTAACTAGTTACTTATTTTTATTATAGTAACTAGTTACCAATCTGTCAATAAACAAATACTTTCATCAGATTATTTCATAATAAAAAGTTATAATGACTTCTCACTATAACCTCTAAAACAGATATTTTAATTTTCGATTGATCTTATTACTTTACAGGGATTTCCACAAGCAACACTATTAGGAGCAATATCTTTAGTCACAACACTGCCTGCTCCAATTACACAGCCATCGCCAATCGTTACCCCTGGTAAAATAACTACATTACCACCTAACCACACATTATTACCAATTTTAATTGGTAGCGCTTGTTCTAAACCAGTATTTCTAATTTTATATTCGGTAGGATGAATAGCAGTATATAGACCACATGAAGGTCCTATATAAACATTATCTCCTAATTCAATTCCACCACCATCCATAAAATAACAATTACTATTAATAAAAGCATTTTTACCAATTTTAATCTTATTTCCATAATCACACATAAAGGGACTTATAAGCTCTATGTTTATAGGTTGATAACCTAACAAACTTGTAATCACTTCTAATCTTTTTTCATAACTGCTAGGTTTTATGTGATCTAGATCAAAACACAAATCTTTAGCTAATACTCTTTGTTTTAATAATTCTTCATCATTATTTGCATCATACCACATTCCTAATTCCATTTTTTCACGTTCTGTCATTTTTATTTCCCCTTTATTCCTTCTTTTAACCATTTCATACTAATCTCTGCACTAGGATACCCTGCAATTAAAATTGCCTGTGCATGTACACCATAATCACCTGTTTGTACCACTGCTTTACAACGATCACGCATTTCATAATATTCAGGAATGTAATGCATCGAATGAATATTTTTCTTTCCCAACAAATCAACCAGTAACTGATAATCTTTTTGATTTACTTCAATCATATCTTCTGTGACGATTGCTCCTTCAAAATCACCACAAGCAACTAGTGTAGTTACTATATCCTCAAAACTTGGTGAACCGGTCACTACTTCTACATCTATATATTCAACACTTGAATCCAGTGGGTATAGGGCTTTACTAGATGTTCCACTGCCAGCATCAGCAATAAATAACATCTCACCATGACGCAGACTAGCAACAACTGCTGCCAAACGTTCATGAAGAATTCTCTTTTTTGGTTTCACACTTATCTCCTTATTTATTAAAAGTCTTTTATTAATTAATAATTATAAGTTATCTAATAAAAAAGTCAACAAATAAAACAACTGTCCTTGAACCGTCCTAATCAAATAAATAGATGAAACAATCAAATTATTAGATTTGAAGTTATCAAAAATAATAACTTCATTTATTATTTAGAAATAAACAGGTTAAGCTATGCAAATATTATTACTATAGTGTTCAGTCTCATATTTCATAATCTTTTTATTTTCTGGTATTGAACATCAAACTGATAAATCTGATGATAATACTGTTCGTCCAACAAACATATAAATCCATATTTCTCTTTCAATTCAAGGAAAGATTTATGATTATTTAGATGTTCTTTGACAATTTCTAATTTATACGCTTTAGCATACTTTTGTCCCCTCAACAATATAAAAGTTCCTATTCAGTGTTTAATTATTTACACTATCTAGGAGGTTTTTATATCAATAACAGTTGTTTTATTTGTCTTGTTTAATGAAACTTTCTCTAATAACTTCCTGTATTCCCAATAAATAATCATTTTCATAATTAGCACAATACGTTAATTCAGGCATAAATTCACTTGGTAAATACTCTAAACAAATCTTCTTGATTTTTAATATATCATCAGCCTCAATAGCTTCACCTGTTAAAATCACGATTGAAGGATTTATTATCGATGCTACACAACATAATGATAAAGCCACATCTTCTGGTGAATAATCAAAGCATAACTGTTCTTGTTTTAGGTATTTAAAAAATGGTAAATATAAGATTTCACCAGCAATACTATTTTCTCCTTCTATTAATTTACCATTAATAACACTCCCACAGCCAGGTCCAGAATTTAATGGAAACGTCACATAACAAAGATCCTTTTTATTATTATGTAAATAGCAGCCATAAGCAGTATAATTCATATCATTTTTAACAACTGTCTTTAATCCTGTAGCCTTCTCGATTTCAGCTTTAAGATTTACATTTTTTAAATTAGGAATATCTGATTCAATTACTATCTCTTTAGAAATTATTGCCGGTACCCCTAAACCAATTATTTGGATTCTCGAATCTTGTGATAAAAGATATTTAATGAATTTTAAAATATCCTCTAATTTTAAATCATTTACTAATTCTTTACCCTGTTTTAGTACACTTGCAAGGGCATCAATGATTTGCCAGCAAAGATAATCTCTGCCTCTTTTTCTTTGTACAAATAAACACAATGAATGAAAATATTCTGGATTCAATCCATATTTTTTAGTAGGACGACCTTTTTTTAAATAAATAATTTCTTTTTCAACAACAGTTCCATTATCCAAAAAATCATTAAGAATCGTTCCTACTGTAGCTACTGTCAATCTTGAATAATTAGCTAGTTCTTTTTTTGTCACTTCTTGATGTCTTAATAACAATTTCAAAATGATTTGATCATTTAAATCTCGTAGTTTTCCAGTTCCAATTCTATTCACATTTATCAGCCCTTTTCAATTATTTTTGATTATATCAGTATTTTTAAAAGAAAAATACCCTTTGTCTCCAAAGGGCTTTTAATTCAAGTACGTCATTAACACATTCATTATTATATGATAAAAATGTCTTTTGGGCAACTGACAAAAAGAGAATATTTAATTTTTTTATTTTTATATTGACTTATAGTTAACTCTAAGTTCTATACTATAAATGTAGAAAAGATAAATACATGAAGGAGGACTTAAAATGAAAACATGGTTAATTACAGGATGCTCTAGCGGAATTGGACACGGCATTGCTAAAGCGGTATTAAAGAAAGGGGATAATGCTGTTGTTACTGCTCGTGATACAAGTAAAATTGCCGATCTAGTTGATCAATATCCAAATACAGCTTTAGGAGTGGCTCTAGATATTACCAAAAAAGAGAGTATTAGTGCTGCAGTAAAACAAGCACAAGAAAGATTTGGAACAATTGATGTATTGATTAATAATGCTGGATATGGATATCGTTCTTCAGTTGAAGAAGGTGACATAGATGATGTTAATCTTTTATTTAATACTAACTTCTTTGGGCCAATCGAACTAATTAAAGAAGTATTACCACAAATGCGAGCTAACAAAAACGGTGCTATTGTCAACGTATCATCAATTGCAGCGGTTAGATCGGGTGTAGGTTCTGGTTATTATGCTGCTAGTAAGGCTGCTTTAGAATTAATGACTGATGGTCTAGCTAAAGAATTAAAACCGCTAGGAATCAAGATCATGATAGCACAACCAGGTTCTTTCCGAACTAATTTTTATGATACTTCACTAAAAGGGACTAAAAATAAGATCGATGATTATAACGAAACAGCTGGGAAAACTCGTAAAGAGAATGTCGTTAATCATAAAAATCAACCTGGTGATCCTGATAAAGGTGGTCAAGTTATTGTTGATACAATTGAAAAAGACAACTATCCTTTCCGTCTTCTCTTAGGTAGTGATGCTACCAAGATCGTAGCTAGTGCTTTAGAAGAAAGAATTCAAGAAATCGAAACTTGGAAAAATATTAGTAGTCAATCAGATTTTGAATAGAAGTAAAGCCTCCTAATAACCGGAGGCTTTACTTTGATTCAGTTATTAAAATGTCCAGTACAAAAATGTTCAATTATTTCTAAAACTTCTGTTAATTTATCTGTTTCAATATAAACTTGAGTCTCTTTAACAAATTTATTAATAAAATTATCATCAAAATTTCCATCAGCTTGTCTTTTGAAACTTTCTTTTAATAAATGCTGTGCTGCATCTTGATACTCAGGTTTCACTCTTTTTAAATAATATTCATAAAACTTAGTTTGTCCATCTTTCACATTCCATTCACTCCTTGCATCTATCATTACCACAATTACTTTAATAATACTTAGTAATCTCATTTTTATTCATTGCTTATACATATAAAATCATTTTTCCTAATAAAATACACTCCTTTAAACTAACGATTTTCACAATTTCCAAGATATATTTTTCCATTTTATAAACTAACTTATCTACCTATAATGTAAGTTAACACGAAAAAGCAATAATCCCCGGCTCTAAGACACTAACAATCAAAATCTTCCAGAAATAAGAGAAGACTGCCATGATTAATTATATCTGGCATACTTATCCCAATTTTTCTAATATCTTGGTATTTTATTAATATAACATTTAAAATATCATATATATCTTCTAAAATGGTTCAATTCTTAGTAAGTTCTTCATCAAGAATAATAATATTTTGTTCATCATAAATACGATGCATCAACCAAACCCGCTCACTGATTCTAATGACTGAGATACATAAGATCTTAACACCTTTATGGGTTGCCATTTTCAATGACAAGGGTTCAAGTGATATAACTTTTTCCCTCAATATGATCAATCTTATCTTCAATCAATGTAAGAGCATGTCTAGCATCATATTTAGTAAAAATTTGTGGTGCTTAAAACAATTACATCATAGTGATTTCCTACTGCAAATAGCTTACTATAAGATATCGTAAAGAACTAGTTGTTAATCCACCAGTACAACTGAGCAGTACTCTAATTAGTGGCCGTATAACCATTTTTTATACTCTCTACTATTTTTTCAAATACCCCAATCGTTTGCTTAAGCGTCCTCACTTGAAAATGCAAATAAAAAATGCGCAAACCCAATATCTAGATTTACACATTACTGTTACTTGATTATTCGAATTATAACAACTCAGTTTATTAAAAGCCAAGAAAAGATTATTTTACTAAAATAAAAAAGCCTATACGGCTTAATAAAAAAATAAAAATAGTCACTGATTAAAACAAATAGTGTCAATAGATATTTTAGGGAGTAGTGACTATTTATACAAGTTATCTACCTTGCACTATTATAATCTCTCATGAATGTTAATTTAATATGAATTAATCAACCTTTTTATAAATTATTTTATTTATTTTTGAAATTTAAAAAAGTGCATCTTTTTAAAGATACACTTTTTATTATCAAATTATTCAGCAGCTTCTGCAGCTTGTTTGTTTTGATATCTTTCATAAGCAATTAAGAATGGTGCATAAATTAAGATAGATGCTACGATTGCAATTGCTTGAGATACAGCACCCATGATATTAGCTCCTGTAGTTAA
>NZ_JAHPYJ010000030.1:0-25920 GCF_019041935.1 Erysipelatoclostridium sp. MSK.7.34
GCTAAAGCTTTTTGAGACCCCCAGCCTAGCTGGGGGTTTTATTGCAGACAAAAAAGGATTTCACATATGTGAAATCCCCATTAACTATAGTTATAATTAAGCTTTACCAATGCAACCAAAGATTTCCATTTTTTCTTTAACACATTCTTGGATAGCTGCAGCACCTGGTGCCAATAATTTACGAGGGTCAAATCCTTTACCTTCTAAATCTTTTCCAGCTTCAATGTATTTTCTTGTTGCTTCTTGGAAATATAATTGACATTCAGTATTTACATTGATTTTAGAAACACCTAAAGTAATTGCTTTTTTAATCATATCCTCTGGAATTCCAGTTCCACCATGTAATACTAATGGTAATTTACCAGTTTCTTTTTGAATTGCATCTAATGCATCAAAATCTAAACCTTCCCAATTTTCTGGATATTTACCATGAATGTTTCCAATACCTGCTGCTAAGAAGTCAACTCCTAAGTCAGCGATCATTTTACATTCTTTTGGATCAGCTACTTCACCTTTACCAACGACACCGTCTTCTTCTCCACCAATTGATCCAACTTCTGCTTCTACAGATACACCTTTTGAGTGACATAATTCAACGATTTCTTTTGTTTTTTCAATATTTTCTTCAATTCCATAATGAGAACCATCGAACATGATTGAAGAGAAACCAGCTTCTAAAGCAGCTTTAGCTCCTTCATAGCTACCATGATCTAAATGTAAAGCTACTGGTACAGTAATTCCTAAAGAATCTACCATTGCTGATACCATTGCTGATACAGTTTTGAATCCAGTCATATATTTAGCAGCACCTTCAGATACTCCTAAGATTACTGGAGCTTTTAATTCTTCTGCAGTTAAAAGAATAGATTTTGTCCATTCTAAGTTGTTGATGTTAAATTGACCAACTGCATAATGTCCTTCTTTTGCTTTATTTAACATTTCTGTTGCTGATACTAATCCCATAAAATTTCTCCTTTTCTTTTTACTCCTATATATTACTATTATTTAATTGAAATTTCCATAGTAACACAAAGTTTTTTTGCCTATTTCCTATATTTTTACCCCATTATCTGAGTCGTAAGCGATTTCTTTTTTAGAAAATAAAGAAAATGCAGCATCAATGATGCTACATCACTAAAAAATAGATATACACGATGAATAGCAGTGGGAAACTTGTTGCTACTGGCGGGACATAACATCAACTACATTTTCTCCTTATCTATAAAAGATTGAATTATTAAACTATTTGGAGAACAATTAAAAAATCAATCTCTAAAGATAACATATTAAATCTGCGCTCATTATATCAAACAAGATTTGATACGGTTTTATTATATTACATTTTATTATTATGTCAATAATAATTTATTATAAACAAAAAAATAAAAGACCACCACCGGTGATCTTTATATTAGCTGTCTATTCTTTAACGCTTGATATAAATTATCTAGAGCCTGCACTAATAAACAGCGCGGCATCGCTAAATTAAATCTCTCAAAACCTGCTCCACCAACACCAAAAATATATCCTTCATCAAGCCATAATTTAGCTTCATTGACCATAAATGCTTCTAATTCCTCGTGCGTCATTTGCAAAGCACTAAAATCAACCCAAACAAGATATAACCCCTGAGGTTTAATCATTTTGAGCATTGGTAGTTTTTTCTTTAAAAAACCATCAAGATATTTAATATTGCCATCAAGATAAGCCACTAATTCATCAACCCACTTATCACCATGATTATAAGCTGCTTTACACGCTTCAATACCAAAAATTGTTGGTTCCACCGGAAATCCTAGTGAACTTTTAACCTTAATAAACTTTTCTTTTAATTTATGATTAAAAAATAATATATTAGACGTCTGTAAACCCGCCAGATTGAAAGTCTTACTTGGTGCTGTACAAATAATTGTAAATTCTTTAAATGAGGCATCAACATTAACAAAAGGAAGGTGCTTATTCCCCTTATAAATAAAATCTTGATGAATTTCATCACTGACTACCAGTACATTATGTTTCTTACAAATATTACCTAATTTAAATAATTCTTCTTTATTCCAAACTTTTCCTATTGGATTATACGGATTACATAAAATAAACATTTTCACATCATTATCAATAATCAACTGCTCAAACAAATCAAAATCTAGTTCGTATGTTTGACCAGTAAACATCATCGGACATTCAATTTTCTTACGTTGATTTTCATCAATAGAAAAATCAAATGGATAATACACTGGTTTATTAATGATAATAGCATCACCGGGAGCTGTAAAAGCATTAACTGCGATTTTAAGCGCTGTTACTACCCCCGTTGTTGTTACAATATTATCTGCATTTATATCTAATTGATGGCGACGCTTCATCCAATTACAAACCGCCTCATAATAATCATCGCCAGCCATTGAATACCCATACACTGCATGTTTAGCGCGTTCAATAATTGCCTCAGTAACTTCTGGCAAGGTTTCAAAATCCATATCAGCAACCCATAAAGGTAAAATATCTTTCGGTTTTCCTTCTTTTTTCCAAGTATCCCATTTAATACATTTTGTATTTCTACGTTTGACTATTTTATCAAAATCATACATTCTTACAATCTCCTTATAATCCACTTATTATCGCAATACCTGTTTATCTTTGAATTCCATCATTGAAAAGTGGCATAACGTGATTCCTAATGCCATGGATAAATTTAGTGAGTCAATTTTATCACTATGAGGGATAAATACACTTTGCCCATATTTTAAATAATCATCTGGCAGTCCGCTGCTCTCATTACCAAAAACCAATGAATGTTTATTATTTGCAGCAGTAATCTGATGAATATTTTTAGCTCCTTTTAACATCAATGGATAGACTTCACGTTCAGGGTATTTAGTTAGATATTCATCAAAACTATTAAAATATTCAAAATTAATATTAAACAAAGCCCCCATCGATGCCCTAATTACTCGTGGATCAAAAACATCGACTCCAGGACGAATAATCGCTAAATTAGTATAATTAAAACCTAACATAGTTCTAATAATCGTCCCCATATTTCCCATATCTCCGGGATTAACTAAAACAACATGATTAGCATCTTCTAAATCCATCGTATATTTCTTAATGATTGCAATAGCAAAACAATTATCTTTTTTCGCTAATTTATTAATTGTATTATCACTTTCAATTAATTCAATTTTATTTTGTTGACATAAATTCTCAATAATCTTAACACCCTTATTTTGATAAGAGTTACTTTTGAGATAAACACGCATCACCAATTCTGGTTTATTCTCTAATAATTCAATCGTTTCAAAAACCCCAAGAGTATATGTATAATCAAAATCTTTATGATATGTTTTTATTTTCATTTTATAAACCTTTCAATAAATCAATTTGCTTTTTCAAATCCTGCTGCATTGATAAAAAATGTGCTTTATCAAAATCAACACCTTGATCAATTAAATCTAAAAGATCATTATATTTATCATATGCTAATTCTAATAACGAGATTTGAATTTCTAAATCTAACTCATTATTAGCATCATTTACAATTTGATTAATATCTTTATATTTATCTTTAAATACCTGTTGCAAATCAACTGTCTTTTTCTTCTTACCAAAAAATCCCATTTCAACTACCTCCATTGTTATTTTTATAATTATAGCGTGTTTACTTAGTTTTGAAAAGTTTGTTATTTTTAAATTGAGAGATGTTTATATAACTTCCCGAAAGGAATCACTGGTGCTGGTTTGCCTGGATGCTCTCCTAACATTTTTTCCATCCAGATCATGTCATGCCATTGATTAAACTTATAGCCGCATTTAGTAAAATAAGCCACCTTTTGATAACCAAAATGTTCATGAAACACAATACTTTCTGGATTCCCAGCAGTAATACAAGCATTTAAATTAATAATATTTTGCTGTTTCGTAATTTCTTCTAATTTATGGTATAACATACTGCCAATTCCTCCACCTTTATAATCAAGGTCAATATAAATCGATGTTTCTACAGCCCACTGATATGCAGCCCGACTTTTAAATGCGGATGTATAAGCATAGCCTACTATCTTATCATCAAGCTTAGCAACAAGATACGGATACTTTTCTAAAGTTGAAACAATTCTTGCCCTAAATTCTTCTAAAGTTGGTACTTCATATTCAAATGTGATTGCTGTTGTTAGTACATAAGGTCGATATATTTCCAATAACCTTGCAGCATCATCAGCTGTTGCAACAGCAAGCCTAATTTTCGTCATTGATAATTCCTCCATTTTTCTAAGATAAACTGTATAATCATGATATAATAATACTAACTTTATCAAAGGAGAATAGCAATGGATAAAATAAAAGATTTATATCAAGATGACCTAATCTACATTTTCACTCGTTCACAATTACGTGACTTAAACACTGATTACTTGGCAATCATTAAAAATGAATGTTCTATTCAGACAATCAATAACTGCATAACAATGCACTATCAAGATGATTTCGAATCATTATTAGCTTTTTCTCTACCGACTAAAAACAGAAAAAACAAGCAGTTAATTTCTTTAAATCAATGCTATAAAATCATGGATAAAATTCATTACGGTGTTTTATCATTCACCCATGAAGGACTACCTTATAGTGTAGCTTTAAATCACATCATTATTGATAACCGTATTTTTTTTCACTGTGCTAAAAGCGGCTATAAACTAAACAGCATTGAACAGCGTGCCACTTATCTTATAGTTGAAGATCTAGGTATTAATTTAAAAGCAGGAACTCATAACCATAATTCCGTCGCTGTCTTTGGAACAGTTCATGAAGTAACTGAGTTTGAGACAAAAAAAGCTGCACTATTAGAAATAGTCAGCCATTTAGCGCCAGAACACCCATACAATGATAAGATGGTCGATACAACTAATATCATCGAATTAGAAATTGATTATATTAACGGAAAAACACATATTCGTTAATTATCAAATTCACAATAAACAAAGGTAATACTAAAATACTTCAAATCAAACAGTTCCTAGCTGTAATGCCCTTTAAGTTGTTTTAACAACAGAGCTTATTATATCTAGGAGCTTTTTAAATTCACAACTACTATTTCACTGTGTTTTGCAGTTCTCATTGCATATCCCCAGCCACCCATTCCTGAGGTCACGATCCCATGAAAATTATTATTTACTTCAATTCCATAGTTCAAATCATTAACCCTAATAAAACTAAATAAGAAATTTAAAGGAAATATTTGTCCAGCATGAGTATGACCTGATAATTGTAAATCAATTCCCAATTGTTCATTTAATTCATAATCATGTGGCTGATGATCCAATAAAATAAGCGGTTTAGAAGTATCTAAAGGTTCCGTCAAATCTTTTAAAGCTTCTCGCTTTTTTACAACATAGTCTTTACGCCCAATTAAATAAATATCATCCAATTTAGTAACATCGTCCAACAATACCTTAATCCCTATTTCTTTTAATTTCTTAACAATATTAAATTCCCTAAGTGGTGAGCCACCTTGGAAACCAATTTCATGATTTCCTTCAATATAATAAACAGGGTATTTACTAGCCAATATTTTAAATACCTGTAATGAATAATCAAATTCATCTTGGGTGGTCCCTTCATCATAGATATCACCAAGTAGAATAATCCCACTTGGAGCAATAGCTTCAGCATGTTCACTAAGCTCTGTTAAATCCGCCTTAGTGACAACTGTTCCTAAATGGATATCAGAAACTACCATTAGGCTTTTATCTACAAAAGATTTATTGATTATTACATCATACGTAGTAATAACAGTATTTTTAGCATTATAAATTCCATAAAAACTTAAAATAACACTGGCAGCCAAAGCAACCATTCCCCGTTGATAAATAAATTTAAAATAACGATTAAATCTAGTTTTATATAAAATTAAATTAATAATATCAAAGATTACAAAACAAATACATGCATTAACCAAAAAACCAAAGAAAATCAAATTATATAAACACAAGCCGATTAAAATTCCAATAATAACTGTTGTAATAATCTTTCGATATTTTGCTTTAGCAAAAACCAAATGTGTATGATAAGCAAGATATACTGTCATAACTGCTACCAAAGTCATCTCCATTAAAACAAACCAGCTCATAATAAAATCATCTCCTTAGTAAATTATATCACAAAATAATCTTAAATTATCTCACTATTGTCAATAAAAAAACTAAACTAAGATCATTTGAAATCACTTCTTTTTTCGCACACTTAAGCTTCAAAAATAGTAATACATTACAAAATCTGTTTAGTATTTTATGTTCTTATTTACTAATCAAATCAATTACTACAATCTCGCAATTTTTACTAGTTCTCATGGCAAACCCCCAAGTCCCCATTCCCGAAGAAACGATCGCATTAAAATTATCATCATGACGATAACCATAATTCATCTCATTAATTCCTAAAAGATTCCAAAGCGGTAACATCGGAAATACTTGTCCAGCATGAGTATGACCAGAGATCATCAAATCAATTCCTAGCTTTTTATTTTCCTCTAATGAGCGAGGCTGATGATCTAATAAGATCACTGGTTTATTCTGATTCATCCCGTTAATAATCTGTTCTACAGGTTTTCGCTTTTTAATCTTATAATCTTGACGTCCTACAATATTTATATCCTCAAATTCAACATATTCATCATTTAAAGTATTGACTCCTGCCAATTGCAATCGTTCTAATATGTTATGTTCTTTTAATGGGGAACTACTATAACCAACTTCATGATTTCCAATTACATAATAGACTGGATAGGATTTAGCTAACTGGGTGAATATTTTCATCGAATCATCAATTTCATCGCTACTGGTATTTTCATCATAAACATCCCCAACTAAAAAAATCATATCTGGTTTAATTTTCTCAGCTTGCGTAACAAGCTGTTTTAGATCTACTGTTTTAACAGCTGTTCCCAAGTGAATATCGGAAAGTGCCATGATCTTTTTATCCTTAAATTCCTTATTAATACTTACTTGGTAATTTGTGATTACAATATTATTTGCATTATATATCCCATAAACACTCAAGCTTAAACTACAAATAAGTACTCCAATAAGATAAACTTTTTGATATGGTCTTTTCAATTTTGTCTTAAATATAAGCAGGTAAATTAAATCCGCAATTATCAAACAAATACACAAATTGATTAAAAATCCTAAAATTATCATTTCAATACTTACACTTACAGCAACTAAAACAATAATTACTGCTGCAACAACTCTATGCTTATTTAAATATTTTTTAAAATGATATGCAATAAATATATTGATCAAGATAGCAATTACTACCATCATTACGGTTAAAATCAAAAACTATCCCTCCTTTAAGAATAAATTATACCACAGATTATATTTATGGTATAATAACTCCGAGGTGAAATTATGCATAAATTAGCGTGTCCAAAATGTCATGAATCAATCGTTCAAGAAGGAAATTCATATAAATGTGCCAATAATCATTGCTATGATCTAGCTAAAACTAAATATTTAAATTTGTTATTAAATCCTGATAAAGCTACAAATAACCCTGGTGATAGTAAAGAAAGTTTAGTTGCCCGCAAAGCATATCTAACTAAAGGATATTATGATGTCATTTTAAATTCAGTTATTGACTGTATAAAAAAATATCGTGATGATACCCCACTAGATATACTTGATCTCGGTTGCGGTGAAGGATATTATACTCGAGGATTAAAAGAAATCTTTAGCCAAGACACTATTTATGGATTAGATATATCTAAAGAAGCTATCAATATGGCCACTAAATATACTAAAGATGTTTATTGGCTTGTCGGTAATAGTAAGAACTTACCTATCGTTGATCACTCATTAGACTTTATCACAGCTCTATTTACAGTCGTAAATCAAGATGAGCTGAAACGTACTTTAAAAAAGGGTGGTTATATTATCCATGTAACTGCCAACCCAAATCATCTAATTGAAATAAAAGAATTAATATATGATGAAATCAAAGTTAAAAGTGACAAATATATTCGTTTAGATTTTGAAACAATTGAAAGCTATGATCTAGTTCATCAAGTAAAAATTGATAATCGTGAAGATGCTTTAAATTTACTAAAGATGACCCCCCATTATTACCATATAAAAAAAGAACGCCGGGGCGTTCTTGATGAATTAGAACGATTAGATATTACAATTGATATTAAAATAACAATATATCAAACAAGCATCGATTAACCGATGCTTATTTTTATTATCAGTATGATTTGAAGTCCTAGAAGTAAAGGTATTCCATACTTAAAAATATTTTTCCTAGTCTTATGATTAAATCCATACATCGCTAATATCGCTCCTAGTGAACCACCAAACAAAGCGCCTATTAATAGTATCTTCTCAGAAACTCGCCAATGATGATGAATTGCTTTATACTTATCAATTCCATATAATAATATCATCATCAAGTTAATTATAATTATATAGCTGATTAATAATTTCATCGGTCTTCTGTTATCTCCAAATAGATATCGCGATTCCCCTAACAACATATTTCAAGAGAACCTATTAAATTTTTATAGTGTTTCTTTGCATTATATTAAATCATTATTTCATCAAAATATTTCGTTATTTAATACTATTTTTATCGATAAAAAAAACGAACCATCTTAACAACATTAAAACGACTTTTTTCAAAAAGAATCCGCGCAGGAATCCTTTTTTCATCACCACAATCTAAAAAGATAATATCTAGACCCTTTTTAGTTTCTTCGTAACCGACAATCGTTACCCAGTGCCATAAATCATCTCGAATCTTACGACGTCGATGTGTTAAGATCAATAATCCTAAAGGATTACCATGCTCAATACTCTCTTTAACAATTTCACTAGCATCATAAAGTCTTGGACGTCTAAAAATACGATACTCACAATTATTTAACAATTTACTCAATCGTCTTGCATATAAAAAGACATACGGAAATCCACGCTTACCAGGTTCCATCAGCTTGAACATTTCATTCATGTAGTCTAAATACGTTGATTTATCAAATTCACGTTCTCTTTTCGTATAATAGATAAAAATATCAGTAGCACTAACACTTGCACAACCAGCTTTACGAGCCCAAGAGTCAGCAAACCAATCTTGATTACCACCCTGACCAATCAATTCTTTCTCTTTATAAATTTTTGGATAATCTAAAATCATCATGCCACCTTCTTTCCATATCTCCATTATACGTTATTATGTCCAAGTTCGTCACTAATTAGATAAGAAAAAGAACTAAAATTAAGATGACTTTAATTCTCTCGTTTAGTGCCACTGCTATCATATTTAAGATACTCCACAATATCATTACAACCTATAACCGGACTGTCGCCTTAAGTCTTACGAGCCAACACCCCCAATATAGCAGCATAATTAATAAGATATTCATCATCATAATGATGTGATAAACCGTAAAAAACGGTAAGAGAACTACGATTATCTCTAATTCTTTAATCAATAAACAATCTTTTTCTAGCATTCTTAATAAAAATGGTTTGCAACTAAAAAAGAAGATATAAAATTTTATTTAATCATGTTATCTCCTCAAGCTGAATTATATTCAGCTTATGATTCTAAATGTTTAAAAATTGAGCTAACTTACTGTCTTGGCAGTGAGCCTTATATTCATAAAATTCATTATTTACCAAAAAATTAGTTCTTGATGAAAAAATTGAAGCTGAAAATTTTTCTATTTATCGCTTTTTGCATCAAAATAATTGTAAGGTCTGTTTTGTAAAAATAAAAAAGCCCTTTGGGACAAGAGCTTTTTTTAATATCTGTATTCTATACGGGAAAACGAATACTATTATAGATATTTGGGACACGTTTATAATACCATAATATCTTATTAATAGTTTTCAAATAGTGAAAATCAATTTTCATATAATGAAAATTTTATCAAAAATTATCTAAATAGCCACCCATTTCAAAATATATAACACTATCATCAATAGATTTGAAAACAACTTTAACATATTTATCATCAAAATAACGATATATTTTAGCAATTGTTCCCGGAGCCATTTCTTGTTTATATAAAATACTTACTTCTTTAAAATAATGTTGTTCAAATATCCTTAGACCCACAGCATCAAATGCCCATTCAATATAACGACTATTATTCATATGTTGATTTACATCAACATCACTATATAAAACTTGACGTTCCATGACATAATCCAATGGCAGTTCTTTAATAATTTCATGATATTCTTCGATCGTATAATCATAAGACTTGATTTCTGGCATTATAATTCCTGCTTTATCAGGTTTAGTAATTCTTCGTTTTTCTAAATCTATTAAAGTCCATAATGAGTATACTGATGCTATTTCATCACCGTTTTCATCTTCAACCCAATAGTTACGTGTGAACTGGATTCTTTTACAGGCTGCGGCACGAGTTTTTAATCTTATTTTTTCATCTATCTTAATTGGTCTTTTTAAAATTAATGTTTCTTTAGCTAAAACAAAACCAAATCGTTCCCCTAACTCCGGCCTCCATATTCCTACTTCAACAGCATTTTTAGTTGCTAAATCTGATAACTTGGATAATAAAGATGAGATTCGATAGTTTCCTTGATAATCAGCTTCTTGACATTCAATTGTTAAATCGCAATAAGAAACAATATTCTCCATAATATCTCCTTTTTTTTATACTAAAATATAAATATCAGTATATAATAACTATATAATAAAACAAATTAAAACTATTGTATAGAGGTAATCATATGAAGAAGATCAATAAAAAGAGGGTAGCCTTTGCATCACTGGTAATAATCTGCTTAATCATAATAATCGCACTTATTATCAATTTAACTATCTTACCATTATTTAATAATTCAAACGGTGTTACAAAAAATAAGCAAGCTAAAGCAAAAAAAGAAAGCTATGATACTGTATCTCTGGTTGCTGTTGGTGATAATATTATTCATGAGCGTGTTTTTCAATATGCCAGCACTAACGGTACATATGACTTTACCCCTTGCTATAAACATATAAAAAAATATATTCAAGATGCTGATCTTGCTTTTATTAATCAAGAAACAATTTTAGGTGGTGATACCTTAAAAATTACAGGATATCCGGCTTTTAATTCACCAAGTGAATTAGCTAAAAATTTAATTGACACTGGGTTTAATATGATCAATGGTGCTACTAATCATTCTTTCGACCGTGATTTTGAAGGTGTTAAAGCGGCTTCTCAGACTTGGCGCCAATATCAAGATATTATTTATACTGGTACATACGATAGCCAAAGTGATCGTGATACAATTAGGATCATTGAAAAAAACGGTATCAAATTTGCACTTTTATCTTATACCCAAAGTCTCAATGAATATAATACTAATCCTTATAAGTTGTTAAAACAAACTGCCTATGCTGTACCCTTATTGGAGGATACAGCAGCAATCAAAGCAGATGTTCAAAAAGCCAAAGAACAAGCAGACGTAATAATCGTCTCTGCCCATTGGGGTGATGAAAATGAGGCGGAAGTAACTGCTAAACAACAAGAGTATGCTCAATTATTTGCTGATTTAGGAGTTGATTTAGTAATCGGAACTCATCCTCATATCATTCAACCTGTTACATGGGTGAATGGCCAAAGTGGGAATAAAACACTCATTGCTTACAGTTTAGGAAATTTTTTAAGTACAATGGAAACTCAAGATACACAATTAGAAGGGATGTTATCATTAAACTTTATTAAAAAAGATGCTAAAATTTTTATAGATGACATTACCTGGACACCACTAATCAATCATTTCGGTGATAATACTGTTGAAGTTTATCCTCTTGCAAAATATCCAGATGATAAATTAGCTAAACATTTTGTTTTACATGATAAACCTAACATTATTCAGCAATACAAAGCCAAAACAAGAGATGTTATTGGTGATAAAATAACTATAAAGGACTAAATCCATGAATAAAAAACGCTTAAATAAAAAGAAAGTATTATTAGTTTTTATTCCCCTTATTATTGCCGGTACTATAATCTACTGGTTCTTGCCTAGTAATTCAACCAAAACAGAAGAAAAGCAACCGAAAAAAACAGTTAATAACGATCCCCAATATTATCAAACTTCGTTAAAAGAACGTTATGAAAACTATCAAAAAACTAATCCCGATCTTTCGACAGAAGAAATAATTACCCGAGTTAACATGAATCTTGATTATCCTTTCTATGAAGTAATCATTCCTCAAAATAAGCCATTAGAATTAAATACAATCGTAAATAAATATTATAAATTAGATGATAACTTCACTCCCGACGATCTTATTTACATCAATGATACTTATGCCAATACAAGTGATCCTGCCTATAAATATCGAAAACATCAGATGCGAAAAGTTGTTTATGATGATTTTATTGCATTAAAAGAAGCATGTAAAACTAAAGGCTTTAATCTATACGTCGTTAGTGGCTATCGTTCGACAACCTGGCAAACCGAAATCTATAATCATATGGTGAATACATACAGCGTTGCTAAAGCTGACCAAACTTGTAGCCGCCCCGGTCATAGCGAACATACGACCGGTCTAGCTTGTGATATTGCACTTGATAATTACAGTTTTGAAGACGTTATAAAGCATCCCCAATATCAGTGGTTTCTTGGACAACTAGCTAACTACGGCTTTATTATTCGCTATCCAGAAAACAAAGATACACTTACCGGATATAGCTACGAATCTTGGCATCTTCGCTATTTAGGAAAAGATTTAGCTAAAAAAGTGACTGCTAGTAATTTAACATATGATGAATATTACGCACAAAATTATGCAAAATAGCCTGTTTCAGTACTCAGGCTATTATTTTTTCACTAAAATTTATGATGATTATTAAACTTTTATCAATTTTTATATAGGCTAATTCATGATTTTCTAGTATAATAGAGATATTGAAAGAAGGAGTATGACTAATGGATATTATTACAAATGTATTACCTTTTTTGGTATTTTTAGCCTTATTATGGTTTACATACACAAATATTTCTTTAGCAGTAGCAATGTATCGCGCAAAAAAAGATGATAGTACCCTATCATCATGTCTAAGCAATACTGGTAAATATTTTTACATTGGCCTAACAATTTTCTATATTGCCTTATTTGTGGGGAGCGTTGCTTTAATGGTATTAGCGCTAATCAACAATAAATTAGACGACCTATATTTACCACTAAATGTCTTAACGATCGGAACACTAGCGATTGGTTTTCTTTTACAGCAAATCATCTTAGTTGGGCACCGTCAAATGATGATCGGTAAGATCAAACTGGATTATCGTAAAATTAAACGTGTTTCATATCCAAAAGCAAAAAAATTAAGATTTGTTTATGGACAAAGAACCTATGAAACTCCACTTCGTTTTATCGATGATTTCAAACTAAAAAAAGCTTTACAAAAAGCTCGTTAAACTCTTATGGGTAGCAAAAAATGCTACCCTTTTAGTTTACAATTTAATTTGCATTGATATCCTTGCAATTCGATTATAAAATTTCTCAAAAGAATCGTTCCCTTTAAAAATATGATTAATTATCTTCCCATCCTCAACATAATACATTTCTGATGCATATGATGCAACCAAGCAATCATGAGTAACCATAACAATCGTAATACCATATTTACGATTAATCTCTGTAAAATACTCCATTAATTGCTTAGCCCTAATACTGTCTACGTTCCCTGTCGGCTCATCAGCAAAAAGAATTTTTGGCTTACATACAAGTGCACGAGCAATTGCAATTCGCTGCTGTTGACCCCCTGAACATTCAAAAGGGTATTTATCTAAAAGTTCTTCAATACCTAAACTGCTAATTATTTGCTTGATTTCTGCTTCATTGATAATATTCTTTTTATTAAGTTTTAAAGAAAATAAAATATTGTCAATTACTTTTAAAGAATCTATCAAATTATAATCTTGAAAAATAAATCCCATATATCTCTTTCTAATATTTGCTTTTTCTTTATCCGACAACCCAACTATATTCTGATCAAAGATTAATAATTTTCCTGAAGTAGCCTCATCAATTGTTGATAGAATATTTATCAATGTTGTTTTACCAGAACCTGAAGTCCCCATAATACATGCAAAAGTCCCCTTATTTACTGAAATTGAAACTCCATTTAATGCCGTTTTAGGATATGGTGTATCTAAGCCATACACTTTTTTTAAATTAGCCGCTTTAATTATTTCTTCCATTTTCTTATCCTCATTTCCTCTTGATATACAGCAACTCGATATGAAATAAACAATGGAATAATAAGCTCTAATATAAGAAATAATGCAGACAAAACTCCCATTTTATCACGATAGACAAAAGCAATATTTAAATTTGATAAATATACCAATAATAAGACCGCAATCATTTCATACATCAATGTTTTTTCTTTTTTTGTCATATATCTGATTTCTTCATAATTAAGACCTAATCGACTTAAATTACGATAATATTGCTTTTTATTAATTTGATTAATTCTAAAACGATTAATCAATGTAAAGCTTAAAACAATATTTGTTAGCACATACCCCAATTGAAATAAGATCATATACTGTAAATCATCAAGATTAGTACACATCATTGTTAATAAAATTGCAGAAGATAATACAAACATTAAAATAACTGATTTCATCTGCTGCAGATTCAAAATAAAGTTATTAAAAATTAGACTTTCTTTAGCATCAATATTCTTTAATTTAATCCACTTTTCTAATAAGTTAGGAAAACACATAATACCTAAATTATATGCTCCTATTACATATAAACCGGCTGGAAAAATCAATCCCTGATTTAAATCACTGATGTAGATAGTAAAAGTACCTATAATAAATAATACAATATAATTAACGTTAGCTACTATCGTTATTCGCCTTCTTTTCTTAAACGAGACGATTTCATCATTTTTAAGTAAATCAGGAATAACTCCGCGGATAGAATACGATATTTGCATAAAAGTCATAAAAACTAATAGAAGCAGTACCAAGGGCAAAGAATCGACATATGTTTCTAAAGCATAATAAAAGATATTTTCACTAACCCCCATATAAAGATAAGCAAGTGCCTGACATAATGGAATCAGCAAAAAACTAATTCCCACAGCAATTAAATAACTAATTAAAGTGATCACAATCAACTGAATCATCTGGAAAAATAAAATTTCTCGATCACGACACCCCATTATTTTCAATAGACCAACAATCCGTGAATTTGTTTTATTATAGTAATTACAAGAATACATTATTAATGAAATAAAAATCACTAATAAAATAATGACCATTGTCCCTTTATACATTCCATCATAAAATCGCATCACTTCGTATTCAGTAATTGCTTCATAACCATAAAACTTTGTTGTATCTTTTAAAATATTTACTAAATAGTTAATTATGGGATTATTAAAGAATTGGAGAAAAATAATACATACACATAAAGTTATTGTAATTGTAATTCCAAGATTTAAAGCTTTTTTTCGCTCTTTCCATAGCATCTGTAAAGAAATCTGCAGCATCCCAATCCCTCCTTTTTTATTAAAAAGATGCTTTAATAATATCCTTTTCTTCCTTTACTCTAAACTATTGTCTAAGCGTATAGTCAATGTTTTTAAATAAAAAACGATTAAAACCGTACACTATTTTTAGTGTACGATTTTAATCACTTCGTTTACTTAATTCTTTTTGTTCACATTCTTTTATATCATCACCAATTAACTTATGACGATAATATCTAGATTTCTTTTTGACCTCTTGGTTAATCTTTCTATAACCATATTGTTCAATCAAAGTTTTCTCACCAGAAAAAAGATTAACTCCTAAACCTAATTTGTTTCCATCTATTTTTACCCCCATTGCTGCTAAAATAGTAGGATACATATCAATAATTGAAAATTTTCGGTTTTTATTAAATTTTGTAGTAACTGCACTATTAATAAAGCAGTTGTATGGTGTCCGAACATAATCGTGATCAAGATTAGTAAAAAACTTTTCTGACATACTATTATGATCACCAGTAATAACTATAGTTGTATTTTCATACCATGGCTGGCTCTTGCACCAATTTATAAAATTATTCACTTGTTTTGATTGACAGGCAATTACGTTTGCATATTGGCTTTTATATTTATGCTGACAATCTTCACATACATACCCATCAGGTGTATGCGTATCAATCGTGACTAGCTCCATATTAAAAGGTTTACCACTTTTAGCCAATTTAGTAATATCCGCTTTAGCAAACTCAAATAACTTTTTATCTTCATAACCCCAAAAAACAAAATAATCTTTAGCAATTCTTCCTTCCTCAACTGCGGTATTGTAATCGGAAATATAATAGTTACCATGTTGTTTATAAAAATTTGATGTACACCCAAAATTACTATCAGAACCCATCATGATTTCATTTATATAACCATGCTGTTCCAAAATTTCACCAAGTGTATAAACACCACTAAAAAAATTCGATTTATCATTATATGATTTTGAATTAAATGGTACTAACAGCGGAATTCCTGCTTCTTGGCCAACCATTGAAGCAATCGTCCACTGTGTTCCCTCTAAGGTCAAACTTCCACCGATTTGGTTATGATGAGAAAAGTTAATATTTTGATTCGCTAATGCATCAAGTTCAGGCATATAAGAAACATCTTGACCACCACCCGATGTTTTTGCTAAATAAGCATTTTCGATAGATTCTAAATAGATATGAATAATATTTCGTTTACAGCTTGGAAAAGTTAACGTTACCCCTTTGGGATCAACATAATGTTCTTCATATAATTGTGTTTTTCTAAGCATATCAAAAACATATCCAAAAATTTGATAATTATACAAAGCAAAGAGCAAAGAACCAATAATTGCAAAACAACCAATTGCAAATATATGCGCTATTAAATATATATGAAATGCTGGTAAAGGTAGATTAAAAACGATTATTTCTGTGAATGCAACAATTACAAAACTCTGAGGAACTGTATGAAGAAACCAGTCAGTATAAATTCCATCATCTGTACCATCCATAGGAACTTTTAAATGAAAAATCATTTGATTTAATGTCTTCACAGAAAAAGTTCGATTTCCCCAAATAATTGAGGCTACGATCAAAACTGCAATAAATATCATCAATGATCCAATCACTTCTTTAAATGTAATTAACTGTATTATTCTTTCTATCATCACAACCATCTTTCTTCTTATTATTTCTATTTATTCTAGCATATAAATAGACCTAAAACAAAAATTTCATTCACCAAACTTTACCATATTTTTACATTTACCTTACTCTTCTTATGTGAATTTTAAATTAATAAAGTATATTTTTATTAGATAATAATAAAATGACTAATACTATATTTATTTTACAAGAGTAAGCTTAAATTCTTGATAATGCTTAGAATCGACTCCGATACAAATTGAAACATCACCTGGTTCAACAAGATATTTCATTTCATAATTCCAAATAGCAAAAGCATCTGAAGTTAAATGAATACTTATCTGTTTTGATTGATAGGCTTGAATTTTTACTTTATTAAAAGCCTTAAGTTCAATTACTCTAGAAACAACTGAAGCCTGATGATCCTTTAAATAAACTTGTATTACATCTTCACCATCATAGGTACTGTTATTGTATATTTCTAACTGCAAATCAATTCCATTTTCAAGTAAATCGGTTATTTTAATGGCTTTAGGTACCTTGATATCTCGATAAATAAATTGTGAATAACTTAAGCCATAACCAAAAGGTAACAGCGCTTCACCGGGCATGTCAACATAATCTTTTTGTGCTCCATTATGTTTATGATTGTAATAACAAGGTAATTGTCCTACATGTTGCGGTATAGAAACACTTAAATGCCCACTTGGATTATAATCTCCAAACAAGACATCAGCAATTCCCTCACCGCCTCTACTACCAGGATAAAAACTTGCTAAAACTGCTTGAGAATGCTTTAGAACCGTATTTATGACGTGTGGCCTGCCTTGAATCAATACTGTTACTATGTGTGGATTCACTTCTTTCAAAGCTAATAAAAGCTCGTTTTGATAACCTTCTAGTTCTAATGAAGCTAAATCAATGTTTTCCCCACAATTCATTTGGTTTTCTTGATTTGCTTTTACCGCACCATTGTTTTCAAAGGTATCTTGATATAATCTTGTGCTATTACCGCCTAATACTAAAATAACAATGTCCGCCGCTTTAGCTGCCACGAGTGCGGGCTCAATATCGAATTTTCTTCCCCGTATTGAACATCCCTGTACATAGATAGGGGAAATTTCTGTTTTTTGGCAAATACCATCGTACACTGTAACAATATCACTTTTGTTTTGATAAGCAGTATAGTCTCCAAGTTGATTTAAGTAGTGGTTAGCATTTGGACCAATAACAGCAATTTTTTGTTTTGAGGATAATGGAAGAAGTGAATCATTATTTTTCAATAATACTTGACATTCCCGAGCGGCCTGAAGTAATAAATCTGATGCTTCTGGTAATGAATAAGTATTTAGTTCTTCCCATAATCCTAATTCTTCTTTTAATCTCAATACCCTTAATACTGCTTGATCAAGTTCCTCTTCAGTTAAATAACCTTGTTTTATTGCTTCATCTAATCGTAAATAAACATTATCCCATAAACTCAGATCTACTCCCGCTTTAAGTGCTAAACTGCCAACTTTTAAGATATCATCATCCAACAACAATAATCTATCTAAAGCACATCCGTCAGCCATAACAATACCAGAAAAATCATATTCTTTTCTAAGGGTTTCAAAAAGCAATGCTTTATTAATATGACAAGGAATTCCATCTATTTCATTATATGCAGCCATAACTGCCTTAGCGCCAGCATCAATCGCTGCTTTAACTGGTGGTAAATGAATTTCTCGCAACTCCCGAGGTCCAATTAATGCAGCATCTGAATTATGTCCACCTACACAACCCCCTTGCGCACATAAATGTTTGACAACTACAGCTACACCGTTCTTTTCTTTTTGGAATCCATGTACTGCTGCACTTGTCATACAGCTTGTTAAGTAAGCATCCTCACTAAAACATTCCTCACTACGGCCCCATCTAGGATCTCTTAAAACATCAAATCCCGTAAATAATGCCAAATTTCCACCTTTGGCAGCAAGTTCCTGGCTCACATTATGCGTAATTCTTTCCATCAAATCAGGATTCCAAGTCATCCCCATTGCTAAATTAGTTGGGAATACCGGTGCCCCTAATGCCATATGTCCGTGCACACATTCTTCGCTAATTAATGCTGGGATTTCAAAACGTGAATGTTTTTTTATATATTCTTGAATCATTGTAATGACAATTTTACTATCTTCACGACTAATTCCATTTTCTCTATTGATCTGAGACCAGGCATCAGCACGTAAAATGCCATAAATTGCTCCAACGCCACCATATTCCTTAACATGTTCTTTAAATAAGTCTGTTAATTCATATTTTCCATTAACTTTTTGATAACATTGCCATCCATATAAATGTTGATTTAATTGACCAACTTTCTCTTTCAACGTCATCTCTTTTACAATTTTTTCAATCATCTCTATTTTCTCATTTCTTATAAATATTTTTTATTATATAAGTATTGATTCATTAATTCTCTTAATAAATATTCTATTGCTAAATGGATATGCAAACGTGAATCAATATCATATCCTTCATCCTTAGTTACAGAAACATTCATCACATAATTTGACAGTTTCGTCATTGGGGAATTTCTCGTTTCTGTAACCAATAATATTTTACAACCACTAAGTTTGGCATTTTTCATTACATCGATAATTGCCTCAGTAGCACCACCTCTTGATAGCACAATTACAAAGTCATCCTGAGTCAAATTATTAGCTTCTAAGTATAAAAACCAGTGATCATCAGGATAAATCGTTCTAATTCCATATAAACTCAACTTCACTGCTAATATCTTTGCAACATATTTGTTCATTCCTGAAGAACAGATTAAAACACTTTTAGCTTTAACAATATCCTTAATGACATCATCAATATCTAGATTGCGTAACATCTCAATCGTATCTTTAATTTCTTTTTCCAAGGAATCACATGTACTCTCAACTGGAGATTGATACTCATATTCGTCTCGACGATGATATAAAAGATCATATCTAAAGTCCATAAATGTTTTATAATCCAATTTCTTTACCATCCTAAAAATAGTCGTTGTAGATACATTTAATGTTTCTGCTAAAGAAGAAATCGTCAAACTTGGTTCTAAATCCCGAAACGTTAATAATTTATTAAAACATTCAATTTCTAATTCTGTTAAATTATTTCCATATTTTTGAAAATTCTTAATTAAACTCATATGCATTACCCTTCCTATATGAAAATAGAGTAGAAAAAATCTACTCTATTATAACAGTAACGAAAGTATTTGACACAATATTTTTGATGATTACCTTTCCATTTTGATTTTCAACTTCTGTTTGTTTATTTTCTTGAACATCACATAAATAACATCGTTTATTAATAGGAATGAAAAGCTCAACATCTGCGACATCTACTTCACGATTATTTAAAATCCGGAAGATAGAAGCTTCACTATTTTCAGCTTTTTTCAAAGCCATAAATTCCACTCGTTCATCCAACGTAATCGCACTATAAGACCAATCAAGTTTTAAATTTTCACGTCTACTTATATCATTAAGATAGCGTGTTTGAACTGGTGTATTTATTACTTCTGCTGTTTGAATCATCTTACTCATCTGTTCTTTCGTTCCAAAAAACAATGAATATTCACTTGTTATAGTTTGATTTAATAATTGTGAAGATGGTGCATCCATACGATATCCTGAAGAACGTCCAGGTCTAATCAATAGATCCGCTTTACCAAATTTTCCTACACTTCTTAATAAGGTTAAACAAATTTTTTGATTATTTTCAATTTCATATTCCAATGGTCCTTTACTTAATACTGCCATAATTGATTTTTGATGATCTAGTTTAACAAAACGCTGCATTGCATATATTGGCAGAACATACTCAGTGGCACCATCTTTTAAACTCTTTTGATTTTTTATTACGTTTTGACGGATAATTGTTCCAAATTGATCTTGACTACAGTTTTCTGCTGCTTTATAAATATCTTCAAAACATACTCTTACGATATGATCACATGAATGATTATTAATTTTAGTTACGAAATCTATTGTTTGACTGTTTGCCTTCAAAGAGACATCGCTACATATTTTAAGGGGTTTTAATGCTTGTACACGATGGTGATCAACTACTTTTTCAGGAACTTGAATTTGATATTCAAGCCGATACTTTACTTCAATAGAAGATGATTCAATACAAGTAATCATTGGATGAATATCATTAATTCTTATTTCTGTATCATCTATACATGGAGAATAATTATATTCATCACCATCATCCCCCTTTTCGACAAAAGTATTTAACTGATGATATGTTTCCTGAGTCTGTTTATTCGTAACAGAAAGCGTTCCATCTTCTTGAATGTGCATCACTAAATACTTATTTTCAGCACCATTTTTTAAAATGACAACATCTCCTTCTGGTCTTTTTGAAGTTCTTTCATGGAAACACACTTTTAAAACTTCATAGCCCATTGGTGGTAAGAAAGATGCCGCAATCTTAATTTGTACTTTAAATTTTGTTCCTTCTAAAACTTCTCCTGCATCATGAAAATTTTCCATTCCATTATAATATTCAATATCATGGCTAGTTGCTTTAACTTCATTCATTATTTCATAAGGGACGATTGTTCCATCTTGACGTTTTAACACAAAGTTCTTATCTTTAACAATCATGCTTGTAAAAGCATAATCATTACGCTGATAAGGAAGAGTATTAAATAGAACTAAGATGTCCTCATTTTCCTTTAGTACACTCAAATCCACTGATTCTGCCAAATAACGGAAATTCATCCAGATTAGCTCATTTAAACCATGTCTTAAATTTAATAAACGATTTTCTACAGTATGGTTAATACTATCTGGTGAAGAACCATAGATAGAATCATGAAATTGATTCTTAAAAATAATCTTCCAAAAATAATTAATTAATTCTTGATCACAATAGCCTCCTTGAAAACGCGAGATACTAATCATTGGTTCAATTACTTTTGCCATCATTGTTTCATAATGACGCATTGCATTTTTTATATCAATTCTAGTTGAGGTGATACCAGCGTGAATTCGACCTAGTGCAGCACTTCTTGCTTCACCTTGATAAATTTTTAATTGATGATGATTTTTCTTTGCTGCATTAAGCAGTGTATCAAGATAATCCTCAGGGTTATTCATAATACAGTCATAACCATCTTTTTGCAATTGTTCAATTGTCTTTGAAGAATGTTTCCGTGGAAAAGCATAGTCACTCCCCAGCATAAATAAAACTTCTTGATCTTGATAACGAGCTTCTAATTTAGGAATAAAATCTGTCATATCTTTTTTTACTTCTTCATAATCCTCTGGAAATCCTCGGTAATGCCCATATCCCAAAGCAAAATGAACAGTTGGCAGCGATGCATCACCATTTCCTTGCCACATAAATAATGAATCATCTAAAACATCATAATCAAAACCACGCCAAGCAAATATCCCTTTCATACCAATTTCTTTAAATAGATAAGGAGTTATCTTATTTTGCCCAAATGCATCCGGGACCCAGCCAACATTCATACAATGACCTAATCCCGCAGCATATTTAGAACCAACTAATAAGTTTCTTAACAGCGCCTCACCCGAGGGAATAATCATATCTGGTTGAACATACCATGGTCCAATAAATAATTTTCGATTCTTTACTAATTGCGAAATCCTATCTTTTTGAAATGGTTTAATCGCTAAATAATCTTCTAACGCTGCTGTTTGTCCATCAAATGTAAAATATTTCATTTGTGGATCATTCTCTAACATTTCAATCAGTCGATCATAAAAATAGACTAATTTAATTCTTGATGAATCCGTTGAACGTAACCACTCTCTATCCCAATGAACATGGGGAATAAAATGTATCTTACTCAACGGCAGCACCTTCATTCTGTGCTTCTAAAGTATTTTGCTTGATTTGTAATTTTACAAACGGATAATATAAAACTAAATCTAAAATAAATAATACTATACATAAAATAACTGGACTCAATGTAAATGCCCCCAATACCCAAGCATTAACAAAGATTGGTTCCACCCCAGAATTCAATACAACCAAATGGTTAACTAATCCCCATGATGTTGCAAAATATCCAATAATTGCATTAATAACTGGTACAAATACAAATGGAATAAACATAATTGGATTTAATACAATCGGTAATCCGAATGTTACAGGTTCATTAATCCCAAATAAACCAGGAATAATTGAAACCTTTCCAATCGATCTCTCAGCAGAACCTTTTTTCCCTAATACTAATAATAATACAACTAATGCTAGAGTAGAGCCAGAACCACCAATCATTGCATAGACATTACATAAAGTATTTGGTGCTACTTGTGTAATTTTATCAAAAGAACCTGTTTCAACAAAAATTTGAATATGTTCATAGAAAATTGGCATCCACAATACAGAAATTAATCCCCACATAATTGAAAAACCATGAACTCCAAAGAACCATAATAATTGCATAATTATAATTACTAAAATAACTGCTGGTAAACCTGTACCAATCCCATTTAGTGGAGTAATAATAAATTGAGTAATCAATTGTTGGATTGAATCAAATCCTGCTAAAACAACAATTTCCTTTATCACTGAAAATACAGTAATGATAACAAAGAATGGAATAATTGATAAGAATGAACTTAATACCATTGGCGGTACTTGTCCGGGTAATTTAATTGTAAATTTTGAATTAACTAGTTTATAGTACATATATGATGAAGCCAATCCAATAATCATTCCCGCAAACATTCCTTCATAATTAAAGAAGTTGATTTGAAAAGCTGTAATTGTACTATCACCTACATTAATAGCATTAGGAATAGTTGCTATATAAGCAATCAAAGAAACAATACAAGCAACTAATGGAACACATTTATCTCCTTTATTTAGCCCTTTTAATTGATTAGCATAATTGTATGAAGAAGCAATAACAACAACTAATCCAGTTAAACCCATAGCCACAGTATTAATATTTGTAAAGGCATTGATAATACTTCCTAAAATACCATCCAATGGGATTCCCCATTCTCCAAACCAATAATTTGCCTGCTGACTTACTAGACCTGCCAACGAACCTACCACGGTAAAAGGACTTGTAAGAATACAAGCATCTTTAATTGCATTAAGCAATTTGTTTGATGTAATTTTATTAGAAAATGGCATTAAATACTTTTCTAATAATGACATAATTAATTTCATTTTATTTCCTCCCTCTTTCATATAAAAGTATATACAAAGCGCTTCCATAAGAGAATTACAGAACTTGTAAAATTTTTCCTAATCAAAAAACAAAAAAAGAAGATCGAAATCTTCTTATCATTTTTCTATTTTATCATAGATATTATTTATTCAAAATAAGTTTTGATTACAAGCTCCGCAAATAAAGAATCAGCCCAGCAGAACCATGGTCTTGTAAACTGAGTATCATCATTTACATCAAAACTTTCATGACAATATCCAGTACCTCCGGTATTATCAATAATAGTCTGGATCAAAGCTTCTCTTTCATGCTGTAATAAACTTGTTAATCCTTGCATAGATAGCGCAATCGGCCATATATATTCAGACCAGGTATGTGGCGATCCAATTCCCTTTGCCCTGTTCCCCTCAAAATAATATGGATTCTCTTTACTTAAAATAAACGCTCGTGTATTTTTGTAAATTTCATCATTAGCATCCGCAAATCCTAAATATGGAATTGACAATAAACTTGGTACATTGGCATCATCCATTAATACATGATTCCCATAACCGTCTGTTTCATAGGCATATATTTTCCCATATTTAGGGTGTCTAACAATACCGAATAATTCAATACCATAATCAATTTGAAATTTCAAATCAACAATTCGCTCTTGAAGATATTCATCCTGATACACTAATTCCACAATTTCCTTGAGATATCCCAGAACAACACTGCAAAACATATTGCCAGGAATATTATAATTAAAAGTACATGCATCATCACTTGGCCTAAATGCGCTCCAAATCATTCCGGTATAACGTGTTTCAAAACCACGTCCTTTATTTTGGAGGGTTTCGGTTTTTCTTAAATTCCATTTTTTTGCTTCTTCTCGTTCAAACGTATATGATGAATTTTGACTATGATTTTGTTCACATTCAAAAACATTTAAAAGAGTTCTAATAAAATGTAAATACTGTTGATTAAAAATACTTTTATCACCAGTTTCTTTATAATATTGATAACTTAATTTTACCGGATAACATAATGAATCCAATTCATACTTTCGCTCCCAGACATACGGTTTCATAATAGTCGTATCATGATATTCCCTTTCAACATCTTCTGTATTTAAAAATGCATTTGCATAAGGATCCCACAAAACATATTCAACTTGAGCTTTAATTAATCCTTTGATTATTGACTGTAATTCACTATCATTATGAATATATTTTAAATAATGATTAACTTGACAGCTTGAATCACGTAACCACATTGCATTAATATCTCCGGTAATAATATAAGTCTTATCACCTTCTCGTTTAACACTTGTTTCTAGCGTAGACAAAAAGCACCGTTTAAACATTTCGCGTAACTTTTCATCTTTCAATACTGTATCAGCTTGTTCCAATAATTCCTTAATCGTCATAATGCTTTCCTCCTGTTTCAATCATAGCTATCTTTCCTTAAATTGTCTATTCCCAATACTGTATATTTTTTACAAGATTAAGCAAATAAAAACCACGCCTAAAAGACGTGGTTTTCTCTGAGGCTATAAGCCTATGTTG
>NZ_JAHPYJ010000031.1:0-25328 GCF_019041935.1 Erysipelatoclostridium sp. MSK.7.34
CCATGATTCCTGCTGGTCCCGCTCCAACAACCACAACATCATAATTATTTTTCATCTTTCCTCCATATTAAAAGTGGCATCGGCCACTTTATTATTCTGCTTCATTTGCAAGTGTGTTTTTTTCATAAACTTTAAAAAATGGATAATATACTCCAACTGAAATAATAATCAAAACAATCATGAAGATTACATTACGAATATCCAATGCTGACAAAAAACCTTGAGCAAAAAATGGCGTAAATGATGGATCAACTATATATCCCATTGAAACTAATCCAATTTTTTGAACTAAATACCCTAAACCAATCGAAATACACGGCATTACTAAAAACGGTATCGATAAAATTGGATTTAATACAATCGGAGCCCCAAACATGATTGGCTCATTAATTCCACAAATCCCAGGAACAATACTTAAACGACCAATCGAGCTAATATGCTTAGATTTAGAACGACACATTAATAAAACCAATCCTAAAGTATTACCAGCTCCACCTAATAAAGCATATCTAAACATCTGTAAATTCATGATTGCTGTTGGATCTTTTCCTAAATTTACTAATTCACCATTTAGTCCCGTATTCGCAATCCCCAAAGCAAAAACTATTGGAAATACAATTGAAGAACCATTAATTCCAAACATCCAAAGAATATTTGAAAATAAATAAATTCCCATAAACATCCAAACATTATCAACCCCTGAAATTGCAGGTGTTAAAAACGACATAATTAAATTTGGCATACTTTTCCCTGATAAAGCTACTAAAATCAAATTAGCCCCATAAATAACAATGATATTTAGCGCTAATGGCATTAAACTATTTACAAAATTAGTCACTGCACTAGGAACACTATCTGGAAAAGTAAAGACTATTCGATGACTGACTACTCGTGAAATCTCTACTGATATTAATGAAATTATTAAAGCAACAAATAGACCATCCGCACCTAAATAACTCATTGTAATAGCTCCATCCTTTAATGGAGCTGCAACCATTAAAAAAGTACACATCGAAATTATCCCATAAACCGAAGCTTTCATCTTATAACTTTCAGCTAAGCAATAAGCAACCCCAAAAGCTGAAATCAAACCAACTAAGCCCATTGTATAATTATATGGTAAAGTTAAAACATCATAATTAGCTAAAGCAAATTGTTTCCAGCTAATTAAAAACTTTAAAAAGATATTTCCTGTATTCAAATCAACCAAGTCTAAATTAATTGGCGGATTGGCAATAATTAAGAAAACTGACCCTACTACGATTAATCCTAATGACATCATCATACCCGATGAAATTGCTTGAAGATGTCGCTGCTGAGCCAATTTATTTGCAATTGGTCCTAATAATTTCTCTAATTTACTAATCAATTTTTTATCCCCCTATTAAAATTGCCAACCATTAAAAGTGAACGCTGTTTCACTAACATTCTCTGGATCATATTCTTCAAGAATTTTTGCATAGCGTTCTTTATAATCGTTATCCACCTCCATTTGTGGAATAACTTTACTAGCTTCATTCAAGAAATGGAATGAATCACGCCCCATGGCTTTTCCTCTTACTGTATGCTTGTCTAAAGCAACATCAGGTATTTCCGGTAATTTTCCCATCGCAAAAGATTTAATACAGATATTTTTTAATAAATCACTAGAACGATCTTTTTGACAACTGCATAAATATCTAATCGCGTGGATAAAATACATTGGTTGATCACCATCAGCATAATCAAAATGTTTTGACATTTGATATAAATTATTTACTAATACTGCAGCCATCGGATCTCCCATTCCAATATCTTCTACCGAAATAGTTAATAATCGACGCCACATTTTTTCTAATAATTCCGGTGAAGAAATATACATTTCATAGGCGAACATACATGCCTGTTCTTCTAAACTGCGACGAATTGATTTCTGTAAAGCTGATATTACCTCATCTCCAGCATAACCATTTCTTGTAATAATCTTTGACCATGGGTCGTACATCGTTTTTGCCATAAACTTGCTCCTTTTTCTAATCTGTGACATAATCTAATTGAGGTGATAATATGAATATCGAACATTTAAGAGATAAATTTGATTTAAATGAACTTGAATTAGCATTAGTTAAATATCTTGAAGATAATCAAAATAATTTAAAAGATATTACGATTCGGCAAATGGCCAGCGCTAATTTCACATCTACTTCTGCAATTTATCGTCTTTGCAATAAATTTGGTTTTAGTGGCTACAGTGATATGATCTATCAGCTGTCATCATCGAATAATACCCAGCTTTTTTCTCCTGATGATCTTGAACAATATATTCCAGCATTCATTAAATTATTAAATAAACATCGTCAACATAATATCATCGTTTTTGGGATGGGATTCTCTGCTCCAATTGCTGATTATTTGCAACAGCGTCTAACCCTAAATGGATTTTATGCAATGAATGTTGTCCATACTGAAATGCTTGATATTAAATATCAAGATAATTCCCTATTTATTGTGATTTCTAATTCTGGAATTACACCCCGATTAGTTGAAATTGTCGATAATGCTTTTAAAAATAACATCGATATAATTAGTTTTATTGCCAATGAAAATTCTAATCTTTATCAAAATGTAACACTACCAATTATTGTTGGTTCTTATAATTCATTTACTCATAACAATTTAGTACCAAATACCTTCTTTGGTCAGGTTCTAATTGTTTTTGAATCACTCCTTTATACATATTTGTCCTCTATAGAATAATATACGCTTATAATGACAAAATTAAATAGATGTTCTCGATAAAAAAACATGTTTCAAAATTCGAAACATGTTTTAATTTAACTATAAATAATGATATTCATGCTGCCATTCGCTAGTAACAAAATGTTTAGCCGCAGCTTTAGCTTTTTCTAAATCCATAAATGAGTAATTGCCACATTCTTCCATCTTCGCTCCAGGTATGGGTTCTTGCCAATTTGCAATCTGTTCAAATAATTCACGTACAATTTTGATTACTCGAGCCAAATCTAATTCTTTTGTAATTAAATAAAAACCTGTCATACATCCCATTGGTCCAAAATAAATTATTTTATCTTTGTTTTCGCCGTTACGAAGTAATGTTGCCCCGATATGTTCAATTGTATGAGCACCACGAGGATCTAAAGCAGGCTCTAAATTAGGTGTAGTCATGCGGATATCAAATGTTGTTAATTCACCATCTATCCGAGATACATAGACACCTTTTGTTAACTTTGTATGGTCAACACTAAAACTTGTTATTCGTTCCATGTTAATCCCTCGTATTTTTTTATATATTGATATCCAACGCCACCAACACCCATATGTGCTCCTACAACCGCTGGTAACTCTCGAACGGTAATCTCACATTCACCAATTCGATCAATAATCGCCTGTTTCATTTGATGAGCTAAATCATCAACTAAGACATGTTCAATAGCAATAATAAAGTCTTTATTGTTCAATCCACATTCATTAACTAAATGATCAACTATCTTTAAGTTGGCTTTTTTCACCGTTCTAACTTTATCTAAAGTATCGATCTTACCGCCCAACTCATAATTTAATTTCATTACCGGCACTATTTTTAATAAGTTCCCCAATAGTGCTACCGCTGGAGTGATTCGTCCGCCTTTCTTTAAATGGTCTAAATTAGGTGCCATAATCACAGTCGCTGAATCCTCAACCATTGCTGTTAAAATCGTTTCAATTTCCGCAACACTTTTACCATCATCAATTAATTTTTTAGCAACCCTAATTAAATAGCGATGATTACTAGCCGTACCCTTAGTATCAATTAACGTAACTGGTACTCCCACCATATCACAAGCCAATTTCATTCCATTCAAGGTTGAAGATAATCCAGTTGCAATCGGCAAAGCAATAATATGATCATATCCCGCATCTTTAATTCTATGAACTGCATTTTGAATTGAACCTGTTGAAGGCTGTGATGTCATCACCATTTCCCCAGTTTTATTCATTCTTTCAAATACTTCATTAGCACTTATTTCTTCTAAATCTAAATATGTTTTATTACCCATTGTAATCGTTAAAGGTACAATATAAATTCCTTGATCTTCTAACGAACCAATTGGTAACTGGCATCCACTATCTGCTAAAACAGCTATTTTTTTCATGGTCTCGCCCTCCCTATAATTACGTAACTAATATACCAAATTTATCATACTTTTGCTAGTAATATGTGTTATGATAATAAAGAAATGAGGGATTTAATGAAATCAGTACGTGAAATAACTACATATAAATGGATAATTAAAAAATCAGAATTTATTTGTACTTTAATACCGTGTAATGACGAAACTGCAATTGATAATATTATTAAAGAATATCAAGAAAAATATCATGATGCTACTCATAACTGTATTGCTTATATCGTTGGTACCCAAAAACGTGCCAATGATAACGGGGAGCCGAGCGGAACTGCCGGCCTACCAATGTTAGATGTTTTAGAAAAAAATAAACTTACTAATATCATTGCTATTGTTACAAGATATTTTGGCGGGATTAAATTAGGAGCTGGCGGTTTAACTCGAGCTTATCGTCAAAGTGTTGCTGATGCTTTAAAAGGAGCTGAGATTGTAGAAAAATTCAGTGTTCCTTTATATAAAATTACAGTGGATTATTCATACACTAAAAAATTTGAACACTTAATTAAAGTACATCATATTAAATGCATTAATACCGAGTATTTAGATCGGGTTAGTTATACCTGTTATCTTGAAAATGAATCTTTTCTAACTATTATTCAAGATCTAACCAATAATACCTATACAAAAGAATATTTGCGTCATGATTATATTGAATTATCATAATTCATGAAAATGTCACATAAAAGAGTATAATAATACTTAAGAGGTGATAATTAAATGAATGAAATTAATAAAATCTACCAAGCGCATATGAGCCACGAATTAAAATTGGTCGTTGATCCTAATCATGATGTTTTAAATAAAGATAAGGTTGAAGCAAAAGTACTAGCTTTTCTTTGTGAATTAGGTAAAGTCGGTGAAGAAGCAAAAGTATTTAGCTTTTGGGATAATTCATCTGCCAATAACAAAGAAATCCTTAACTATTATACTGATGCCCTTCATATGTTGATGTCAATCGGATTTGAATTGCACGTTGACAAACTCAAGAACTATCAAGAAATCAACAACTCCAACAATATTGCCAATCAACTAATCAAGGTTTATCAAAGCGCATTGAAAGTTAATGAAACCTACAGTTTTGAAGCATTCCAAAACTGTATTGATGATTATTTTACATTAGGTTTTAAAATCGGTCTTGATTTTGATACGATTTTAGCAAATTACAGTTCACAAAAAGACTAAACAATTAATTGTTTAGTCTTTTGTCTTTAAGTAACATCTCAATAAATTTTTGATCAAAATCACTTTCTAATTTATCCGCATATAATCTTGCTTCATATGAAGTTAACCCTAAAGCCAATATCCATCGATAAACTTGCTGATAACTTTTCAAACTTTCTTGTGCCAACATACTTCCCCGCTCTGTTAAAGTAATGTTATTTTTAATAAGATCAATATACCCTGCTTTTTTCAATTGTTTAATTGCAATTGAAACACTTGAACGTGCGTATCCTAGAGATAAAGCCAAATCAATTTGACGTACCTTTTTTCCCTCCAACAATAATTGATAAATATATCGTAAATATTTACGATTTGTTGCTTGTATCATTATTTTACTCCTTTGATCATGTAAGCACTATTCGATACCTTTATCCATTTTATTTCATGAAATAATTCTTCCAAGAACGAAATCATTTCTTTTTTTGAATAAATTCTAACATCCCCATCTTTATTAAAGCGAATAAAATAATTCATAACCTGCCGAGCAATGACTGGCAAATATGTGTCACCAATAATCAATGTTCCCCCAATTTTTAAAACACGATATATTTCTGCAATGGCTTTTTGAGGATTTGGATAGTGATGAAATGAATCATTACAATAAACAATATCAAAAGTTTGATCAAAAAATGGCAAATTCTCACTATCTCCTACTACTAAAGTCGCCTTATTCTTAAGTTGGTGTTTAGCCTTTTCAATCATTTGTGATGATAAATCAATTCCTGTAAGATGTCGATGTGAATCCTCACTAATAACTTGTTTCATTAAAGCTCCTGTCCCGCATCCTAAATCAAGTACTTCCTCACCATAACAGCGAATAATTTCATTTAAAAGATATGGATAAATTTTACGGGCATGTTTTCCATAAAAAGTAGTATCATATTTTGAAGCCTGTAAGTCAAATGTTTGTCTAGATTGTTCTTTTTTATTCATAATGCCCTCCTTAAATGAACGATGTTCATTTTTTTGTTTTAATTTTAATCCCTAGAGTCAGGGATTAAATTTCATTAATTGATTAACATACTGATTCAATAATTTTGCAACTTCATGATGATCAATATTACTTTTAGATAATAATCCAACTTGACCATATATAATAAAACTAATTAATGCCTCAGGATTTTCAATATATATTTCTTTAGCTGCAATAGCTTTTTTTACTGCTTCTAATAAATGTGGATACATATATTTGCATAATTTGATTGATAATTGTTCATGTAATTCTTCATTTTCAACACGATGAAAAAAATCATAATATTGCATATTTGAATGCTCATCACCTATTGAAGTAAATAATGCATCTATCTTATCTTTAATCGTAATAGTAGAATCATGTAAAATAGCAAGATAGCTATTACAACACTCTTCAATATAAAGATCGATTGCTGTATTAAATAGTATTTGTTTTGAATCAAAATAGCGATAACACAAACCTAACGAAACTCCCATTGTCCTAGCAATATCACGCATTGATGTTTGCGCGTATCCTTTTTCACTAAATAATTGCATCGCAGCTTTGATAATCTCTTTTTTTCGTTCAATTGTTTTATTAAAACGCTGACTAGTCATCTCATCATCTCTTTTCACACTTATTATATGCTATCATCAACAAGCATTCAATGAACATTGTTCATTTTTTGTTAGTTTTTCTAACAAAAAAAAGAGATTTGCTTTAAAAACAAATCTCCCTATTCAAGAATACTCTGTTTGCTAACTGTTTAATGTCGTTATCAATTGATTGATTCGCTCAAGCCATTGATCACCTTTTGGCAAGACAATTACAATTTTACCACCTAATTGCCTAAACACAGGTTTAGTGAAAAGTCGATTGACTAATTCAAACAATTGATCCCCTTTAACATTTTGACTATATCCTTTAGTAAAAGTAATTTCCATCTTCCCTTTAACTTCCGCTAAGTTTTCAATAATTTCAGTAGATGCTAAAATATCTAACTTCCGTTTTTCTACTAATGTACTTACTTCCTCTGGTAATTTACCGTAATAATCAATAAATTCTGATTTTAGATGATCAACACCGCTTATCGTTTTGGCATTATCTAGACGCTGATATAGTTCAAGTTTTTCAATATCACTAGATACATAATCATGAGGAATATATCCATCAACTTTGACATTAACACTTTTGATTTCTTTTTCTGCTTCCACATCCTCTTTACCCATTTTTTCGTTAATAGCATCTTGAAGAATCTTCATATACATCTCAAAACCAATTGAATCAATAAAGCCTGATTGTGTACCACCCAAAATATCTCCTGAACCGCGAATTGCTAAATCACGCATAGCAATTTTATATCCACTTCCTAATTCAGTAAACTCCTTAATTGCCTTAAGCCGTTTACTAGCTTCTTCATTTAAAACTTTAGTAGGATTATATAACAAATAAGCATATGCACCACGATTACTTCTCCCTACGCGCCCTTTAATCTGGTATAACTGACTTAATCCAAATTTATCAGCGTCTTCAACAATAATCGTATTTGCATTAGGAATATCGATTCCTGTTTCAATAATCGTTGTGCAAACGAGAACATTAAATTCCTTGTTCACAAAACGCATCATTACATCTTCTAATTCATTTTTATCCATTTGCCCATGACCTACCGCTACCCTTGCCCCAGGTACTGATAAAGTAATATTATAAGCAACATTAGCAATCTGACTAGTTCGGTTATACAAATAGAAAACCTGTCCATCACGAGCTAATTCTCGTTCAATGATCTGTTTAATTAAAACATTATTTTTTTCAATAACATATGTTTGAACTGGCTGACGATTCTTAGGAGGAGTTTCAATTTGTGACAATCCGCGAATTCCCATCAATGACATTTGTAAAGTTCGAGGAATCGGGGTAGCTGTAAGGGTCAAAACATCAATAGTTTTACGATACTCTTTAATTTTCTCTTTTTGTTTAACACCAAAACGCTGTTCTTCATCTATACATAATAATCCAATATCTTTAAAAACAATATCCTTTGATAAAATTCGATGTGTCCCTACAAGCAGATCAATATTTCCTAATTTTAAATCACTTAGTATCTGCTTCTTTTCCTTAGTCGATGTAAAGCGATTCAATAAAGCAATTTTGACAGGAAAATCCTTAAATCGTGCAATCATTGTTTTATAATGCTGCATTGATAAAATTGTTGTGGGACACAAAAAAGCAACCTGTTTATTTCCTAGAATAGCCTTAAATGCTGCTCTTAAAGCAACTTCCGTTTTCCCAAATCCAACATCTCCGCATAGCAAGCGATCCATCGGCTGACTCTTTTCCATGTCGGCTTTAATTTCTTCAACTGAACGTAACTGGTCAACTGTTAATTCATAACCAAATGAGCGTTCAAACTCCAGCTGAATCTCACTATCACTTGGGAAAGCATAGCCAGGCTGATTAATACGAGCAGAATAAATTTCAATTAACTTATCAGCAATATCATCAACTTTACTCCGTGCTTTGGCTTTTGTTTTCTGCCATTGTGAGCCTCCCAATTTATTAATTTTAGGAACTTTACCCTCATTACTTGAATACTTCCTAATCATCTTAAATTGTTCAACCGGTATATATAAAGTATCGTCTCCAGCATAGGCTACATATAAATAATCTTTATGAAATCCTTGAACTTCTAATGTTTTAATTCCTAAGTATTGCCCTATCCCATGATTATCATGTACAACATAATCACCAATATTTAATTCTTGATAATCTTTTAAAACCTTTGCATTCTTATACTTAAAATATTTTGGTTTTTTAATATTACGTGTTTTGAATAATTCATTTGCACTTATAATAACAATTTTTTCATCAACTAATTCGATTCCAAAACCAATTTTATTTACCGCAATATTCAACCCCGGATATATTTCATCTTTTATCCCAATCAAAGTATATGCCATTTCATGACGATCAAATAATTCAGTCATTAATTTTAATTGATGATCATCATCTAAAGCTACAACAACTTTTGATAACTTTAAATAAGCTCTAATTTGATTAATAATCATTGCCTCATCATCATTATTGATCATAATAGCACGAGCATTAAACAACACATCTTTATCACTTTGAGCAAAAGGTTTAAAATTAACTGATTTTCTATCAATCACTTCATATAAATCTCTAAATAGATTCAAACCTTTAATAGTTTTCCCAATACTAGCCAATTCTTGATAATAATAATGATTTTCTTCTAAATAGTTCTTATAAGCAAAATTAATATCATGATTGTTTGCTTGGATGATTAGCGGGGTATCGAGATAATCTAATAAACTAGCTGTCTGATTAAATAAATTAAAATAACCATACATCGTAAAACTAGTATCATGATTCCGCAAATTTTCTTGATCTATTGATACTTTACTTAAATAATCTTCTTGATATAACTCATCAAGTTCTTCAATCTGCCGGTCTCTTAAATCATTGATTTTACTTAAAACAGCCGGGACTTCTTGTTCATCATATAAAATATCACTAGCGGGAATAATGGTTACTTCTTTAACCTTTTCTATCGTTCTTTGACTATTTTGATTATAAAAACGTATATTATCAATCTCATCATCAAAAAATTCAATCCGTAATGGATTATCATATTGAATTGAAAAAACATCGATTACTCCACCACGTTTAGAAAAATAAAACGGCTGATCTACTCGCGGTGCTGATGTATAACCAGCCTTGATCAAAAGTTTTTGCAAATCATATATATCAATTTGCATTCCTGTTTTTAGATTTAAACAATTATCTAAAAATAACTGTCTACTTGGTAAATACCGTACCAGGGCCTGTCCATGAGTAATTAAAATTTTAGGCTGATCAGTTGTCAATTGATATAAAGCATCAATTCGCTGTCCTAATAGTTCTGGCGATGAGGCTAAAGCTTCAATTCGATATGACTCATCAACTGGAAAAAATAAGCTGTCTTTTTCATTAATCAATGAAATCTGTTGATACAACAAGTTAGCCTCATACTGATTTGGTTTAATTACAATAATATCTTTTTGTAATGTCAAAAAGGCACTAGTTACTAATAGTGCCTCATCGTTAAGATCATTAACAATGATATTCCCCTCTCCCTTTAACAATGTTTTAAAGGCAGGGTTTTGTTTCAATATTTCATCTATCTTCTTCATATAAACCTCTAATTATAACGATTCATAATGTAATCAAAATCATGATCAAGATAATCCAAAACAGCATCACTAGCCTTATCAATTCCTTGATTGATTGCTTCAGTCTCCTCTTTTGCAAACCTTGATAAAACATAATCAACTACTTTCATATACTTGTGACGATCAATTCCCACACGAATTCGTTTAAAATCTTGACTAGATAAATGAGCGATAATGTTTTTTATCCCATTATGCCCCCCAGCGCTGCCAGTTTTACGTAATCTTAATTTACCAACCGGCATATCCAGATCATCATAGATAACAATAATATCTTCTTTATCCAGTTTAAAAAAATTCATTGCAGCAATTACTGACTCACCAGAAAGATTCATATATGTTTGCGGCTTTAATAAAATAACATCTTCTCCATGATATTTTACCTTTGTATATAAACCTTTGAATTTATTCTGATTTATTTCTGTATTTAATTTATTAGCTAATTCATCTACTACCATAAACCCACAGTTGTGACGAGTTCCTTCATACTCTTTCCCAGGGTTTCCCAATCCTACAATTAATTTCAATTTAATTCTCCTATCTTGCTAGAACAACAATCGTTCTAGCTCCTATTTGCTGATCAGTAATTTCACCATAAAGGTGCTGATAAGCAGTTTCTTCATAATCAAATGTAAAACTTGATGGGTTAATGTAAATAACAAATTCACGATATTCACCTTCATCTTGTTTTAGAGTATATTTTAACATTTTAAAGTCAATATTTTCAACCATAACATTTGCTTCAATCTCTTTTCTAGTTGCATAGCGAAAACACTTATTATCTTTACGTAATTGAATAATTTTTCTTATCTCATTAATATCATCTTTATAAATATCTCGAAAATCCCAATTAATACAGTTAATATTATCAGGTGAATTATAAGTATTCCCAATCCCGCCTTTAGTTCGATAAAATTCTTGTCCCGCATGGATAAAGGGAATTCCCTGCGACAATAACACCATGATCGTAAGATTCTTTTGTCGAGTTATTATCCCATCTAAACCTTCTTCAACATTAGAAATATACAATTTATCAAAAACCGTCGCATTATCATGACATTCAACATAATTAATTGATTGGTCCGGACTTGTATAACGATTAGTCGCTGTAATTACATTTCTTGCCTTTTCTGTTTCGTAAAGATTTCCCGTAATAAAACCTTTATTAACTAAAACATTATCACTGCTTCCACCTTTAATAACCTCACGATATTCATCATTAAAAAAACTAATTTTCGGCATTTTTGCATGATTATCCTGCATCGCCTTTTGCTCATCTGGTAAATTAGTCGGCATATTCCAACCCTCCCCATAAACCATAAATGAAGCATCGTAAGCAGAACAAATTTGATAGACACGATTAATCGTTTCAATATCAATAATTCCCATTAAATCAAAACGATACCCGTCAACACCATAAAAACTTTGCCAGCGTCTCGACATATCTATAATATACTTACGCACCATATGTTCACCACTATCCAAATCATTACCACACCATGAACCATTTGATAAACTCCCATCTGGATTTTTTCTAAAATAGTAGCCAGGTACGATTCGTTCAAAAGCACTCGCATTAACATCATACATATGGTTATAGACAACATCCATCACTACCCGAATTCCTTTCGCATGCAGATCTGCTATCATCTGTTTACACTCAACGATCCTGCTGTAACCATCATTAGGATTTGTACAATAACTTCCTTCAGGAACATTATACTGAGCTGGATCATATCCCCAATTATATAGTACTTCCTGGTGATTTTCATCGACAGTCGCAAAATCATAGATTGGCAATAATTGTATATGTGTTATTCCTAATTCCACTAAATAATCTAACCCTGCACTATTACCATGTTTAGTCAATAACCCAGTTTCTCTAATTCCAGCGAATTTTCCTTTGTACTTACTTAAACTGTTTTCATACATCGTAAAATCACGGACACTAGCTTCATAAATAATCGCATCTGTCTTATTTTTTAATGGCTTTAAACATTCCCGATTCAGGTCGATCTTAATCTTATTTAAATCAACAATATAACTACTTTTACCATTTGATGAAGATCCATAAGCATATGGATCCAATGCCTTAATATAACTATCATGATGTCGTACTAGATAAACATACTCACAGTTATCAAAATTTCCCGCAACATATGAACAAAAAACACCGTTACCAATTCTTTTCATTTCATAACTATATGTAGTATGGTCTTTAGTAATTGCAACTTTAACAGCTAACGCTGTTGGAGCCCATACTTTAAAAATCGTATAATCTTCATGATATGAATTTCCTAAATCATTACCATCATAATAGTTATTTTTTAAAAACTCAGCATCATAGATCAGTTGAGTATATTGGAGGGTTTCCGCTAAACCATATGCATCTACAATTTGATAAACATGACAAAAATCTATTTCGACATTATCGAAATAGTAATGAACGTATTCTTCTTCTACAAATTTAGCGGATATTTCTATTTCTATCAAAGTATTATTATTTAAATCTCTCAAATAAAAACGAGGACAATTTCCTTCGTAATATCTTCTAATCAATTGTACTTCGATTTTATTTACAGATACCATCTTTGCAATCATTCTAATGGCACTTTTTTCCATGATTTTCACCCTTTCATCTCGTGTTCATTATATCCTATCACTTCTCAGATAGCAATGATATAAAATGTAGATAATCAGCATTTTTTTAGACTATATACAGATAATTTGGGTTTTATCAATAACTTATATACCAATTTTAATCAAAAGAAAAAGGGATTTTCAATCCCTTAAAATTTTACTTTATCTAAATGCCAAATATCGTCAACATATTGTTGAATAGTTCGATCTGATGAGAAGAACCCACTCTTTGCAATATTTGTTAGACATACTTTTGCCCATCTTGAACGATCTTTATATAGATCACGCACAGAACTTTGAGCTTGGCAATATGCTTCATAATCAGCCAAAACAAAATATTCATCATTTTTATTCATTAACTCTTCAAAAATAACCCGGAATTCTTCACGATTCTCATGGAATGTACCATCCATCAAGCTATCGATAATTCTCTTTAATCTTGGATTATTATTATAATAATCCCATGCCTTATAAGCACCACTCATTTGTAATTCTTTAACTTCATGATCTTTCATTCCAAAGATTACACAGTTTTCTTCACCAACTAATTCTGCAATTTCAACATTTGCTCCATCCAAAGTCCCTAATGTAATCGCACCATTCATCATAAATTTCATATTTCCCGTACCACTAGCCTCTTTACCAGCAGTTGAGATTTGTTCCGATACATCAGCCGCTGGCATGATTTTTTCAGCTAAAGTAACTCCGTAATTTTCTAAAAAGACTACTTTTAAGTATTTATTAGTTTCCGAATCATTATTTACAACATCGCCAACACTATTAATTAACTTAATAACTTTTTTAGCAAAATAATATCCACTTGCAGCTTTTGCCCCAAAAATAAATGTTCTCGGTTCAATTCTAAAATCAGGATTTTCTTTCATTCTTAAATACAGATCAATAACATGAAGAATATTTAATAATTGACGTTTATAAGCATGAAGACGTTTTACTTGAATATCAAAGATACTGTCAACATCAACAGTAATTCCGTTATGTTCTTTAATATAGTCAGCTAAAATTTGTTTTCTTTCTTTTTTCACCGCCAAGAAACGATCTTGAAGGGTAAGATCATCTAAATGCCCCATTAGATCTTCTAATCTTTCAGGATGCTTGATCCATTCATCTCCGATATATTCACTAATTAATGATGATAGTTCTGGATTGCAATATGCTAACCAGCGACGATGTGTAATCCCATTAGTCTTATTATTAAATTTTGATGGATATAATTGTGCAAAATCTTTTAATTCACGTTCCGCTAGAATATCAGAATGTAATTTTGCCACCCCATTGACACTAAAACTTCCAACAATTGCAAGTCGCGCCATGTAGACTGTACCATCGCGTAAAATCATTACTCGATTCAATAACTCTTCATCACGGTCACTTGCCATTTTAACATACCCAATAAAACGTCGATGAATTTCTTCAATAATTTCATAAACTCTTGGCAATAATGACTGCATTAAACTGATTGGCCATGTTTCAAGCGCTTCAGCTAAAATCGTATGATTTGTATAAGCAAACGTCTGTGTCGTAATATCCCATGCTTCTTCCCATTCATATCCTTGTTCATCAATCAAAATACGCATTAATTCAGGAATTGCTAAAACAGGATGTGTATCATTTAATTGGATAACATTTTTTTGATGGAAATTATTCAAATTTGGATATTGTCTTAAATGCGCCCTTACAATAGAATTTAATCCTGCACAAGTAAAGAAATATTCTTGTTTCAAACGCAACATTTTTCCCGCAGGAGTTGAGTCATCAGGGTATAACATTTGACAAATATCTCTAACATTTTGGATATATTGCCTAAAATCTTGATTTGCAGGAATATTATCACTTGCTTCAGCACTCCACAAACGAAGCGTATTAGTATTTGTAGTATCATTACCGACAATAGGGACATCATAAGGAACTGCGTACACTTCCTCAGCATCAACATGTTCATATTTCCCTGTCGTTTCATTAAAAATAATTTTACCAAAGAACTTTACTGGTACTCGATGTTTCGGCTTTCTCACTTCCCAGTTAAATCCTGTTTGCATCCATTGATCTGGTAATTCGATTTGATAACCATTTTCAATTTTTTGTTTAAATAATCCATATTCATAACGAATCGTATGCCCATGCCCCGGATATGCTAGTGAAGCCAATGAATCCATAAAGCAAGCTGCTAGTCTTCCAAGACCACCGTTTCCTAGACCAGCATCTGTTTCAAGCTCCTCTAAATCATGAATATTGATTCCATATTCTTCAAGACCATCTTTAGCAATCTGATATATTCCTAAGTTCATCATATTATTTACTAATAATCGTCCCATTAGAAATTCCATTGAGAAATAATGCATTTGTTTTTGATAGTTATTACGAATAATCGCTTTACTAGTTGCCCAGTTTACTGAAGCATAGTCACGAACCATTGTTTCCAAAACTAAGAAGCGTTCAGTAATATGTGCTTCTTCTACAGTTCGTCCATAAGATTCTATAATTCTTCTTGAAAATTCAAATTTAAATTCTTCTTTATTCTTAAACATTTTATCTCCTCTTATACCAGTTCATTATTTAGAGCCTTTATATTCGAAAATCATGCTGCCAAATGGCGCAATATTTACTGGTATGTAATATTCCTTATTTAAAGTTTGACCCTCTTTAGCTTTTATAGCCCGTTTATTAACGAAATTGCTTCCAGTATAGATATCAGTATCACTATTTAAAATTTCTTTATAACTTCCTGGCTGATTTACTGGAACCATATATCCCTCATGTTTGTTTCCTGTAAAATTCATAACAGCAATTAAAGAACTTCCATCCGTTCCTTTTCTTTCAATTGCAAATACACTTTGTGCTCGATCATCAACAACTAACCATTCAAAACCATCCATTCCATAATCCTGTTCATACATACATGGATATGTTTTATAAACTTCATTTAATCTAATCATAAATTTATGAAAGGAATCATGAATAGGATACTTAAGAATATTCCATCCTAAAGCTACCTTTTCATCCCACTCTTTATATTCACCCAATTCATTTCCCATGAAATTTAATTTCTTTCCAGGATGAATCATCATATAAGTATAAAGTGTTTTTAATTGGGCAAATTTTTGTTCATTATTACCCCAAATTTTATCAATGATAGTTCCCTTACTATGAACTACTTCATCATGAGAAAATGGTAAAATGAAATTTTCACTATAAAAATAAGCCATCGAGAACGTTAGTAAATTATGATCACCTTGACGATAAACTGGATCTAGTTTCATATATTTTAAAGTATCATTCATCCATCCCAAATCCCATTTATAATCAAATCCAAGGCCACCAATATCTGGTGCTTTTGTAACGCCATTAAAATCACTTGAATCTTCAGCAATCAACATCACACCAGGATAATAACCCTTCATATGATTATTCATACGTTTCATGAATTCTAACGCACCATCATTAACTCCAGCTTCTTTATTGCCTTTCCAATAGATCAAGTTACTTACCGCATCAAAACGTATCCCATCAATGTGGAAATATTCAGCTAAAAAGCCAACACTACTCATTAAAAAGCTTCTAACTTCTTCACGCCCAACATCAAAATAAACACTGTCCCATTCAGTATAACGACGATTAATATCTGGATAATCATATACAAATCCACCATCAAACTTATAAAGACCATGTCCATCTTTTACATAATGTGCAGGAACAAAATCCATAATGACACCTATTCCCGCCTTATGACAAGCATTGATAAATTTCATTAAACCTTTCGGTTCACCATAACGACTAGTTATACTAAAATACCCAGTTGCTTGATACCCCCACGAACCATCAAACGGAAATTCTGTCAGTGGCATTAATTCCAAATGAGTATAGTTATTTTCAACTAAATATGGAATTAGAAGCTCTATCATCTCTTCATAAGAGTAGAATTCACCGTCTTCTTCTGCCGTAAAATCCTTTTTCATTTTCCAAGAACCAATATTTACTTCATAAATATTCATTGGTTTATCAAAATTCTTTGTTCGGCTATTAAGCCATTTTTTATCAGCCCAACGAAACCGTTCAATATTGTAAACCCTTGACGCTGTTCCTGGTCGTAACTCACTATAAAACGCATATGGATCAGCACGATCTACTGTCGCAAAATTTTGTGTTTCAATCCGGTACTTATAAAGAGCAAATTCTTTTACCCCAGGAATAAATAAAGTCCAGATTCCTCCATCTGTATACCTTTCCATATAATGGTTTTGCCCATCCCAGTCATTAAAATCACCTACGACTTGTACACTTCGTGCATTAGGTGCATAGACGGTGAAGCGGACACCTTTTTTGTGGTCATTTGTTTCTAAATGAGCACCAAATACTTTATACGCTTCTAATGTATTTCCTTTGTGAAATACGTGAATTAAAAAATCATCGAGCATGTGTCACTCCCCCTTTTCTTAGATATTCCCATTATAACATAATTTATCTGGTATTTCATTAAAAAGATAGCGCTTTCATTACGCCGATAATTGATAATATAATACTAAATTCAACATTTATTTAAGTAAAATAAAAAAAGCGGCCTAATAATCAAACATTCTTGATTTTAAGACCACAGCAGCAAAAACTATCCTAATAACACTAATTTTATATAATTTTCTTACATGATTTACGTTCTAGTAACGAGCATGGCAACTGTACTCGCATCGGAAATAAAGCTTTTTTCTTTAAAATCATTTCATGTAACAGCATCGCACCAAGATTTCCCATCTCCTTTGAAGGCGCATAAACAGTCGTTAATGATGGTGTAGTAAAATTACCAGCTTCAATATTATTAAACCCAATAATAGAAACTTGTTCAGGAACTCTTATTCCCTGATCTTGTAATGCCCGCATTGCACCTATAGCAATTGGATCGTTGACAGCAAAAATAGCCGTTGGAAGTTCCTCGGTTTTAGCTAAATTATGTATCAAATTATAGCCAGCTTCACTCGTTAATTCATTTTCCAGCAGCAATTCAGTATATTTCAAGCCAAAATACTGGCAATATTTAATAAAACTACTCTTTCTAGTACTAATATGAAGTGATAATTCTTCGTACTCGCCCCGTCCTAAAAAACCAATATGTTTATGACCTAAACGGTTAAAATAATCAACCACCTGAAACATTGCGTTATCAAAATCCAAAGTTACACAACATTCAGTTACAGGGCTGATATCCATATCCAACAAAACAATATTTTCAGTGTACTCCTTTAATTCTTTTACCACTTCAAATTCAAACTTACCAATACAGATAATTCCTTGAACATTTTCCAAAACCTTATTTAAATCCATATCGTCTTTTCTAATTCTTTTAGCAATGATTCCATTTGTTTTTAAATAATTTTCAACACCTTGAATCAAAGATAAATAATATGTATCGCGCATTTCTTGTTCAAAAGAATACCACTGGATAACTGCCACTGTCAAAGCTTCATCATGATTTCCCTTACGTTTTGATTTAGGAATATAGTTTAATTGTTCAGCTGCTTTGATGACTTTTTCTTTCGTTTCTGGTAAAACAGTCAATGAATTGTCATCATTTAATATTCGTGATACAGTTGCGATTGAAACATTCGCAAATTCAGCAACCTCTTTTAATGTAGCCATATTAACCCTCCTCAATCGATAAAACAGCTCTTTCATAGTATTATAAGTGAATTCTATCATAATTTCTAGATATTCTTTTAATAATCATTTCTCATTAAGATCATTAGTAAAAAAAGTTTAAATTCACTTGTCTAGAATTTAAACTTCTTTTAATCAGAATACTTCTACTGTTTATAGATATTTTGGCTGACCAATTAATTCAATCTTGTCACGATAGCAGCCTTCTGTTTCAAAAATAATAATTTGATTAATCCCTTTTTTTAAAAACGGACCTGGTATATATAGTGATAGTGTTGGTCCGGCCTCATAGAATCTGCCACAATGATGACCATTTACAAAGACCACACCCTTTCCAAAGCCTTCCAAATCAATAAAAGTTTCTTTAACTTCATCAGCTTCAAAAATATATTCATGGAAACCTGGGCCTGATTGATAACCATTTTCCCAGTTCAATAAATCAAGATGCTCAAAATTAAGACAGTAATGTTTCCATTTTTTGGTAAAATGGATATCTAAAATTACCCCATTACGGATTCCTTTTTGTTGCGTCTCAGCTTGTAACTTAGAACCATAATTGACCCGACCCATATTTTCCATTAATATCTTTAAATCATGAGTATCATTGCTATGTGTCGGTAAATTAATCTCATCACCAATTTCTTCTTGATATTGAGTAGCAATCTCTTGATCATCCAGATATATTTTTGCTCGATCACGTCCATCAATAATTCGCATCCGTAAATCATCAGTATAACTTTTAAAAGTATGTTGATAGACCACGTAACCATAATAATGATCTAACTCTTCCATCGTTAAAGGCCAATCAGACTGATGACAGGCAGCAATACAATCAAGCGTACTAAATAAAGAGACACTTCGATTTTTTATTATTTGACCATAATTTTTAGTTTGACGCCGCTCTGGTAAACGCTCTTTTTTTCCAGTGATTACTTCTCTCAATAAATGGTATTTCTCTGTTTTAGCACCATACTCAGTTAGAATCGCATCATAATCATATGAAGTTATTTGGGGCAAATCATGTTCTTTTCGAGCCGAACAGCCATTCATCCATCCAAAATTTGTCCCGCCTTGAAACATATAAAAATTGACACTGCCCAACGACAACATTTCTTGCGCTGAATTTACAAATTCTTGGGGATCTCTTTTAATTATTTCTTGATTCCAGCGATTAAACCAGCCATCCCAAAATTCCATACACATTAACGGTGCCGTAATTTGATGGGATTCCATGAATTTTTTTAACACTGTAATATTTTCTTTTGCTTGTGATCCAAAGTTTCCTGTAGGAAAAACTTTTTTTTCCAATAAAGAACCCGCATTTAAGGCTTCATGCCATGTTCCATCAGCTGTAAAGAGAGGTACTTCAATTCCATATTTTCTCATCATCTGATACACAGCCAATAAATATTCTTTATCTTCACCATATGAACCATATTCATTTTCTAATTGAGCCAATATTATCGGCCCATTTTGAGTAATTTGATACTTACTTAATTTAGGTAATAAAATTGAAAAATATTGATCCAGACATTTAAGATATTGTTTATCATTAGTTCGTAAACGAATACGAGGATATTTTAACAACCATGCTGGTAAACCACCCATTTCCCATTCAGCGCATATATAAGGTGAAGCTCGTAATATAACAAATAATTCCAATTCCTCAGCTAGTTTCAAAAATGTTTCAATGTCTTTAATACCCGAAAAATCATATTTTCCTTGATATGGTTCATGTAGATTCCATGGTACATATGTTTCAACAGTATTGCATCCCATTGCTTTTAAATCCAAGAGTGTGTCGCGCCAATACTCAGGTACAATTCGAAAATAATGCACTGCTCCAGAAATAATCTTAACTTTATTTCCATTGATGAAAAACTCTTTATTTACTTCAATACTACCCAATATTATTTACCTCTTCCACTTATTTTTCTTCAAATTTAGGATTGTTTGCCAACTTAACAAACGGTAAATAAATAATTACAGCTAAAGCCAGATTTACAAGTGATAAAATAATTGCTCGCCAATCAAAACCAGTTGCAAAGAATCCATAAAGAACCGGCGGCATGACCCAAGTAACATTTTGTGTAACTGGTGCAACTAATCCTAATGCTGTTGCCCCATAAGCAACTGCTGACAATACAATTGGTGCCAACAGGAAAGGAATGAACATTAACGGATTCAAGACAGTTGGCAGCCCATACATAACAGGTTCACCAATATTAAACATTACTGGAGCTATACCTAATTTAGCTACTTCACGATAATGTTTATTTTTAGATTGCCAAAAAATTGCAATTAACAGGCCTAATGTTGCATACCAGACAAAGGCACCATATGATACACTCGTCCATAAATATGGTATTTCTGTTCCTTTTTGGAAAGCTTCAAGATTCGCCAATAATGCAACACCAAAAACACCTTCCATGATCGGTGCCATAACATTCCCACCGTGGATTCCAAAAAACCAAAATAATTGAGTTAAAAAAGCTACTAAAATAATAGAAAGCGGATTTTGAGAGAAGCCCAACAATGGTGTTTGTAAAATATCATAGATCCAATCAATAATTAATTGACCTGTCACCAAATTAAATCCATAAGTAATTGCTGCTACAGCATACATAGCAATAAAAGCCGGAATAATTGAAGTAAATGGCACCGAGATTGCCGGAGGTACAGAATCAGGTAATTTAATCGTCCAGTTTTTCTTCATGAATTTACTATAAATCACTACCGCTAAAAAACCAATAACAATTGCTGTAAAATAACCACGTGAATTAATTTGGTTTCCTGGTAATAAGCCATTGATCGTTACTGATAAATTTCCATCACTAAAATTCAAGCCAGTGACCTGATTAATAATTTTCCCAATATCAGCACTAACACCCTCTAATTGAAATGTTTGCGTAATACTTGTTCCTAAAGAAATAACAAATGATGATAAAGCAACTAATCCTCCAGATAATTTATCTGTTTCGTATACTTTAGCGATATTATATCCTAAAGCAAAAATAAAGACTAAGGAAACAATTGCTAAACTCCCATTAAAAATCAAATTATTAATACTAATCAACCATTGAAATGCGTCAGTGATTCCTGTCCACCCAAATTCAGCAGGAAAATCTACAAAAAAAGCATTTAACAATAATGCGATCGATCCCGTCATAACCACAGGCATCGTTGCAATAAATGAATCACGTAATGCGACTAAATGTTTTTGTGAACCAATTTTAGTTGCAATAGGCAATAATCTTTCAGACATAATATCCATAAGTCTTTGATACATTTTCGTTCTCCTCATATATTTATTTTTAGATATTTGTTCATCGATGTTTTTATATCTATTTATATTATATAATTATAATAAAATAATGTAAATATTTTTACTGATTATTTTACTTATTTTTTACTTAATTTTATTATATTTTAACTAAAATGATTAAATCTTATTAAAATTATACTAATAAATAAAAGCAAAACAGTAAAATAATAATTTTTTTTACTGTTTTTTACTGATTTTAAATAAAAAAGATGGAGCTAAAGAGTTTTTACTCAAATTAGAGCATAAACTCTCTAAAGTCCATCTTTTTATAATCTATTCACCAATAATACTTAATATATCTTTTTGGAAAACTTCTGTTTTTACACTCGCATCATCAGCATCATTACCTTTTATTGAAAAATAGAATTTACATTTTGGTTCTGTTCCACTAGGACGAGCCGCAATCCATGATCCATCTTCCAAATAGTATTTTAATACATTTGATTTAGGTAGATCAATAACTGTCGTAGTTTCATTTTCAATACGTTGACTACTTTGATAATCTTCTACTGCTAATACTTTATATCCTCCAATCACACTTGGAGCATCTTTTCTTAAATTATCCATAATTTCTTTAATACGTTTTGCACCTTCAGCTCCGGCTTTGCTTAAAGCAATTTGCGATTCTTTAAACGTACCATGTTTAGCATATAATTCATTTAAAACATCAATTAGATCTTTTCCTTGATGTTTATAGAAATTACCAGCTTCTGCTGCCATTACAACCGCTTGAACTGCATCTTTATCACGAACGAAATCCTTAACTACACAACCATAAGATTCTTCATATCCGAAGATAAATTCTTTTTCTTTTGTTTTTTCATATTTACGAATCTTATCACCGATAAATTTAAATCCTGTCAATGTTTTTTCAACCTCAACACCATAAGATTTAGACACCAATTCACCTAAATCACTAGTAACGATCGTATTATACATTACTGCATTAGCTGGTAATTTACCTTGCTTTTTAAGTTCGCTTAAAATATATTCTAAATATACTGCAGCACTTTGATTTCCAGACATCAATACATATTCACCATCATGTTTAGCAACAACACCTAATCTATCACCATCAGGATCGCAAATTACAACGACATCTGCATCAACTTCTTTAGCTTTTTTAATTGCTAGATCATATGAGCAGTCAACTTCAGGATTTGGTGATTTAGTATTTGAAAAATCAGGATCTGGTGCACACTGAGCTAAAACCGGAATAACATTATAGCCTAAACGACTCAAACAATTTCTAACTGGTAGATTTGAAGTACCGTGTTGTGGTGAGAAAACAATTTTGAAATCTTTTTTATCCATACCGGGATTAATTTCAATTGCCATTACTTCTTGATAATATGCTTCATCTACTTCTTCACCGATCCATGTAATATATGGATAAGCTTCTTCATCGCTAATTACTTCTACTGCCAATTCATCTTTAACTTCATTTACATATGCAACTACTTGATCTCCCCATTCAGGAATTAATTGGCATCCAGTATCATCATATACTTTATAACCGTTGTATTCTTTAGGGTTATGACTTGCAGTGATCATAATCCCACCAGCACATTTTAAATAACGTACTGCATAAGATAATTCTGGAGTTGGTCTTAAACTTTCAAAAATATAAGATTTAATTCCATAAGTAGCTAAAACTTTCGCACTTTCAATTGCAAATTTGTAAGACATGTGGCGGTTATCATAACCAATTGCGACTCCACGTTCTTTTCCTTCTGGTAAACCTAATACATATTTAGCAAAGCCAACATTAGCCTTTCTAATTGTATAGATGTTCATTCGGTTAGTACCAGCCCCTAAAATTCCTCGCATTCCTGCAGTTCCAAACTCTAGGTTCATATAGAATGCATCCTCTTTTTCCTTTTCATTCATGCTTGCTAACTCTGCTTTTAGTGATGGATCTAAATTTTCACAATTTACCCATCTTTGATATTCTTCATTGTAGTTCATGTTTTTCACCTCTTAATTTAATTATAACAAACCTGTAAAAAAATAACTACTTGTTTTATAAATGAAATTACTACAAATTAGAACTCAATTCCTTTACGCGCTTTTATTCCTTTATCATATGGATGCTTATGTTTCTTAATTTCACTCGAATAATCTAGAATCGGTTTTAATTTATGACTAGGCTGACGCCCTGTTAAAATTACCTCGTGAGTTTCTTTTAAGCTTACCAAGCAATCATACACTTTCCCTTCATTTAATAAATTTAAAGCAATTGCATCAAGAATTTCATCTAAAACAATTCCTTCATAACTTTCATCTATTTGTTCAAATAACTCATCTTCTAAACGACTCACCAATTTTATCATCTCTGGATCATGCATATCAATAAACATCTGAGGCATTTTAGCATACAACACTTTAATTCCACACTTTTTCAGCATCTTTATTTCACTGCTGTCACCGTCTTTCAAAAATTGTAGAAATAATACTTTTTTATCTGCCCCAGCCATTCTTAATGCTTGTCCTACTGCAGCAGTAGTTTTTCCTTTACCATTACCATAATAACATTGAATCATCGCTATCTCCTTATCACATCACCAACTACCGCATCTAAATATGCTAGTAACTGCTTTGCTTCTACAATCATTTGATATCCTCTTTTTCCAGCACTGAGAGCAATTTTATCACACTCATTAATTGAGCAATCAAAATAAGTATCAAATTTTTTCTTCATTCCCACTGGACTACAGCCTCCACGAATATATCCGGTCGTTGCTAATAAATCCTTCATATGAATCATTGCTACACTTTTATTATTAGATAACTTTGCCAATTTTTTTAAATCTATTTCCTCTAATACCGGTATACAGCATACTAAAAAACCACGGTTTCCTTTTAAAACCAGTGTCTTAAAAATATCTTTAGCCGGTATTTCAACTTGTGCAACAATATGTTCACCACTTAAATGATCTTCATCATATTCATATTCCTTTATTTCGTAATCAATCTTTGCTTGATCTAATAAACGTAAAGCATTAGTTTTAATTTTTTTAGCCATAAAAACCTCCTAACAACATTATTATCTTAATCCAAACATAAATTTTAAGCAAATAAAAACCACGCCTAAAAGACGTGGTTTTCTCTGAGGCTATAAGCCTATGTTG